>CANJIM010000005.1 GCA_947474495.1 Rhodospirillaceae bacterium
GAACCGCCGCTGATCCCTGATTTCCAGTTCCTGCTGGGGCCCGATGCCAATCGACTGACCTTCCGCGTTCAGCAGATGTGCAATTGGCTGCAAGGGCTAGAGAGCTCGACCGATCCCGTGCATACCACCTTCTTGCATCGCCGCCCGCCGGGCATCGCCAGCCAGCGCTCGGGCGCCGACGTGGCCGCCGTCCGCGGCAACGAGGTGCCGGAGGTTTCGACCGAGCCGACCAGCGTCGGCATGCGCATCTATGCGCTGCACAACGCACCGAACGGCAAAAAGTACCTGCGCGTGAACAACTATGTATATCCGACGGGTGCAACGCCTTCGACTTCGGCGGGCGAGGGTGGCTATCAGGGCCGCTGGTACGTGCCGGTCGACGATTACAGCCACTTCCGCTTCGAGTTCTTCTTCAGCGGCGACAAGCCGCTGGATAAGGAGCGTCTGCGCAAGAACCGCGCTGAAAACGTCGGTCCGGATTTGCGCCATGTCCGCCGCATGGAGAATCGCTACCTGCAGGACCGCCAGCTGATGAAGACCGGTCACTTCACCGGCATGGGCATGCATTTCCCGACGCAGGACGCCTTCGCCATCGAGACCCAGGGGCCAATCCAGGATCGCACCCAGGAAAATCTCGGATCGAGCGACGTGGTGATCGCCTCGGTGCGCAAGATTCTCTTCAAGGCGATCAAGCAGGTCCAGGACGGCAAAGAGGCGCCCGGTCTGATCCGTACGCCGGCCGACAACCCCTTTGCCGATTTCGTCTGCACCTCGGGCTATATCGAGGACAGCGAAGACGGTCCCAGCTTTTGCCGCCGCTTGCTCGCCAGCAAGACGGCTGCCGAATAATTACTTCACGGAGGACGACCATGAAAAATACGTCGGAAGAGACGATCAACGGTATCAGCCACAGCGGCTTCTATGTCGAGGATCTTGATCGCACGATCGAGTTTTACACCAAGACGATCGGCGCCCGCCTGGCGTGGCGCAACGACAATTCGAAGTATCCGCTGATGAAGATGTACGTCGGCGATTTCGGCCTCTCGATCATCAAATGGCCGCCGGACGAGCCGCGCATCCGCATTCCGCATGCCATTCACTGGTCGTACCGTGTCGATCCGAAGCGCTGCGAAGAAACCATCGAATATATCCGCTCGCTCGGCATTCCGGTCGAAGGGCCGGTCGGCCACAAGCGCGAGCCCGGCATCCTCAATTGGTTCTTCCTCGATCCGGACAATTACCGCGTCGAGATCGAGGCCCGCTTCCCCGATCCTAAGGACGCGGAAGCCGTGCTCGAGCGCAACAAAGAGCATCGCAACGAAGAGATGGGCCTGTACGGCGGCGACGCGCATCTGCGCAAGCTGTAAGACGAGATCGCGCGGACCCCGGCGCAAGACCGGGGCCGCCCCTTCTATGGGATCAAGCTTCATGAAAATTGGGGGTTTTATGTATAAAAATCTTTTCGCGAGCGTCGCCCTGGTGGCCGGCCTCGGCCTTTGCGCGGGCGCGTCTGCCGCGGATATTCCGAAGTCGACGCAGAAGTCGCTCGACGAGCTGAAGCTCGGCGCTGACGCGCTGAACGGCCTGGATGCCGAGCTGGCGGTGCCGCAGGCCTGGATCGACGGCGCGCGCGCCGAAAAGGAAGCGATCATCTCGGGCACTTGGGAGCCCAAGGAATTTCGCGATATGACCGCGCCGTTCCGCGAGCGCTATCCCTTCGTGAATCTGAAATACGAACGCTCCGGCACCGCCGGCCGCGGCATGCAGGTGCTGGTGGCGCTCGGCGAAGGCCGCGTCGTCGTCGACGTGGTCACCAGTCTGGCCGATGCGGTGTTCGAATATATGGAAGCCAAGGCGCTCGCGCCTCTGCAAGAGCTGCCGACCTATAAAGCCATCGATGCGAAATATCGGGCGGCCGACGGCACCTGGATCAGCCACAAGCTGTCCTACCGCTGCATGGCCTACAACACCGATACAGTGAAGAAGGCGGACCTGCCGGCGACCTGGGAGGATCTCGTCAACAACCCACGTTGGGCCGGCGGCAAGCTGGCGCTGACCAACAATCCGAGCACCTGGCTGCTCGGCCTGTGGGGCGACAAGGGCGAGAAGTGGGGCGAGGAGTTCACCAAGGCGCTATTTGAGAAGCTCAAGCCGCAGCGCCGCAAGGAAGGCCTGACGGCGCTGACCGGCCTGACCGTCGCCGGCGAGTTCGACATGAGCCTGCCGTCGCCGGAATGGGTCGCGGAGCGTTACGCCAAGAAGGGTGCGCCGCTCGGCTATCATTGCCCGAGCCCGGTGCCGATCACCGTCTCCGGCATCGCCATCATCGACAAGAGCCCGCGCAAGAACGCGGCCCGCTTGTTTGTCAATTGGCTGGAAAGCAAAGAGGGCCAGATCGTGCAATATACGACGACCCTCGCCGTGCCGGTTCACAAGGACCTGCAGGACCCGCGCTTCGTGCCGTTCGCCGACACGATCGTTGGCAAGCCGGCCAACGTGCGCGACGATGCCTTGCTGCTCAGCGATACGAACAAGAAAATGGGCGATCTGTGGGACAGCTACTGGACCTCTGGCGTCGCTGGTACAAAGCCGTAAGAAACCAACCGCGTTTTCTATTATGATCCACGGCGCCCGGATGGTTCATCCGGGCGCCGTCATTTGCCGGGAGCCGAAAGTTGGCCAAGATCGTTTATGGGTTCGGATCGTCGCATGGGCCGCTGCTGTCGACCCCGCCGGAAAAATGGGATCTACGCGCGGCGGATGACCGCCTGAGCCTGCGGCATCCCTACCGCAGCAAGATTTACACCTTTCCCGAGTTGGTCGAAGCGCGGCGCGGCGAGAAGGATTTCGTACAGGAATCGTCGCTCGAAGTTCGCCAGGAGCGTCATGCGCGCAACCAGAAGGCGCTCGACACGCTGGCCGCCAAGCTCGAGCAGGTGAACCCGGACATCGTCGTGGTGGTCGGCGACGATCAGCACGAATGGTTCTTCGACGACGTGCAGCCGTCCTTCACGGTCTATTGCGGCAAAGAGGTCATTAATACCAAGATCGACCAGGAGCGCATGAAGACCAAGAGCCCCGGCATCGCGCTCGCCATGTCGGCGAGCCAGCCGCCGGAGGATCAGACCTATCCGGTGCCACAGAGCCTCGCCGAGCGGATCATTGAGCAGTCGATCCTCGACGAGTTCGACGTAGCCGCCTCGATGAAGCAGCGCGCCAATGAGAAGGGCGTCATCGGCATCGGCCACGCCGTCGGCTTCATCTACCGCCGTATCCTGAAGGACAAACCGATCCCGGTCATACCGATCCTGCTCAACACCTATTTCCCGCCCAACCAGCCGACTGCCAAGCGCTGCTTCGAGTTCGGCCAGTCGATCGGCCGCGCCATCACCAGTTGGGGCGAGGACAAGCGCGTCGCCATCTGCGCCTCAGGCGGCATCAGCCATTTCGTCATCGACGAGGATTTCGACCGCCGCATGCTGACGGCGATGCAGAACCGCGACACGGCGACGATCTTCGCCGAACCGCACAGCATGTTCCGCTCCGGCACCTCGGAGACGAAGAACTGGATCACCGTCGCCGGCATCCTCGCCGAGACGAGCCTGCGGATGAATTTGATCGATTACGTGCCAGCCTGCCGCTCGGAAGGCGGCACCGGTTGCGGCATGGCCTTCGCCAGTTGGGAGTAAGCCTTATGAAATTGCAGCTCAGCGTCGCCATGGCGAACAATCCGCGCACCCGCCCGATCATCGAGGGCAAGGTGAAGCCGGATGGTATCGAGTTCATCTGCTCCGAGCTGCATGCCTCCGAGCTGTTCTGGCGCCAGCTCAAGTTCGGCGATTTCGACGTGTCGGAAATGTCGATGTCGTCGCTGATGATGGCGGTGGCCGGCGGCGACGACCGTTGGGTCGCCATGCCGATCTTCACCACACGCCGGATGTTCCAGGTCGGCGTGCTGGTGCGCAAGGATCGCGGCATCGACAAGCCCGCCGATCTCAAGGGCAAGAAGATGGGCGTGCCGGAGTATCAGCAGACGGCGGCGCTGTGGACGCGCGGCTACCTGCAGCATGAATACGACGTGCATCCGCGCGACATGGAATTCTGGATGGAGCGTAACGACGACCATAGCCAGGGGGCCGTGGTCGGCTTCACGCCGCCGAAAGACGTGAAGGTCAATTACATCCCGAACGACACCAACATGGGGCAGATGCTGCTCGACGGGAAGCTCGACGGCGCGCTGCGCTATCTCGCGGGCACCAACAACCTGGTCGATCGCTCATCGGTCGATCTCTACAAGCACCCCGATTTCAAAACAGTGTTCCCCGATCCGCATGCCGAGGGCGTGCGTTTCTACGAGAAGACCGGGATTTATCCGATCAACCATTGCATGGTGGTCAAGCGCGAGATCGCCGACCGCCATCCGTGGGTCGTGCTCAACATCTTCAAGGCCTTCGTGAAGGCCAATGAGATCGCCGAAAAGGCGCGTAAGGAAGCGGTCGAGTACCACTTGGAGACGGGGCTGTTGCCAGCCAGCGCCCGCAAGGCACTGGCGACGCCGATCATCCAGCATGGCATTGCCGCCAACCGCAAAACGCTGGAGACCACGGCGCAATATTCCTTCGAGCAGGGGCTGACGCCCCGCCTCGTCAAGATCGAAGAGCTCTTCGCGCCGTCGACGATCGAACAGTAGGGAATATCAAGGACCCCATGGCTGACACGGACAACAACCCAACGCCGGTGAAGCCGGGCGACATCCTCTGCCGTCTTGAGGAGATGACGGAAGCAGAGTCGCGCGTCTTCCTGCTTCAGTTCGACGATGGCGAGGAGGTCGAGTTCTTCATCGTGCGACGTGGCGGTGCTGTGCATGCCTATCTCAACAATTGCCCGCACGAGGACCGCTGGCTGCAATGGGAAGGCGACTCCTTCCTGACGCCGGAGGGTGGCACCATTCTGTGCCAGGCGCATGGCGCCACCTTCGACATCGAGAGCGGCCAGCCGCTCACCGGCCCGGCGCTCTATAGCGGTTGCTTGACGCGGGTGCCGATCGAGATCGCCGCTGGCGAGGTTCGTCTCGCCCCGCGCTAAGCCTCAACGTTCAGCCGTGCGGCTCTTCTTTAGACCGCATGCGTGACGGCAGCGGGAGCGGCTGATGGCCGCTCCAATTCGTGGCTGACCATATGGAGCCGGCGAATGAGTTCGCGGACGCCAGGCGAGACGGACGCGTCGGAGCGGGTCGTCACGCCGATGGCCCGTTCGGTGTCGGCCAGCCCGTCCACCCGCAGCGCCGCGAGAATGCCGAAATCCAAGTCGTAATGGACTTGCCCCGGGGATATCAGTGTCAGGTAATTGCTGTCGAGCAGCAGCGCCCGCGTCGCGCTGAGCGAGCTCGATTCGATGATCTTGCGCGGCGGCGTCACGTCATTCTTGAGGAACAGCGCCTCGAACAGATTGCGTGTCGGGGCGACGCGGCTCGGCGTGCTGCGGCAGGGCAGAACCCATGCATGATCGGCGACATCGCGCAAGGTCAGGGCGCTGCGCTTGACCAGCGGGTTGTGGACGCCGGCGACGATGGCAAGGGGCTCGCGGAACAGCACTTCCTCGGTCACGTCGGGAGCGGGGGCGGGGTTGCGCAGCGCGCCGACGATCACGTCGAGATCGCCGCAGCGCAGGGCCGATAGCAAGGTGCTGTAAGGGCCATCCACCATGGTGAATTCCAGATTGGGATAGCCGGAGGACATTTGCGCGATAGCGCGCGGCAAGATGTAGGTGCTGGATAGCGCCAGGGCGCCGACCATCACGCGGCCCGAGAGATTGCCCTGGACGGCGGCGAGGTCGCTATGGGCGAATCGCAGTTCGGCGAAGGCGAGCTTGGCATAACGCACCAGCACTTCGCCGCTGGCCGACAGGGAGATCCCGCTCGGGCGATGCTCGACGAGCGGCTCGCCGACCAAGCCGCGCAGCTCGCGCAGAGCGTGCCACACGACCGATTGCGAATAGCCGGTATCTTGCGAGGCGTATTGCACGCTACGCCGTTCTGCGACGCTCACCAGCGTCACCAGCTGCTGGCGTGTGATGCGGCGGTGCAGGCCGCGGATATTGTCCCTAACCGCCTGATCGCTCGCATTACGCGCGATCTCGGTTTCGGCGGCGAGCAGCAGGTTCATGGCGCGCCGCACACGGCCGCAGAAAATGTCCCCGAGCTCGGTCAGCACCATGCCCTTGGAGCGCCGGTTGAACAAGACGACGCCGAGGCGTTCTTCGATCAGCTTGATGGCGTGGCTGACGGCGGGCTGGGTGAGATTGAGCGCGCGCGCCGCCTGGTTGGTGCTGCCGTAATCCGCAGCGGCGAGCAGCGCCCAAAAAGCACGGAATCTCAGCGTGTCATCCATTTGCGTTCGCGCGGACGGGAGCGCGGATACCGCGCGACCATCCGATCGCCTCCCTGAAGAGCCCGCTGGACATATTCCGCAGGTCTTTTTTATAGAATCCTTGGAAGAATTTTTAACGCCGATGACCGAATAACGCCATTTTTATTCCGTCTTTTAAGGGCTTTTCCGGACGATCTTTGATTCTCTTTATATATCGGCGCGGAAAATTAATATCTGGCTAGGTCGAGCGGTGCGGGTCGGTCAAGGGTTCGTGGAAATCCTGGACGGCTGCCGGTTGCGCCGTGGTGATGGCGTCGGTTTGGCGCTCGATCATGCGGTGCACGCGCGGCGTTTCGGCGCCCTTATGCAGCAGGCGCAGCTCCTCGCTGATCGTGGCATCGCCCTCGGTGATGCGGTTGTTGTGGCGGATGTAATCCAGCCATGTCGGCGTATGGTAACGCTCGATCCATATCTCTGGATCGTTGAGATCGCGCAGCAGTGTCCAATTGCGCGCGCCGTCGCGTTTGCGAATGCGGCGGCGCTCGGCCATCACGCGCAGGAAGGTGACCAAGTCTTCCTCGCGAATCCTGTATTCGATGGTGATGACCACGGGACCGCTGCGTGGTTCGATATGTAGAGCGATCTCTGGTTCCTTGAAGCGATTCAATGGATCGAGTTTGAGGCCGGCGAGCTGGGGCAGCGGCAGCCAGAAGCCGAGCGTGAGATTGGTCAGCAGCACGGCGGCGGCGGCGCAGAGCGCGATGGGAATGCCGTGAAATTCCGCGACGAGGCCCCAGCACCAGCTGCCAAGCGCCATGCCGCCGAAGGCCGACATCTGGTAGAGCGATAGCGAGCGCGCCACGACCCAGCGCGGTGCCGACATCTGCACCGAGGTGTTGAACGTCGAGAGCGCAAGCACCCAGCCGGCGCCGGCGAACAGGAAGCCGGCCATGGTCAGCAGCAGGTAGGGGCTAAAAGCGGCAAGCAAGGTGGCGGCGGCGAAGAACAGGCAGGCGCAGCGCACGACGCCTTCGATCGAGAAGCGTTGGCGCAGCTTGTCGCTGGAGACGGCACCGCAAACCGCGCCGACACCGTAGGCACCGAGCAGCAGGCCGTAGCCCAAGGGACCGCTGGTGACGTGGTCGCGGGCGATCAAGGGCATCAGGGCCTGCACGGCGACGGCGGCGAAGCCGAAGATGGCGCTGCGCAGCATGATGACGCGCAGATGCGGCGACATGGAAACATAGCGGATGCCCGATCCCATGGCGGTGGCGAGTGGTTCGGCCGGCAGCATTTGTGGCGGCCGGGTGGGCCTCCAGCGCGCGAGGACGAAGATCAGGCCGATGTAGCTCAGCGCGTTGAGCGCGAAGGCGAAAGCGGCGCCGACTGCCGCGACGATGGCGCCGCCGACGGCCGGGCCGACACTGCGTGCGATGTTGAAGCCCATACTGTTGAGCGCGACAGCGCTCGGCAGATCGCTACGCGGCACCATCTCGCCGACCGACGCCTGCCAGGCCGGGCCGTTGAAGGCGCTGCCGCAGCCGATCAGGAAGGTGAACAGGATCAGCAGCCAGGGCGTGACGACACCGCCCCAGGTGACGGCGGCCAGCGCCACCGAAGCGACGAGCATGAAGCTCTGGGCCGTCAGCATGATTTTGCGGCGGTCGAGGGTATCGGCGAGCGCACCAGCCATCAGCGAGAACAACATGATGGGCGCAGTGACCGAAGCCTGGATCAGCGCCACCGTGTCGGCTTCCTTGGCAATCGAGGCCATCAGCCAAGCGGCGCCGACCGATTGGATCATGCCGCCGAAATTCGAGCCCATGCTGGCGAGCCAGACGGCGCGGAAGATCGGATGTTTGAGCGGCGCCAAGACGCTGCTTGGCGGGCCTTTCGGCTTATCGGCGGGGATGGCAACCACGGGCGGGGGCGTCTCGATCTGGCTCAAGGGGAGGGGAATTCTCCCCTCGCGGCGGCCAGGGCGGCCGTGCGATGTCAGGAGGGGAACGCTTGAGGGCGCTACGGGTTCGCCGAGCCTATCAGTTAATGGCAACTGGCGAAAACCATGCCGGCCCTCCGGCGGCATATTTACCGGTCGTCGGCGCTATAAATTTTCCATAAGTCCTTCGATCCAACTGGAAATTCGCCCTCCGCTGGAAGAAGTTGTCGGCCACGATTGCCTCCTAATCGAAGGACCTGATGAGCATGGAAGACCCGATCACCACGCGCTTGCTGCGGCTCGACGCCTGCGCATTGTCCGACGCCTCCGACAAGCTCGGCATCACGGCCTGCGTGACAGGGCTGCTGCCCCTGTCCGCGGCGCGCAAGATCGCCGGCCGCGTCCACACGGTCAAACTGGTGAAAGCGGCGGACGCCCCGGCCACGTCTGGCGCGCCGGTGCATCTCGGCTCCAAGGCGATCATGGCCTGCCAGCCGGGTGAGATTATCGTCGTCGAGCAGAACACCGGCCTCGATGCCGGATCTTGGGGCGGCATTCTGTCGATGGGCGCGAAAGTGCGCGGTGTCGGCGGCGTGATCGCCAGCGGCCCGGTGCGCGATATCGACGAGGCCAAGCAGATGGATTTCGCGGTCTACGCGCCGCGCACCACGGCGCGCACGGCGCGCGGCCGCGTCGTCGAAGCGGCGACCGATGGGCCGATCACGGTGGGCGAGGTCACGGTCAATGCCGGCGATTACGTGCTGGCCGACGGCAGCGCTGTCGTCTTCGTCAGCGCGGCCAACGCGGAAAAAGTCGTCGGCGAGGCGGAGAAAATCGCCAAGCGCGAGGCCGTCATGGCCAAGGCGCTGATGGACGGCAAGCCGATCACCGAAGTGATGGGCGCCGACTACGAACATATGCTGCGTTAAGAACGGGGACATCATGGACAAGAACGTCGAACGGGCCGCCAAGCTCGACACCGCCACGATCTCCGATGCGCTCGACCGCCTCGGTATCGTCGGCCAGTGCTATCTCATCAAGCCGCGCGATTCGAGTTTCCGCCTCGCCGGTCGCGCGTTCACCATCAAATACGGCCCGTCGCAGACGCCGTCCGGCACGGTGGGCGACTTTATCGACGACGTGCCGGAAGGCAGCGTCATCGTGCTCGACAACGGCGGACGCGACGACGTCACCGTGTGGGGTGACATCCTTACCGAAATCGCCCATCGCCGAAAGATTGCCGGCACGGTCATCGATGGTATCTGTCGCGACGTCGCCCTCTGCATGAAGCTCGGCTATCCGGTCTATGCCAAGGATCATTGGATGCGCACCGGCAAGGACCGCGTGCAGGTCGAAGGCACTAACGTCACCGTCACCATCGGCCGCGCCCGCGTCGCGCCGGGCGACCTGCTGCGCGGCGATGCCGACGGCGTGCTGGTGATTCCCAAGGAGCATGAAGAGAAGGTGCTGGCGGCCGCCGAGGAGATCGAGGCTGCCGAGGAAAAAATCCGCGCGGCGATCCGCGGCGGCATGCGGCTCGACGAGGCCCGCAAGGTCAACAAGTACCATTCCCTGCAAACGCGCGAGAAGGCCTGAACCATGCCCCTGAAAACAGTCGGCCCGACCGAAATCCTCGACTTCGAGCGTGTGGCCCCGGAGCTGGTCGCCAAGGCGGCTAAATTCGGCACCGCCACCTTGCATGAGGCGGCCGGCAAGATCGGCGCGCTGCCGTCGGCGATCAAGCCGATGGGCGCAGGTTTTCGCCTGTGCGGCCCGGCCTTCACCGTGCACGGCCCAGGCACCGACAATCTCTGGCTACACAGGGCCATCGCCGCGGCCAAGCCGGGCGACGTGCTGGTCGCCTATGTCAGCGGCGTCTATGAGGCGGGCTATTGGGGCGAGATCATGTCGACCGGTGCGCTGGCAGCCAAGCTCGGCGGTTTGGTGATCGACGGCTGCGTGCGCGACGGCGATCTGCTGCCGGGTCTCGGCTTTCCGGTCTTCGCGCGCGGCCTCTGCATGCGCGGCACCGGCAAGGACTTCGGCGCCACGGGCTGGCTCAACGCGCCAGTGATGATGGGCGATATCATCGTGAAGCCGGGCGATCTTGTCGCCGGCGACATCGACGGCGTCGTCGCCATCCCGCGCGCCCGCGTCGCCGACGTGATCGTAGCCTCGCGCGAACGCGAAGAGAAAGAGGCCGAGATCATGAAACAGCTGCGCCATGGCGCGAACACGCTCGATCTCTATGGCTGGAACCGCTGATTGTATCTGCGGGCGTAAAAGAAACGGCGGGTTCTCCGAAAGGAAAACCCGCCGATTTCGTTTTAGGCTAGATCGACCGACCTACTCTGTGATCGCTTTGGCCTTCAGCACGGCGGCCGGCGGCGCGGCGTAGATCTGGTTGAGCAGGGTGATCACTTCATCGCCTGTCATTGGATCAACCGGCAGCTGGGCCTTTTCGCCGTCGGCGATGAAGGCCTTGTCCGTCATCGTCTCGTCGAACGCTTTACGCAGGATCGCCAGAACGTTGGCGGGCACCTGCTTAGAGACGATGTAGGGACGGCCGATTTCGCCGGCGCCGTTCAGCACGTTGAGCACCGCGCGGTCCTCGTCCGTCTTGGCGACGTCGTTGGCCCACGGCACGTCCTTCGGCGCATCCGGCGGCAGTTCCTTGGAGAGCTTGAGGATCGGCGTGATCAGCTTGTTGTTGCGCCAATCGTCGGGGATCGACGTCCAGGAGCCGCAGTCGCCGTCCAATTCGCCGCGCTCGACCGCGAGGCGCTGCTCGGGCGAGCCTGGGAAGCCGGTGATGATCTTCATGTCGACGTTGAAGACGCGCTGCAGCGTGCGCTGGTTGACCCAGTTGGCGGCGCCGACGCCGGTGGTGCCGAAATTCCAGCCCTTGGTCTTCTGGAATTCCTCGAATGTCTTGATGCCTTTGCTGCCTTTGCCGGCCCACAGGTAGCAAACGCGCTGGTCGCGCGCGATGTTTCCGACCCAGGCGTAGTCGAGGAAGTTCAGGCGTCCGACCTTCTCGTCGAGCATACCCTGGGTGATGAGGCCGGGATTGAAGGCGGTGATCGCCGTGCCGTCTTTCGGCGCCGGACCATCGAGCCAGCGCACGGCGGTGAGCGAACCGGCACCCGGCATGTTCTCGACGATGACGTTCGGCTTGCCGGGCAGATGATTGCCGAAATGGCGCGACAACAGGCGGGCATAGGTATCGTAGCCGCCGCCCGGCGTGAAGCCGACGACCAAGCGCACCGTCTTACCCTGGTAGTAAGGGGCTTGGGCAAGGGCGCTCGGCGCGGTCAGCGCGGCGGAGGCGAGAAGCGCGAGCGCGGCGGCGCCGGCACGGACGGAGGGCTTCATTATAAATGGTCTCCCTGTTGATACGACCCTGTGAAACGAATGTTTGCCGGCCATGCGTGAAGGTGCGGACCGTTGCAAAAGCTTACGCGGTAAGGCTGGAGGGCCTGGACTGAGCCGAAGAAAGCGGTAGCGCAGCAAATGTTAATGCAAAGCCGCAGGCCCTGCCAATCATCATGATGACACCCTGGCGAGGCGCCACCCGATGGGGGAACGGCGTCTGGTCGCGGTTTAGACCGAAAGCGGTATGGCCACGGCCTTCAGGCCGCGCCGCTCTTGACGCGGAGCGCCAAGTCGATCGTGCGGATCAGGTCGTTCTCGCTGAAAGGCTTAGCGAGCTTCAAGATTTGACGGCTCGCCCCTGCTGGCAATTCGCCGTAGCCGGTGGCCAGGATGACCGGCAGGGTGGGGCAGTCGCGCACCGCCGCGTCGGCGAGTTCGACGCCGGTCATCTGCGGCATGGCTTGATCGGTGATGAGCAGATCGATGGCCGGAAGCTCGCGGATCCTCTCGAGGGCTTCGGGGCCGGATGAGGCCTGTAGGACTGTATGGCCGAGCTCCTCAAGCATCTCGACGGTATTCATGAGCACCAGGGCGTCGTCGTCCACCGCCACGATCACCAGCGGTCGCGCGGTGGCGGGTGTCGCCGCGCTGGCGACGGGCTTTTCCGCGACGGCGGGGGCTACCGCGGCGGGCATCCATAGCTCCGCAACGGTGCCTTCGCCCTTGAGGCTTCTCAACACCAGCTTGCCGCCCGATTGCTCCGCCAGACCATGAATCATCGGCAAGCCGAGTCCCGTGCCTTTACCGACGCCTTTCGTCGTGAAGAAGGGTTCGATGGCGTGATTGAGCGTCTCCTCATCCATGCCTTCGCCACTGTCGGCGACGGCGAGGCAGACATAGCGTCCGGGCGCCAAGCCGGAGGGATGCCCCTCGGTGATGGTTTGCGCATGGGCCGTGATCATCAGCAGGCCGCCCTTCGGCATGGCATCGCGGGCGTTGAGCGCGAGATTGAGCACGGCCATTTCAATTTGATTGGCGTCGGCTTGCACCGCCTCCAGGTTCGGCGGGAAACGGGTGTCGATAAAGATTTCCGGCCCGAGCGAACGTTTCAAAAGCTCGCTCATGCTCAGGATCAGTTCGCTCAGATCGATCGGCTTGAGATTGAGCTCCTGGCGGCGGGCGAAGGCCAGCATGCGTTGCGTCAAGGATGCGCCGCGGCGGGCGGCGAGCATTGCGTTGTCGATCAAAGGCGTGATGCGGGGGTCGTCGGCCATGCGTTTGCGCGCCAGCTCCAAGCTGCCAAGCACCGCCATCAGGAGATTGTTGAAATCATGGGCGACGCCGCCGGTGAGCTGGCCGATGGCCTCCATCTTTTGTGACTGAAATAACGCTTCCCGCGCCGCGTCCAGTTCTTGCTGAATCTTCAGCCTGTCGCTGATATCTCGGGTGATCTTGGCGTAACCGATATGCACGCCCTCTTGGTAGATAGGGTCGATGACGATATGGGCCCAGAAGCGCGTGCCATCTTTGCGCAGGCGCCAGCCTTCGTGTTCGAAGCGGCCTTCGGTGAGCGCGGTCTTCAAAGCGCGCTCCGGATTGCCTTTGGCGCGATCCTCTTCCGTGTAGAAACGCGAGAAATGCTGACCGATGATTTCTTCAGGCGCATAGCCCTTGATGCGCTGGGCGCCCTGGTTCCAGTTCGTCACCGAGCCTTCAGGGCTGACGAAGTAGATGGCATAATCGGTGACGCCCTGCACGAGCAGGCGGAATTTCTCCTCGCTCTGTTTGAGTTCGTCGTCGCGTTTTTTGCGATCGGTCAGATCGCGGGTGATCTTGGCGAAGCCGAGCAGCTCTCCAGACGAGCTACGGATCGGATCGATGACCACATGGGTCCAAAAGCGGGTGCCGTCTTTGCGCAAGCGCCAGCCTTCGCATTCGAACTTGCCCTCCCGCAAGGAGGTCTCGAGCGCACGCTGCGGCAGGCCGGCGGCGCGATCTTCTTCGGTGTAAAAGCGCGAGAAATGCTGGCCGATGATCTCGGAGGCCGTATAGCCCTTGAAGCGTTGCGCGCCGGGGTTCCAGCTTGCCACGAAGCCTTCGGGACTGAGCATGTAGAGCGCGTAATCGTGAATGGCTTCGACGAGCAGCCGATAGCGGCTTTCGTCTGTCGGCGGCGCAGCGCGGTCAACGATCTGCTGCATGGTTGTTCAAGGCTTTCTCTGCGCCGGTCTCGTCCCCCAGGAACGAGATTCACGGTAAAACGTATAGATAACGCGGGTGATTCGCAAAAGTTCCGGGCGGCTCAGGCGTTTCTAACGGTTTGCCGCTTGATCGCCAGGGAGACCAATTGTTGCAGCAGGTCGGCATAAGAGGTGCCGTCATGGAGGGCCGATTGGGCGAATTCCTGGCTTTGGGCGATCTCGGGGTTGGGATTGGCCTCGAGGAAATAGGGCACCCCCTCGCTCGAAAGGCGGTAATCGATGCGGGCATAGCCATCGAGATCGAGAATGCGACAGATGCGCTTGGCGCTGCGAATGATGGCGGCGCGCAATTCGGGCGTCAGGTCTTCCGCCGGCCCCTGCATGATGAGGCGCTTTTCCTGATAGTCCGGGTCATGCTTGACGCGCTCGGTGGCGATCGGCCGCTGGCCTTTGGCGAGATTGTCGAAACGCAATTCCCAGATCGGCAGCACGCGCAGCCGCTGGTTCCCCATGACGCCGACGTAAAGCTCGCGGCCCTCGATATATTCCTCGGCGATGGCGTCGGTGCCGATGCGCTCGTGAATGAGCCGCACCCGCTCGGCGAGCTTATCGTCGCTGTCGACCACGGACGCTTGGGCGATGCCGACGGAGGCGTCGTTGCTGACGCTTTTGACGATCAGCGGCATCTTGAGCTTGGCGGGCCGCTTGACGGCGCGGCCCTGTTTGAACACGGCGAAATTGGGCGCCGGGATGCGATGATAGCTCAGCAGCTTCTTCGAGATATCCTTGCCGCGCGCCAGCATCATGCCGCGCGGATTGCAGCCCGTGTAAGGGATGCGTAGCAGTTCGAGATAGCTGGCGACATTCTGGTCATAGGCGGTGTCGCCGTGGAATTCTTCCAGCAGGTTGAACACCGCGTCGGGTTTCCACTCTTCGATGGCGTCGCGGATGGGCTTCAGCTCATCCTGCACGCCGAGCGGCCGCACTTCATGGCCGGCTTTGCGCAGCGTGGTCACCACGTCATATTCGGTCTTCCAGACGTAGCTTTCTTGTTCGCTGTAGCCTTTGATCGAGTCCGGGGGGACGAGATCCGGATGCATCAGCACCAGGACGCGGAGCCGCTTCATAATGCGTACCATTGCCTCCGTGACGGCCTATAGAGCGCGTGCACCGTCTGGGCCGTCACCAGAACAGTGAGATCGTTCAGCAGCTGTTTCTTCGAACCGGGCGCGCGCAAATTCATCTCCCGGCAACGCAGGATCATATCGTCCAAAATCGAATCAAGGGTTAACTGATATTCCCCGGTCCATTTCGAAACCACCGGGCGCACGTCGGCGCGGTGTTCGCGGATGAAGCTGGAGGCCGCCTTAGCGCGGGCATGGCGCGGCGAATTGGAGAATAGCCGCAGCAAATCCTTGTCGTAGGCTTTGGAGGGATCGAGGAGGTAGGTCGCCTGCTTTTTCGCGTAATGCTGGGCCAACGTACGGGTGATCGAGCTTGCCGGGTCGACACGCAGTTTGTCGCGTTTCTTGGGCCGTTCCTCGCCGACCTCGGCCATCAACGCCTCGACATATTCGAGTTTCTTGAGCGCGCCCCAGCCGGCATAACGCTTACGCCAACCTGAGCGCGGCTTGAGCCAGACGGCGAATGTTTCGGCGAAGTCTTCGTCAGGATGGCTCTGCGCGTACCAGAGGCGCAGATGCTCGACGTAATTCTTGCTCGCCGGATTGGGACGGTAATAGTTCGGATATCGTTTCGAAGCCGGTCCAAACGTCTTTTGCCATTCGCGGCGGCGGTGCAGTTGATAGGCTGTGCGGATGGCGTGGCCGGACTCATGCCGCAGGATCTGCATGCATTCGGCGCGGGTGCCGCCTTCGACGTCGATGATCATCTTGCGCTCGAGGCGCATCAGGCGGGGATGCGCCAGATAGAACGGAATGGCGATACCCGGCGTATTGTCCGGGCTGAACCATTCATCGGAGATCCAGGCGTGCGGCTTGAAGCGGCCGAGGCCGCGCGCGGCCAATTCGTCGTGCAATTCCTGCAGGCAGTCTTCAAGCCAGGTGCCCTCAAGCGTGACCTTGAGGTCCTTGATGCGCAGTTGCAGTAATTGGCTTTCGGGCAAGGCAGCCCAGGGAAACCGGCGCGCCATAAAATATACGATCCGCGGCTGAGGAGGCGTTCTCGCAACGCCTCGAAGACGGCAAGGTAGCGGTCTTGCCGCGGAGGGTAAAGCGCCGGGGGACGGAGAGCGGGCCCCCCATCCCCAGCGGTCGGGCTCAGTCCGGCGAGAGGTTCGATTCCACCAGCCACAGCTGCTGGTCGATGCCGCGCGACATTTCGGTGAAGAGGTCAGCACTATCGAGGTCGCCGAAGTCGGTCGCCAGCGTGATGGCTTCACGCGCCGCTTCGCCGAAGGCGGCAAGGGCTTCGGA
The DNA here is from genome assembly GCA_947474495.1 of Rhodospirillaceae bacterium. Taxonomy (GTDB): domain Bacteria; phylum Pseudomonadota; class Alphaproteobacteria; order SMXQ01; family SMXQ01; genus CAMAVH01. The sequence goes on from CANJIM010000005.1 coordinate 16,319, forward strand.
AACGGCGAACAGATGCTTCTTGGTGTCGGCGATGCCGAGCGCATAGGGCACCAGATATGAGCGCTGGGCGGCGATCTGGATGGTCCCCTGGGCGGTGCCGCCGAGCGCGCCGGCCCGTTCGGCCAACATGTCGGAATAGTTTTCGACCTCGGTGGAGACCCGGTCGAACAGTTCATGGACGGCGATGAAGCCGGGGCCGCGCACGTTCCAGTGGGCTTGCTGGACTTGGCCGTGTAGGTCGATGGCGGCCGCGAGATGCTTGTTCAAAAGTTCGATCGCCTGAGCCCGAACGTTTTCGGACAGGGTGTTGTGATTGTGCTGCATGGGGGGAGGCTCCAGAAAAGGGTGACGGATGCCGGACCGCACTGCACTCCTGCCGGGGTTCCTTGTCAATTGCTGTGAAAATTATCGCGCAAAAAGAAAGGGGCGCCCGTCAGGAACGGGCGCCCCACAAATACGTGCTACGTAAGAATCAGTTCGGCGTGCCGCGGTCGGGCAGCACCGCCTTCACCTTGTCCTTGAGATTCTGCGGCGCGCTCATCACGTCGTCGATGATCTTCTGGAGGGTGGCGCCATCCATCGGATTGATCTCGGCGTTCATCTTCTGCGCATCGGCGAGGAATTGCGGATCGGTCAAGGTCGCATCAAACGCCTTACGCAACGCCGCAACCCGCTCGGCAGGCACGCCTGGCGTGGTGCCGATCGGACGGCCGACGGCGAAGGCGGAGCAGATGAAGCTGAGAACGGCCTTGTCGTTTTCGTTGGTGGCGAGCTCGCTGAGCAGCGGCACGGTGGGCAGGTCCTTTTCCTTGCGCACGCCGACTTGGGCGAGGATCGAGATCTGCTTGTCGCGCACCAGCTGCGGCGACGCCGACATCAAAGCCGAATAGGGATTGGCGCCGAAGCCGTTCACTTCCTGGCGTTCCATTGCGAGCTTCACTTCGGTGCCGCTCTTGTAGCCGTTGATGACTTTGAATTTCGTGCCGAGCACGTTGTTGTAGACGATCGGGATCCACGACGATGTATCGCCGGCGCCCGTGCCGCCCATCGTCGTCTCGTACTTCTTGGCGTCTTCCATCGTCTTGACCGGCGAGGTGTGCCACACGTAGGAGAGCACGTTCGAATCGCCGATATTGCCGATCCAGCCGAACGTGCGCAGGTCGGCCTTGAAGGTCGGTGTAAAGCCGAGCGATTGATCCATCGGCAGGGCCTGGCCGATCATGGTCAGATGCGTGCCGTCCTTCGGCGCGATCTCGCCCATGTAGTTGACGGCCTGCAAGCCGCCAGCGCCGGGCATGTTCTGCGGCAGCATCGAGGGATTGCCGGGGATGTGCTTGACGATGTGGTTGCCGATCAGCCGTGAATAGGTGTCGAAGCCGCCACCGGGCGCGGAGCGGATGATGAATTTCATCTGCTTGCCCTTGTAGAAGTCCTCGACCGACTGTTGGGCCTGAACGTTCGATACGCCGGCAACGAGGGCGAGCGCGGCGAGCATGGACAGGCGGGCGGCTTTAGCGACGGCAGGCTTGGTGGCGGGGGTGTGGGCGATCACGTAGCGTCTCCTTGTGGCGGCGGCGATCCGGCAAGCGCGTCATCTGCGCGAGCCGTGCCGCTGTGAATATGTCCGGCCGGTACTGTGGCCCGATTCGGGAATTTCTTCAAATATGCATGGGCCATGCCAAAGGGGGCGCCTGACGCACGGCCTCACGATTGCCCGCCCAAAGGCCGGTTCTGTCAGGCCTTCTTCTTGGGGCAGGGGCTGAAATAGTCGCACATATCGCACTCAGCGCCATTCTCGTGCAGCGCCTCGAGGAAGGTTTGGTGGATCGACGGGGCTTCATCCTCGAATTCGACCTGATAGCCGCCTTCCTTGATGCTGGTGAAGCTGGCCTTCAAGTCGCCGGAGTTCTTCATTAGCGGCTTGTATTTCCAGTTGTTGCGGTGAATCGCGAGGTAGCGCACGCGCTCCGTGCCGCTATTAAAATGCTGGTGGAACCACTGGTCCGGCGGCACGACGATGGTGCCGGGCTTCCACTCGACACGCATCGGCGGCTGATCTTCTTTGCCCGGCTCCCACAGCAGCGAATAGCCCTTGCCGTTGAGGATGATGAGATGCGCGCCCGGCCCGTGGCGGTGCGACTTTTTGTAGGAGCCGACGGGAAATTCCGAAACATGGGCGCCCATCGACTGACCGGCGAGGTTGAACTTCAGATTGGTGCTGTCCTTGCCGCGCGCGCTGTAGTCGTAGAGCTTGATCGAGCGCGCGTCGGGCACGAAGTTCGTCGTCATGAACAAGCGGCCCTGGATCTTGCCCTCGCCGGCGAAATAGTCGCCGCTGCCGTCGAAGCGGTCGGTGAAGACGTAGTCGTTGTTGAAGATGTAATCGACCGAGTGGAATAGGTTCATCATGAAGCAGCAATTGGTCACGGCATAGAAGCGGGCGCCTTCGAGGCCGCTCGAATTGAAATGCTGATAGTTGGCGTTCATCGGAATGGCGAACAGGCTGCCCGGGCCCCATTCGAAGCTGTGCTTCTTGCCATCCTTCTGCCAAATCGTCGTCGCGCCATGGCCCTTGGTGACGTAGATCGTTTCCTCGTACATGTGTTTTTGCGGCTTGGTCTTGGCGCCCGGCGGAATCTCGCAGACGTAAGCGTCGTTCATGCCGCCGGTGCCTTCGAGGATGACGAAGGCGGCCGGCACGCCCTTCAGTTCCCAATGTTCGAGCGGCAGCTCGTCGATGTCGATGTAAAAGCCGCGATAGATCGGAATGCCTTGCGCGTTGAGCCAGACGTCGTAGGTGTCCTGCCGCTCGGGCAGGATCAACGGGTTCTTCTCGTTGTCATCGACGTCTTCGGGGGCGACAGTCTCAACTTGCAGGGTCGTCATGAGCAATTCCTCGAATGGGGTCTTACGCGGAGGCGGAGCGGGGCGTCCCCGCCAGGACGCCCCAAACAATACTTAACTTAGTTCGGTTCGCCACGGTCGGGCATCACGGCTTTCACCTTGTCCTTGAGGGACTGCGGCGAGCTCATCACCTTGTCGACCATGGCTTGCAGGGTCACGCCGTCGATCGGCTTGATCTCCGCGCCGGCTTTCTCGGCGGCGGCCAGGAACACCGGGTCTTTGATGGTATCGAGGAACGCCTTGCGTAGCGCAGCAAGGCGCTCTGGCGGCACGCCCGGCGTCGTGCCGATCGGGCGGCCGACGGCCATCGCCGTGGAAATCCAGGTCAGGATATCCTTGCTGTCCTGATCGGTCGCCAGTTCGCTGAGCAGCGGCACGTCGGGCAGGTCCTTTTCGCGGGCGATGCCGACCTGGGTGAGAATATAAAGCTGCTTGTTCTTCACCAGTTCGGGCGACGCGGCGGCGAGCGCGGCCCACGGGTTGGCGGCGTAGCCTTCGACTTCGCCGCGCTCCATGGCGAGCTTCACGTCGGCACCGCTCTTGTAGCCCTGGATCAGCTTGAACTTGGTGCCGAGCAACGTGTTGTAGATCACCGGCAGCCAAGTGGTGGCGCTGCCGGCGCCCGTCGCGCCGATCGTGGTCTCGCGTTTCTTGGCGTCGTCCATCGTCTTGGTCGGCGAGGTGTAATAGGTGTAGCTCAGGATGTTCGAGTCGCCGAGATTGCCGACCCAGCCGAAGGTGCGCAAGTCGGCCTTGAAGCTCGGCGTCAGGCCGAGCGCCTGGTCCATCGCCAAAGCCTGGCTGATCATCGTCAGCTGCGTGCCGTCCTTCGGCGCGATCTCACCCATGTAGTTGGCGGCGATGATGCCGCCGGCGCCGGGCATGTTCTGCGGCACGATGGTCGGCTGGCCGGGGATGTGGCGCGCGATGTGCGAGGCGATCAGGCGCGAGTAGAGATCGTAGCCGCCGCCGCCAGCCGAGCGGATGACAAAACGCATCTGCTTGCCCTTGTAGAAATCCTCGACGGACTGTTGAGCCTTGGCCGGCGCCGCAGCGCCGAGCGCGAGCGCCGCGGCGGCAATGGCGAGCAGGCCACCGGTCTTTTTTTGATTGCTGTTATGGGTGGTCGCGGTCATCAGGCGTCTCCAGTTGTTCGGCTGCCGGCGCCCCTGCGCTGGCTGGCCGTCGTTTGAAATCGGTCGATTGTCAGGTCCTGTCCGGCATGACGGAGCGGACCTTGTCTTTGATCGCTTGCGGCGCGCCCAAGAGATCGTCGATCAGATGGGCAAGTTGGTCGCCGGTCATCGGCTTGAGATCGGTACCGTTCTTTTGCGCGGCGGCGATGAAGGCGGGATCGACCATCGTCTCGTCGAACGCCTTGCGCAGCGCCGCAAGGCGGTCGGCGGGAATGCCGGGGCCGGCGCCGATCGGCTGGCCGACCGCGAAGCCCTTGCTGATGAAGCCGAGAATCGCCGCGGATTCGGCGTCGCGGGCGAAGTCGGTCAGCAGAGGAATTTGCGGCAGATCCTTCTCCTTCTCGAGGCCGATCTGCACGATGATGTTGATAAGGTTCTTGTGGACCAGTTCCGGCGAGGCGCCGATCAGCGAGCTCCAGGCGCTCGTGCCATAGCCTTCGACCTCGCCGCGTTCCATGGCGAGCCGCACATCGTTGCCGCTTTTGTAGCCGTTGATGACCTTGAACTGGGTACCGATCACCTTATTGAAGACTTGGGGCACCCAGGTGGTCGAACTGCCGGCGCCGGTGCCGCCCATCAGGGTCTCGCGTTTCTTGGCGTCTTCCATCGTCTTGGTCGGCGAGGTGTGCCAGATATAGGACAGCAGGTTCGACGCCCCCATGTTGCCGATCCAGCTGAAGCTGCGCAGGTCGGCCTTAAGGGAGGGCGTATAGCCGAGCGATTGATCCATCGGCAAAGCCTGGCCGAGCAGCGTCAGCACCGTGCCGTCGCGCGGCGCGATCTCAGCGACGTAATTGACCGAGGTGATGCCGCCGGCGCCGGGCATGTTCTGCGGGATGATCGTCGGATTGCCGGGAATATGGCGGACGATATGGCTGGCGATCAATCGCGAGGCGAGATCATAGCCGCCGCCGGCTTCCGAGCGAATGATGAAGCGCAGTTGCTTGCCCTTATAGAAATCGGCGATCGCCTGCTGCGCCGCCGCCGGCTTGGCCGGCAAGGCCAATGCCGCCAGCGCGAGCGGCATGGCGATCAGGCAACGCGCCGCGGTACGGATGACGAGTGCTTGAGCGATCACGTGACGTCTCCCCTGCAAAACAGCCCAGCGGCGCCGTGCTTGCGCCGCTGCCGATGAACGCGTTGTGACTAATCCCTAGCCTGCACTGTGAACCAATTTGGGACTTTTTCAAATTACGCAGGGGCCGGGCCAAGAAAAGTTCGCGATCAGAGGATGCCTGTGCCGCGTCATGAAACGTCGCCTATGAGATTCGGCATAGGCTTGTAAAACTCCCCTGATTCTTCGCGCAAAACATTCGCTATCGAAGCGGTCGGGCACGATCGGCTAAACTGCGCCAGACGGGTTCTATGGTCTGACGGCAGGGATGTAATGCTTCATTTGCAAAAGCTCGTGCATTTCACCATTCCGGTAACGGACCTGGATCGGGCCGAAGCCTTCTATACGGGTCTCCTTGGGCTAACGCGGGTGCGGCGCAGCCCGCATATGTGCTTCTTGCGCTGTGGTGACGATCTTTTCGTCCTGACCCGTTCAGAAAAGCCCATCGACCCCAATCCGCCCGATCGCCATGAGATCCATACGGCCTTCCTGGCACAGGGCGCGGCCTATGACGCGGCGTTGCAGACCCTGGCCGCGCACGGCGTGCGCGTCTTTCTCGAGGAGAATCGCGAGCGCGGCACCTTCCAAGGACGCAGTGCCTATTTCCACGATCCGGACGGCAATGTGCTCGAGCTCATCGACCTAACGAACGACCCGCTCGCCGAGATGGCATAACAGCTATTCGGCGAAGAAGGCCTTGGCGCGTTCGCGCACGTCCGGCGGCGCGGTCAACGTCGCGTCGACCACGGCGGTCATCTCCTGCCAGCTCACCGGGCTGAGATCGACCTTCATGGCCTCGGTCTCCTTCAAGAATTCCGGATCTGTCAGCACGGCTTGGAAGGCGTCGCGCAGGGCTTTGAGGCGGTCGGCCGGCACGCCCGGCGTCGCGGTGAAGGGATAGCCGAGCTTCAAGCCAGCCAGCACGATGCCGACGACCTGGCGGTTCGCCGGATCGGCGATCAGTTCTTCCAGGCTCGGCACGCCGTTGAGGTCCGGCGGCTTTATGCCGCCATAGACGAGGACGTAAGCATCCTTGTTGGCGAGCCATTGCGGCTTGCTCGCCTTGACGCCGGACCAAGTGTGCGCACGGCCGAACACCTCGCCGCGCTCCATGGCGAGGTCGAGCTGCGGCGAGCCCGGATAGCCTTCAATCACCTTGAATTTGGTGCCGAGAAATTCGTTGATCATGCGCGGGTAGCTCGAACCGATGCCGCCGGTGCCGACGCCGCCAACGATGATCTCCTGCTTCTTGGCGTCTTCGATGGAGGTCACGCCGGTGGTTTTCCACAGCAACAGGATCTCCACGGTGTTGGAGATCGAGCCGATCCAGCCGAACTTGCTGGCGTCGTACTGCACGCCGTCGAGACCGACGGCCTGGCGACTGGGCAGCGTGTTCGACAAGAGGCCGATGTAGGTGCCGTCCTGCGGCGCCGCGCGATAGAGGTAATTGGCCATCACCAAGCCGGCGGCGCCGATCATGTTCTGCGGTACTACGGTCGGCTTGCCGGGAATATGCTTGCCGAGATGGCGCGCCACCAAGCGCATCTGCAAATCGTTGCCGCCGCCGGCGCTGAGGCCGACGAGGGAATGCAGCGTCTTGCCCTTGTAGAACTGCTCGACCGACTGTGCTTGCGCGCTCGCGCAGAGGAACGACGCGGCGAGGCCGCCCAACAGGCTGCGGCGGATCAAATGAGCGACGGTCTTCACGGGATGGTCCCCCTGCAGGTGAGCTGGATAAGTGAAACTATAGTTCCACCCGGCGGAATAATCCCTAAGCTACTGAACGATTGTGGACTATGCGGCATCGGTGGATAATGCAAAAAATGTGCAGGCCGAGCGGCGAAATACTCATAGCCTGCGCCAGCGGCTCCTTTGCTATGCTGACGCAGCTTCTCAAAGTGCCGCCCCAGGCGCTTTGCCCGCGCATCGCTGAACGTCATCCCCGGAGGACGCCATGTCGCAAGTCGTAGCCACGCATGATCTCGAGGCCAAGCATCTCGCCGCCGAGGAGAAAAACCACGCCTATGCCTACGCCAAGCCGGACGGCCTTGCGACGGGCAAGGGCTTCGTCAATCTTGGCCGGAGCGACATCGTCAAGGGCATGGTTCAGATCGTCAAGAAGGATGGTGGCGAGAACAACCTGCACTATCACTCGCGCATGGACACGTTCTGGATGGTGCTGAAGGGACGGGTGCGTTTTTATGGTCCGGATGACGTCGTACTCGGCGAATTCGGCCCGCACGAAGGCACGATCACGCCGCGATTCTCGCGCTACTGGTTTGAAAACATTGGCGATGGCGAGCTCGAACTACTGCAGGTCGCGGCCTATACAGAACCAGGCAAGGACGGTGGGCGCACCGATGCAAGCCCACAGAAATACGATATCGGCACGGCGCAGCGCTTCGACGCCGTGAAGAAAGCCTAGGGTTTTACGTTTTACCGGCGCCGCGACGCGGCCGCCGTCAGCGAGGAGAATGCGCATGGCCACCCAGATCGACGAGAAGAAGCTCAATGTCGGCAAAATGGTCGAAACGACCGACGACGCCGAATTGATCAAGCTGATGGATTATCCCGACTCGACGGAGGAGGTCCCCCTCATCGACATCGGCGATTATCGCGCCGGCAAGCCGGGCGCGGCCGACAAGGTCGCCGCCGATCTGCGTCACGCGACAGAAACGGTCGGATTCTTCTACTTGAAGAATCATGGCATCCCGCAAGAGATGATCGACCGCATGTTCGCCCAGGCGCAGCGCTTTTTCGACTTGCCGCTCGCCGAGAAGATGAAGGTGCCGCGCGTCGACAACACCGGTTACGTGCAGATCAAGGAACCGCCCCATTCGGCCAACAGCTCGATCATCAAGAACGTCAAGCCGGCGCTGAATGAATCCTTCATCATCAACCGCGAGCGCACGCCGGACGATCCGGCGGTGATCGCCAAGAAGCCGTTTTGCGGCATGAACAATTGGCCGGAAAACCTGCCGGGCTTCCGCGAAACGCTGCTTGAGTACCATGCCGCCATCGAGAAGCTCGGCAAGTCGATGCTGCCGCTGTGGGCGCGCTCGGTCGGCATGCCGGATAATTTCTTCGACGGTCTGTTCAATGAGCCGCATTGTAATTTGCGCCTCGCGCACTATCCGCCGCAGACGGAAGTCGGCAATGGCCAGTACGGCATCCCGCCGCATACCGACAACTGCCTGACGACGTTCCTCGCCCAGGCCAATGTGCCCGGCCTTGCCGTGCAGATGCCGTCGGGCCATTGGAAGGTCGCCGAAATCGTCCCCGGCACGCTGCTGGTCAATACCGGCAACCTGATGGTCCGCTGGACCAACGGCCGCTACAAATCGACCAAGCATCGCGTGATCAATCTGTCGGGTCTCGAGCGCTATTCGATCCCGGTCTTCTTCGGCCCCGACTTCGACGCCATGATCGACGTGATGGACAGCTGTATCACGCCGGACAATCCCAAGCAGTTCGAGCCGATGACCTATATGGACCTGCGCCTGTGGTACTACGGCTATCACAAGGGCAAGGGCGAAGCCTACAACGCCTAATCTATCAGCAGCGCCGGATCGGCTCGCCGATCCGGCGTTTTTGTATCTGCGATATGTGAGATATCAGGGGGCGATATGCCTAAGACGACCGTGAAGCGTGCGATCTATGCGGCAATCGGCTTGGCGCTATGCGGCGCCGCGGCCGAGGCCCAGACGCCCGAGCAGTTCTACAAGGGCCGCCAAGTCGACATGTTCATCGGCTCGGAGCCGTCCGGCGGCTACGACGCCTATGCCCGCATCGTCGGTCAGTTCTACGCCCGCCATATTCCCGGCAATCCGACGATGGTCTATCGCAACATGCCGGGCGCCAGCGGTCTTGTCATGGCGGCCTCGCTCTACAACAAGGCGCCGCGCGACGGCTCGGCTGTCGCCATCCTGCATAACACCATCGTCATCGAGCCTTTGATGGGCCGCAAGGTCGCGTTCGAGCCGGAGAAGTTTTCCTGGATCGGCAGCGCCAACCAGCTCACCAGCATCTGCATCGTGTCGGACAAATCGCCGGTGCAGACCATGAAGGAAGCGCAGCAGAAGCAGGTGCTGATCGGCGCCTCCGGTTCGACCAGCTCCAGCACCTACATGGTCGGCGCCTTCCTCAACACGCTGGCCGACGCCAAATTCAAGATCATCCGCGGCTACCCCTCGGTGCCGTCCGTCATGCTCGCCATGGAGCGCGGCGAGGTCGACGGGCTGTGCGGGATCGGCTGGGACACGGTGCTGACGACGGCGCAGCAGAAGCTCGACGACAAGTCGATCCGCGTGCTGGTACAGGTCAACGTCGAGCCGATCGACGATCTCAAGGGCGTCGCCGCCGCCGTCGATCTTGCCAAGTCGCCGGCCGACCGCGAGGTGATGGATTTCCTGATCTCGCGCCAGTATATCGGCCGTCCGTTCGGCGCCCCGCCGGACATTCCGAAGGACCGCCTGGCGGCGCTGCGCAAAGCCTTCGACGACACGATGACAGACCCGGCCTTCGTCGCCGAAGCCAAGCGCCTGCAGTTGGAAGCCAACTGGATTCCGGGCGACAAGGTGCAGGCCCATGTCGCCAAAATGATCGCCACGCCGCAGGCGATTCAAGACCGCGCCAACGAGGCGAGCCTGCTGAAAGACGGCGTCGTGCAGGCCACCCTGAAATGGATCACGGTCAAGGACACCAAACTCACGGCCGACGCGAAGGGCGGCAGCGTCGCTTTCACCGACGGCGGCAAAGCGGTGAGCGCCGCGCTCGAAGGCGCCAAGATCACGCTGGCCGGTGAAGAGGCCAAGACGAGCGATCTCAAGGCGGGCCTCACGTGCGACGTGGTCTATCTCGGCAACAAGGATGCCGCCCAGTCAGTGACCTGCCGCTAATCGACCCTTGCGGATATGAAAAGGCCCGAGCCCGTTTAAATATTTGGGGTTCGGGCCTTTTTTATTTGAACGCGACGGCGATCAATATTCGCCTTCGCCGAAGGCCGGCCAGCTCTTGCGGTACTGCGCCAGGGTGTTCTCGCCGGCGATCATGGGCGGGTGGTCGTTGCCGTAGTCCTCGGTGCCGGGCACAGGCGCGACGATGGCGTCGTAGTCCGGGTTGGTGAAGAAGGGCATGGAATAGCGGTTGTCGCCGTCGCGGTTGATGACGCGGTGCGGCGTTGCGACGAAGCGGCCGTTGGTCCAGGTCTCCATGGCGCGGCCGAGATTGACGATGAAGCTGCCCGCAACGGGGCGCGCCTGCACCCATTCCTTTTCTTTGTTGAGCACTTCGAGGCCGCCGACATCGTCTTGCAGGATGATGGTCAGCTCGCCGGAATCGGTATGGGCGCGGACGCCGATCTCGCTCTCGTCGGTCGCCTTGTGGCGCGGGTAATGCAAGATGCGCAGCATCGACAGAGACTTCTTGTGGCGCGCGTCGAAATAGCTGTCGTCCAGGCCGAGGCCGCGCGCGAAAGCGCGCATCAGCTCCATGCTGAGGCCTTCCATCGCGGCATAATACTCGAGCATGACGGTGCGCAATTCCGGCTGTTCTTTCGGCCAGAGATTGGGCGCGTGCAGCGGCTTGCCGGACTTCACGTCGGGGTCGTCGGCGCCGAGTTCGCGCTGAATCTGGAAGCCTTCCTGGCCGCGCGCCTTCTTGGTCTTGTCGACGCCGATGGCGCCGAACGGCCGATAGCCGCGAAAGGCTTGCGACTTGGTCATGACCACGTCCATCTTCGCCTCCGTCGGCAGGGCGAAAAACTCTTCGGTGACGCGCATCATGCGCTGCTGGATATCCTCCGGCACGCGATGGTTGGTCACGTAAAAAAAGCCGACGCGCTCGCAGGCATCGATTAGGGCGGCGTCCATCGCGCGTCGCGCCGGCGTGTCGCCGCCGAAGATCGGGGCAATGTCGACGAGCGGGATTTCCGTGAAGGACAGGCGGCGGCTGATGAACATGGCGGCCTCGACAAACCCAGGGGGAAGCCGATTTTAGGCGGGCCCGCCGCCGACGCCCATGCTTTTCGCGAAAAAGCCCCCGTTTTTCTCTAAGGCTGGGCCGCTTGTCGAAACGCTGCTCAAGCGGAGCGCTTGCGCCAAGCTTCGATCGGCCGCCAGAGGGCGGCGGCGAGCGGCAGCAGCAGCGTAATCCCCAGCACGATCCAAGCCGGGCGTGGGCCCGCCATGGTGGTCAGGTTGGCCTGCAGCACCAAGCTCGCGTCAATGCCGGTGAAGATCGCGTAATAAGCCCATTCGCCGGCGACGGTGATGAGGGCGGCGGCGACCGCGAGCAGGATCAGCGCCCACAGCGTCGTCACGCTCTTGCGGCTGAGAAACTCTTCCCAAACGCGATAGAGCATCAGCCAGGTGAACAGACCGGCCATGATCGTCGGCTCGGACACATTCAGTTTCGTCTGCATGAAGAAATGCACCACGGCAATCAGGCCGATGGGATAAGCGAGGCGGTGCAGCTTCTTCCAGCGCTTGCCGCCGAGCCGGCGCACCATGCCGTCGGTCGAGGTGGCGGCGAGCAGCGCGAGGCCGATGAGCCCGACGAAGCCGATGGTCAGGTAATAGCGCAGCAGGATTTCCGAGGCGACCTTGGCGAGATTGAACATCTCGTCGGCCATGTAGCCGACCAGATGAATGGCGATGTAGCAGAACGAGGCGACGCCGATGATACGGCGCACCGAGACCAGCTTGTGCGCTTTCAGCACTTGGCGCAGCGGCGTGATCAACAAGCTGACGAACAGCAAGCGGATCGACCAATCGCCGCTGCGATGGATGATCTCGGTGATCGGCTTGGCGCCGAGCATATGCTGCGCGAAGTCGACCGCGGTGATCAGGCCGGGCAGCATGACGAGCAGCAGCACCAGGCCCTTCAGAATAGGAATGGTGCGGTCGGGGCGGGCCAGGGTGTCGTCTGCTGTTGTCATGGCTCTCAACATAAAGATGATTTTCAACATAAAGCCTGGGCCTGCCCGGGCAAATCAAAAGCCGTTCAGGGCCGTTTCGGAACGCCGCGGGCGGATGCCGGCAGCCAGCTTCTCGTTCGCTGCCCGGCGGCAAAGGTTACGCGAAGGCGAGTTTGCCGCGAATCACTCGCAAAACCATCCCTTCGTCGGTCATTCGAAGGGCATAGGTACAGTCTTAATGATGGGGGACAAAACTTAGGCTTAGCAGATATTGCCGCGAGGAGGAGGCATGGTCCGGGCACTGATTTCCCCAGAGCCCAGGAGCTCACATGTCCTCGTTCCAACGTTTGTCGATCCGCAACCAGTTGATCGCTGCATTTTCTCTGTTGAGCGTTCTTATCGTCGCGCTTGGCGGCATCGCCGTCAGCCGCATCAATGCGATGGACGAGATCGCCGCGGAACTGACTGACAAGTGGTTGCCCAGCGTCCGCGAAGGCGGCGCACTTCAAGCCGATGCCGCAACCTATCGCGCAGCCGTTTTGCGTCACCTTTTGAACAGCGATGAAAAGGCAATGTCTGCAGCGGATGATGAGCGCGCCAAGGCGGCGGGCGATATCGCAAAAGCTGGGGCGGTTTTTGAAAAGCTGATTTCGTCGCCGGAGGAACGCGCGTTGTACGAGACTTTCGCCAATGCTTGGCAGTCCTACACGCGCCAAATCGAGGCCGTCATCGAGGTATCCCGCAAGGGGGATAAAGCCGGTGCCTTGGCCTTGAATAACGCTCAAGCCTTGCCGGTTTATTTTACCGCATATAAGGCCTTGGCGCAGATGATCGAGCTCGACAACGTGGGCGCGACTGATGCCGATCGGCGCAGCGAACAGATCATCGCCTTGGCGATGCAGCTTTTCGGCGGCGCTATCGTGATCGCCCTGCTGCTGGCTGTTGGATTGACGATCCTGATCGTGCGTAGCGTCGGCCAGGGCATCGCCTCTGTGGTCAAGCCGATGCAGGCCTTGTCACAGGGTGATCTTGACGTCGAGATCCCGTCGCGCGGCGAGAAGACCGAGATCGGCACCATCGCCGACGCGGTCCAGCTCTTCAAGGATGCCTTGATCGAGAAGAAGCGCCTCGACGAAGCGTCCGCGCTCGATAGCGAAACGAAGATCAAGCGGGCGCAGAAGCTCGAGCTATTGACGCGCAACTTCGAGGACAAGGTCGGCGCTCTCGTGCAGTCCCTCACCTCGGCCTCGACCGAGCTCGAGGCCACTGCGCAGTCGATGTCCGGCACGGCGGGCGAGACCAACAGCCAGGCGCTGGCCGTCGCCGCCTCGGCCGAACAGACCTCGGCCAACGTGCAGACCGTGGCGACCGCCACCGAGGAACTGTCTTCGTCGATTCAAGAGATCGGCCGTCAGGTCGAAGGCTCCAGCCGCCACGCGGCGCAGGCCGTGCAAGAGGCCAAGCGGACCGATGAGACCGTGCAGGCGCTGGCGCTCAGCGCCCAGAAGATCGGCGACGTCGTCAGCTTGATCACTGACATCGCCGCCCAGACCAACCTGCTGGCGCTCAATGCCACCATCGAGGCGGCGCGCGCCGGCGAGGCCGGTAAGGGCTTCGCGGTCGTCGCCTCCGAGGTGAAGAATTTGGCCAATCAGACGGCAAAGGCGACTGAAGATATCGGCACCCAGGTCGCGCAGATTCAGGCGACGACCCGCGATGCCGTGGCGGCGATCAAGACGATCGCGGCGACCATCGAGGAGATGAGCCAGACGACGTCGGCCATCGCCGCTGCGGTCGAGCAGCAGGGCGCTGCGACTCAGGAGATCGCCCACAACGTTCAGCAGGCCGCCCAGGGCACGCAGGAAGTCACCAGCAACATCGGGCAGGTCAAGGATGCCGCGACCACGACCGGCGCGTCGGCCGACCAGGTGCTGAGCGCCGCCGGCGAATTGGCCCGACACTCGTCCGACCTGCGCCGCGAAGTCAGCGATTATATCGATGGCGTCAAGGCGGCTTGATCATGAGCAACAAGCTTTTGCGTCTGTGCTACTTCAGCGCGTCTCGCTTGACCAGCACATGGGACGTCACCTGCCTTGTCGAGCAATGCCGGTTGCACAATATGCTATCGGGCCTCACCGGCATTCTCCTCTATGAGGACAATACCTTCATGCAGATCCTCGAAGGAGAGCCGGAGGTTGTCGAGGCGGTCTTCCGCAAGATTCAGAATGACCCGCGGCATCGCTACGTGACGGAATTGCACACGGTCGAAGCCGATAGTCGTCTGCTCGGCGAATGGCCGATGGCCTTCATGAGCCGCAAGGAGTTTTCGCGGGTCGGGATTTCGCCGAATAAGGAGATGCTGGCCGCCCTGCAGACGTCGTATCGCGAAGCCGGCAACAACGAGTTGCAGAAGGTTCTTTCGAGCTTCTTTCTCGATATCAAGCAGGTCGTGAATTAAGCATTCCCATAACCATCGTTAGGTCAGGGGCTTGGCATGGCTATGGCCATGTTTGCTGCCGTGGCCGTGCTTATGCTGGCTTTGCACCAGCTCCGTGCCGATCAAGTGCAGTTTGCCGTGGCGGACACCGGTTTCAGCGATGGTGGCCTCGGCGAAGCTCCGCAGGCTTTCGGTTTCGCCGTTGAGGACGACGACCTCCATGCAATTCTCGTGATCGAGATGCACATGTAGCGTCGAGAGCACGTAAGAATGGTGGTCATGCTGCGCTTCGGTCAGGCGGCTGGCCAGCTCTCGTTGATGATGATTGTAGACATATGACAGGCAGCCGACCGAATGGGCGGCGCCGCCTTGCTTTTCCTGATCGCGCTCCAGGCGTTCGCGCAGCAGGTCGCGGATCGCTTCGGAACGGTTCGCGTATCCTTTGCGGTGCATATAGGCGTCGAACTTCACCAGAAGATCGTCGTCGAGGGAAATGCTGACCCGTTCCATGCTGTCCGTCCTCTGTCGATGGGTGCGCCCATCTTAGGCGAAGCCGGGCTTCAGGGAAATCGGCGGCTGCGCTCACAGGCGCGGTAAAAACATTGCCACTCTCGTGCCGGCGCCGGGAGCGGACTCGAGGACAAGAAAACCCTTCGACTGGCGGGCGAAACCTTGCGCCATAGATAGGCCCAGGCCAGGGCCGCTGCCGACAGGCTTGGTCGTGAAGAACGGTTCGCAAGCGCGGATGCGAACTTCGTCGCTCATGCCGGGGCCGTTGTCGGAAACCGTGAGGCGTACGAAAGCGCCGGGCCGGCCATCGGGATTCAGGGATTTTGCGGCGTCTTCCGTCAAGGTTACATTGCTTGCGGCGAGCGTGATGCCGGCTGCGCCCGGCGCCGCGGCTTCCACGGCATTGGCCGCCAGTTCGGCAAGCGCTGCCATCAATTGACGTCCATCGGCGTCGATCGCGCCGCAATCGTCCGAGATATCGAGTGCGATCTTGGCTGATTTCCCGTGCAAGGCGGAAATCATGGCGCTCACGTTCTGCAGGACAGGTCCGATCTCAAGCCTACCCGGTTCAAGGAACTGCCTGCCGGAATAGGCCAGCATCCCGTTTGTCAAATTGCTGCCTTGATGGAAGGCATCCATCATCATGACAAGTGATTTTTGCAGCTTGGCGTCTGCGCTGCTTTGAAGATTTTCAGTGAGCAGGATCAATCCCGTGAAAAGATTATTGAACTCGTGAGCGATGCCGCCGGTCAGGCGCGTCAATGATTGATCCGCGCGCTGGCGCACGGCGACCGATTCGGCATAGGCCCGCGCTTGCTCGGCGCTTTGGCGTTGGCGGATTTCTTCGTTCAACTGGCGAGCGAGCTGGCGTAATTCGATCTCGTCGGCGGCGATATGCGCGAGCTCCATCAGAATCGATGCTTCGCGAGGACCGATATCGGCGCGCGGCTTGTTGTCGATGGCGCAGACCGTGCCCAGGGCATAGCCGTCGTGAGTGACGATCGGCGCGCCGGCATAGAAGCGGATATGTGGTGCGCCGGTAACGAGCGGATTGCCGCGAAAGCGCACGTCGGTCGCGGCATCGGGGACGATCAATACTGCGTCGGGCTTCAAGATGGCGTGGGCGCAAAAGGCCCAATCGCGCGGCGTTTGGCTGGCCTCGAGCCCGGCCTTGGCCTTAAACCATTGCCGCTCTCCGTCGATCAGGGAGACGAGCGTGATGGGCGTGCCGATCAACTGGGCCGCGATGCGCGTGAGGCGGTCGAACGCCGCTTCGGGGGGTGTGTCGAGAATGTCGGCGCGGCGCAGCGCAGCGAGACGCTCGGCCTCGTTCTTAGGCAGCGGGGCGGGTAGGTAATCGGAGGGGAGGAAGGACATGACGGCGTGACTCATCAAAATGTCGGGCATTGTCGTCCCGCGCCGATGAGCATCGGTCACGCTTTACGGCCTCTGGAAAGGCCGGCGAAATTTCAAGGCGCTATGGTTTGCGCTTGGTCGCTTCGCTGGCATCGCGCGCGCGTTGCGCATCGCGATCACTCTGCATCCTGCTGCGCTGCTCGATCTGGCGTTGCTGCTGTTGCAGGCGAAGCTCGTTCTGATTCTGCAACTGCTGCTCGCGGGCATCCTGGCTGCGCTGCAGGCGCTTGCTCTCCAGGTCGCGGTTGAGCTGATCCTGGCGCTGCTCCTGCGCAGTCTGCGCAAAGCCGAGCACCGGAATGGCCATGACGCCCGCCGCGATCGCGAGAATGGCGGCTATGCGGACAAGATCTGGGCTGCGTTTGTTCATGCTGGTCATATGGCCTTTCAATTTCGGCCTTAGTAAGGCGGCGCGGCGTTATTTATATCAACGCTAACGCGCGCTGTGGCGTTCCGCCTTGCCGGCAAACGGCGATGGCCGGAGGCTCTCTATACAAAATGTTATATACTTAGGGATGCAGTTTCGAGCATCACCTACTTTCAGTTATGTCAATGAAATCAGTGATATTAGACATTTTTTAATAGGTTAAAAGTCATATTCAGGTGGCGCGATCGAGGATGTTCGATGCGCATTTCCCCCACCCCTCGCAGGCAGCGCCTGCGTGACCTCAAGGAAAACTTCAATGAATAAGACGCTGATCGCCGCCTCTCTGTTCGCGGCCTTTGTTAGCCTTTCCCTGGCCGCTCCGAGCAAGGCCGATATCGCCAACTGCGTCGAGGAAGTGACTGTCGTTGAAAATGAGATCGGCGGCGCGACTCCGGGCGATCTGAAGGAAAAGGCTTGGCAGAAGCACTCTGCGGCCGGCAAAGCGATCGTCGCTAAGAATGAAGAGCTGTGCTTTTCCCTGCTGAATGACGCGCGTCTCGCGCTGAACGATGGGCAAGGTCGTTCTGAGTAACAGCGGCGCAGCCACTGAAAAAAGAAACGGCTCCCGCATGGGAGCCGTTTCCGTTTCAGAGTATCTGGCAGAGAAGCTTAGACGCTCTTGCCCCAGCCTTCGAGCAGGTGGCCGAACTTCTGGCGGGCTTCCTTGGACTGCGCTTCCGACGGCATGTTGACCTTCGGGAACTGGTCGCGCCAGTGGAACGGACGGCACGCGTCGATGATGGCGCGGCTGTTCGTGAAGTCGCCACGCTCGCGCTGTTCCGGCGTGATGCGCGGATCGAGCGGCGTGGACCAGGCGTTGTGCACGATGTCGATCGAGGTCGCCGGATCCGAACGGGTGACCACCGCCCACATCAGCTGCTCGAGGTTCGACACGTCGATGTCGTCGTCGACGACGAAGACATACTTGCCGGCGTAAGCGCCGACGTGGCATTGGCAAGCGATGTGGCCGACCTGGCGGGCGTGGCCCGGATAGCGCTGCTTGATCGAGACGGCGACAAGCATGCGCGCCGTGCCGACTTCATGCGCCCAGACGTTGGTGACGTCGGGGACGCCGGCCGCCTGGATCGACTGCTTGAGCAGGGCCGAACGGGCGACGGCGCGGTAGCGGGCCAGCTCGTCGGGCGGACGCTGCGGAGGGCAGCCGAGGATGATCGGGTCGTTGCGGTGATAGATCGCCTCGACGTGCAGCACGGGCTCCGGACGCATGTCCGACGCGTAGTAACCGGTCCATTCGCCGAACGGACCTTCGTCCATCAGCTCCTTCGGATCGATCCAGCCTTCGAGGACGATTTCGGCGTCCTTGGGGAACGGCAGGCCGGTGATCTTGCCCTTCACGCATTCGATCGGCTTCTTGTAGAGGCCGCCGAGGATGTCGTACTCGCTGATGCCGTACGGCACTTCCTGCGACGAGAGCAGGAACATCATCGGGCTGCCGCCGACGACGATGCAGGCGGGCATCCGCTCGCCGCGTTCGGCGTACTTGTCGCGATGGATACGGCCGTGCTTGCCCGGCGAGATGTAGAAGCCGATTTTGTTCTTGGTCTGGATCATGCAGCGGTAGGTGCCGCAGTTGACCCACTTCTCATCGGGATCCATCGTCACGTTGTACGAGCCGGTGCCGAGATAGCGCCCGCCGTCTTCCTCGTGCCACTTCGGCGTCGGGAAGATGTTCAGGTCGACGTCGTCGCCCGTCAGGATGTTTTCGAAGATCGGGCCGGTCTCGACGATCTTGTGCGGGATCGGCTTGTTTTCCGGATTGCGATAGACCTTCAGGAAGGCCTCGCTCAGATCCAGGCGGTTCAGGCCGGTCGGGAAGCCGAGCGTCATGTTCGCACGCTGGGCGCCGAAGAAGTTGGTCAGAACGCGGAAGCCCTTCTTAATGCCGGGCACTTCGTCGAACAGGCCGCAAGGCGCCGGATCGGTGTGATGGAGCATCTCCGTCACCATGCCGATCTCGCGTTCCCAGTTCAGGCCATTGATGTATTTCATTTCGCCGAGCTTGTCCGCTTCGGCGATCCAGCCGCGCAGATCCTGGTAGGCGAATTGATGCTTCAGATTGTCATCAGCCATAGGTCTCTCCCTGATGGGGGCTTTAAGCGTTTAAATGGATCGTCGTGTTCATCGTCGCGGACGGCCTAACGGTTCGCCGCCGCGCGCTGCGGCGGATCGATCCGGTTGAGGTCGTGGTCGCGAAGATTCCTAAGCATGCGCACCAGCGCATCCCGGAATTGCTGAGCGTCCCGCGAGGCGAAGCCATCGAGCAGGATGCGTTCGTAATCTTTGTAGAACACCGGCTGGTTTTGCAGCGCAAGCTTGCGGCCTTTTGCCGTCAGGCTCACCTGTACCGAGCGGGCGTCTTCTGCATCGCGCTGGCGGCGAATCAGGCCGTTGTCGCCCATGCGGTCCAGCAGGCGCGACAGGGTGGAGATTTCGGCGCCGGTCAGCCGCGCCAGCTCCTTCACCGAGGCGCTGTCGCGTGACATCAGGCGAAACAGCACGCGCACGCCCTCGATGGTCAGGCCGTAAGCCCGAGCGCGCTTTTTCGCCGCGCCATCCACCAAATTGAGGATCTCGTGCATGACGAAGGGGATACTGCGCTCGGACTCGTCGATCGGCCGGTCGTCGTCAACCGACGAAGCGCGCGAGGCGGAGAGGCGAGCGGTATCGGCCATGAAATCGGTCGCTGCAAGGTTGGAGAGCGGCGGGTCTTGAAGGCCCGGTTTTGCCGTGGCGCGGACTCTGCCGGGATTTAGTTGCAAACGCAACAATTGATTTTGCAAATATTGCGGCGCAGCACGGCGGCCGAGTCATCTACAAGAGTCTGTGGATAAATCCGGGGCGGGTTGCAACAGCCAGCGCGGCCTAGAAAACCGCCGTCCGGATCATGTTGAGCCCGATCACGATCAAGGCGATGAGCAGCACCTTGCGGAAGACCTCTTCGTTGACATGCTGGCGGATATATTGGCCGGCGAACATGCCGAGGATCACGGGAATGGCAGCGAGCAGCGCCGGCACGATGTGTTCGGCCCGGAAGGTGCCGTCGATCACGTAGAACATGCCGGTCGGCACCACGCCCAGCAGGTACACCAGCCCGATGGTGCCGATGAACTCTTCCTTTTTCACCTGCAGGGCGACCAGGAACATGATAATCGCCGGGCCGATGAACAGGGTCAGGCCGCCGAAGAAGCCGCCGGTCAAGCCGATCAGCACGCTCATCCAGGTCTCGTGGCGCGGCGGCACGGTCAGCTTGGGATTGAACAGGTTAACCGACGAGAAGAAGGCGACCGTGGCGCCGACGATGCCGGTCAGCCACATGGGGTCGATGGCGACCAGGGTTTTGCTGCCGAACCAGGCGCCGACGATCACCGCCAGCATCATCGGCCAGAACCGCTTGAACGCCTGGACGAAATAGCCGCCGCGGAAGGCCTGCCAGATGTTGGTGACCAGCACCGAGACATAGAGGATGGCGATGGTGTCGCGCAGCGACACGGCGGTCGAGAGCAGCGGCAAGGCCAGCATGGGCAGGCCGACGCCGATCATGCCTTTCACCAATCCGCCGGCGAGCAAGGCGCCGAAGCAGACGAGAATGGCGATGGTGCCGATTTCTGTGCCGGAGACGGTCAGCGACATGATGCGGGGGACTCATAAGGTGGGGGGATGACGGGGTACTCCCGCGATCAGGGGCAGGTCAAGCCCTGCGCGGGGCCATATCCCGAGATGACCCTGCTGCGATAAGGGGTTTATGCGGCGGCTATGAATTTTTCTCCGTTTCGCCAGTCACCTATGAATTTTCCACGCGAACCATGTGATGCGAGACGCGTGACGGCATTGCCGCTGTCATGCTAACCACATCGGCATGTTTGGCGGTCCTGACTGCCTGGATTATTGCGAGCGATAGGGGATTTGAGTGGCTGAGCAAGCGGACATCGTTATCGTTGGTGCAGGGCAAGCGGGCGGCCGCGCGGCGCAGGCCGCGCGCCATGCGCCTTTCGCGGGACGCATCGTGCTGATCGGCGATGAGGCACAGCCGCCGTACGAGCGCCCGCCTTTGTCGAAGGACGTGTTGACTGGCGCGACGCCCATCGAAAAGACCTATCTCGGCCCGCTCGAGCAATATGAAGAGTTCAAGATCGATCTGTGGACCGGCACGCGCGCCGAGAAACTCGATCCTGCCGCGCATAAATTGACGCTGTCGGGCAAGCATGGCGGCGAAATCACCTACAAGAAGCTGCTGATCGTCACCGGCGGCCGCGTCCGCCATCTGCCGACCAAGGGCGCCGATCTGTTCGGCGTGCATTACATCCGCACCATCGACGACAGCCTGGCGCTGAAGCCCAAGCTTGTGGCCGGCGCCAAAGTTGTGGTGATCGGTGGCGGCTTCATCGGCCTGGAGACCGCCGCGAGCGCCAAGAAACTCGGCTGCGAGGTGACGATTCTCGAGATGCAGCCGACGCTGCTCGGCCGCGTCTGCGACAAATGGGTCGGCGATTGGTACGTCGGGCTGCATCGCAAGAACGGCGCGACTGTCATCACCCAGGCGGTGATCGATAGCATCGAGGGTGACGGCAAGGTCACCGGCGTGCGGCTCGGCGACGGTACCGTGCTGCCGGCCGACATCGTGGTGGTCGGCATCGGCATCATCCCCAACGTCGAATTGGCGACCGATGCCGGCATCGCCGCCAGCAACGGCATCACGGTCGATGAATTCGGCCATACCAGCGCCGCCGATGTTTATGCCGCCGGTGACGTTGCCAACATCCCCGTCCACGTGCATGGCATTCAAGCGCGCCTGGAAACCTGGGCGAACGCGCAAAACGGCGGCATCGCGGTGGCGGGAAATATGGTTGCCGAGTTGAAGGGCGAGGCGCCCAAACCGTTCATGGACACGCCGTGGTTCTGGTCGGATCAGTATGACGTGAACCTGCAGATCGTCGGCGTGCCGACCGGCTGGGACATGGTGGTCACGCGCGGAAATCCCGATTCGGGCAAGTTCATGCTGTTCTACTTGCACGGCGGCAAGGTGGTCGCGATCAATCTCTTCAACATGGGCCGTGAAGCCCGTTTCGCGAAGCAGATCGTGCAGGCCGGGAAAGTGCTGGCCGAAGCCGATCTGGCGAACGAAGCCGTGAAGATGGCGGACCTCGCGAAAGCCTGATTCAGCGGTCTTCGCAGGCTTGTCGTCGCTGACTTGATGTTCATGCGTGGACAATCCCGTACGCTTAAACCCTATTATCAGGGCCATAACCGGTCGCTATAACCGGTTCTTTCGTTTTCAGGGATCAAGGGGACAAGACCAATGGCGACCCGCAACAAGAAATCGTCCGAAGGCAAGCTGGCCCATGCCGATCGTCCGGCGAAGCTCAGCAGCAATCGCCGCATGGGGTGGAATTCCGACGCCATCGCCGAATTCGCCCAGCGCCTCGATCTGAAATACATGAGCTTGGTGCCGGGCGCGAGCTATCGCGGCTTCCATGACTCGATCGTCAATTACCTCGGCAACACCAATCCGCAGATGGTCATCTGCATGCACGAGGAACATTCGGTCGCCATCGCCCACGGTTATGCCAAGGTCACCGAAAAGCCGATGTTTGTCAGCGTGCACAGCAACGTCGGCCTGATGCATGCCAGCATGGCGATCTTCAATGCTTGGTGCGACCGCGTGCCGATGATCATCTTCGGCGCCACGGGCCCGGTCGATGCCGACCAGCGCCGGCCGTGGATCGACTGGATCCACACCGCGCGCGATCAGGGCGCTCTGATCCGCGACTTCACCAAATGGGACGACCAGCCGGGCTCGGTGCCCGCCACCATCGAAGCCATTGCCCGCGCGCGCCAGATCACCCTGACCGCGCCGAACGGCCCGACCTACATCAACCTCGATGCCGGCCTGCAGGAAGGCAAGCTGACGGGCGAGGTCGAATTCCCCGACATGTCGCGCTATGAGCCGGCTGCGCCGCCGGCCCCGCCGGCCGACAGCATCGCCGCAGCCGCCGATCTTCTCGTCAAGGCGAAGAAGCCGGTGTTCCTGTGCGGCCGCGTCTCGCGTAGCCAAGAAGACTGGGACAAGCGCGTCGAGCTGGCCGAGGCGATGGGCGCCGTGGTGCTCACCGACATGCACAATTCCTCGGCCTTCCCGACCGAGCATCCGCTGCACGTCGTCGAGGGCCGCTTCCGTCCGGCTGACGCCACCAAGCAGGTCATCGAGGCCGCCGACGTGATCCTCGCTTACGACTGGCTCGATCTCGCCGGCTTCCTGACGCAATGCACCGGCTCGCCCAACGTCAAGGCGAAGGTCATCAACTGCTCGGTCGATATGTATATCCATCGTGGCTGGAGCATGGATTACCAGGCGCTGCCGGCCGCCGATCTCTTCATGCTGTCACCGCCCGACGCGGTGACCGGCCCGTTGCTCGCCGCCATCGACAAGAAGACCAAGGGCGCGCGCTTCAAGACGCCGAAGATGAAGATCAAGCTGGCCAAGCCGCCGGCGCCGCCCAAGAAGGGCGCCAAGGACGGCATGAGTCTGCGCGAGATGGCGAGCTGCGTCACCGAGGCGCTGGCCGGCAAGCCGGTGTCCTACGCCCGCGTGTCGCTCGGCTGGCCGGGCTTCGCCAGCAAGTTCACCGGCCCGATGGATTACTACGGCCATGACGGCGGCGGCGGCGTCGGCTCCGGCCCGGGCATCGCCATCGGCATCGCGCTCGCCCTGATGGGGTCGGGCCGCATTCCGGTCGCCATCGTCGGCGACGGTGACTTCATGATGGGCAGCAATGCCCTGTGGACCGCCGCGCGCTTCAAGATCCCGTTGTTGATGGTCGTCGCCAACAATCGCTCCTACTACAACGACGAGACCCACCAGGAGCGGATGGCCATCGTTCGCGGCCGCCCGGTGGAGAACAAGTGGATCGGCCAGCGCCTCGACGATCCGGCCGTCGACCTGGCCAAGATCGCGGAGGCCCAGGGCATCGATTCGGAAGGTCCGATCTGGGAGCTGAAGGACTTGCCGGCGGCGCTTGCCCGTGGCGTCAAGGCGGTCCAGGCCGGCAAGCCCTATGTCATCGATGTCCGTATCGATCCGGGCTATGCCGAGATCAACATGACCACGGCGAGCCGCAAGAAGGGCTGAGTTCCCGCCGCCCAAGACCGATCGGGCCGGGTCCGCGATGGCGGGCCCGGCCCTTTTCTTTGGCGGCGGCGGTTAAAGCCTTTTTGGCCCGTTTCATTGAGCTTATTGCAGGGAATCGCCGTTGCCCGCGTTTGGGCGAGCGTTTAGGATGCGCCCCTTGCCGATAGCCCCCTGCGCGTTGCCGGGCCGTTCCCGCCTTGACGGGTTTGGGGCTAAATGCAAAGGTATCTAATCATTAGATATCAATCAAACTAGGGCGCTGGGGGCTCGCGGCTTGTTAGGTCGCGCTGTTTTGGCGTCGGGGGATCGGCTCATCGGAGCCGGCATGACCATGATGGCCGCCCGGGACGGGCGCCGCAGGAGAGAGAACGTTTTATGGCCCAAGAGCACCGCGTAGCGAAAGTCGGCGACATCGAGGCGGAGTCCGGCAAGCATTTCAAGATCGGCGACCTCGAAATCGCCGTATGGAATAACGAAGGCAAGTTCTACGCGACCGACGCGATCTGCACCCACGCATGGGTGTCGCTGATCGACGGCTATGTCGAGGACGGCTGCGTCGAGTGCCCGCTGCATGCGGGGCGCTTCGAGTTGGCCACCGGCAAGGCGCAGGGCGCGCCGGTGTTCGTCGATCTCAAGACCTACCCGCTACGCATCGACGGCGACGATATCGTGATCGAGACGCCGTAAGGCGCCACACTCAAC
Source organism: Rhodospirillaceae bacterium (assembly GCA_947474495.1). Taxonomy (GTDB): domain Bacteria; phylum Pseudomonadota; class Alphaproteobacteria; order SMXQ01; family SMXQ01; genus CAMAVH01. The sequence continues at coordinate 41,088 of CANJIM010000005.1, forward strand.
CGCAGGGAGGCGGCAATGAGCGATAAGGCGGCCAATCAAGCTAAAAAGGGCGGCGCGAAAATTCCGCGCATTCCGTTCGAGGACTTCGAGCCGGGCTTGAAAGAGTCTTTGCGCCCGAAGGTCGAGCGCCTGGGCTATTGCGGCGAGATCTGGCAGATCGGCGCCAATGTGCCGAAGTCGATGCTGTCCTTCTGCAACATCACCGAAGACCTGAAAGACGAAATACCGATGAAGATCGTCGAGCTCGTCGCGCTCACGGTCGCCGGCGTGATGGACAACACCTACGAGCGCAATCAGCACGAGAACCTTGCCGACAAGCTTGGCTACGGGCGCGACTGGATCGCCGCCGTGAATGCGCTGAAGGCCGACGAGGCCGAGGCGCTGTCGCCCGATGAGCGCAAGATTCAGAAGTTCGTCATTGCCGCGATTTATCGCCGTGGCCAGGATTGCGGCAAGCTGTTCGACGACGTCGTCGAGGCGGTCGGCCCCAAGAGCGCGACCGGCATCCTGCTGTCGATCGGTCGTTGCGTGCAGCATGCCATTTTCCGCAACGTGCTCGAGCTTGAGCCGCCGGTGAAGTCGATCTTCGAAAAGGGCCAGGCGGCATGAGCGACGTCAAAGGTACAGAGCATCTCGTTCCGCGCATCGCGTTCGAGGACATCGAGCCGAAGCTGAAGGAGCTGTTCCGTCCGCGTGTCGAGCGGCTCGGCTATCTCGGCGAGTTCTTTCGAGTCATGTCGGCGCAGCCCGAGACCATGCTCGGCTATTTCACCATCACCGAGAGTTTGAAGAAGGCGCTGCCGGACAACTTCACCGAGATCATCTCGCTGTCGATCTCCAGCCGCCTCGGCAATCTCTACGAGCAGTATCAGAACGAGCAGCTGAGCCGCAAACTCGGTTTCTCCGACGAGTGGATCCGCGAAGCCCTCGAAGGGCAGGGCGCTAGCCAGCTGTTCGACGCCAAGGAAAAGGCCGTGCAGGACTACGCTATCGCCGCGGCGCTGCGCTCGGGCCGCGACGTCGAAGCCGAGTTCGAAGCCTTGGTCAAGGCCGTCGGTCCCGAGCAGGCCATTGCCGTCGTCTGGCTCGTCATCCGCACGGTGTCGCACGCCATCATCAGCAACACGCTGCAGCTGGCTTCGCCGGTCAAATCGATTTTCGCCGTATAATCAGAAGAAATCTCCAGGAGCCATCATGTCCACGCACGATATCGTCATTCCCGACACCTTTCTGTGGATCAGCGAAGCCGACGTCTGCTCGCTGATCGACTTGAAGGACAGCATCACGGCCCTGGAAAAGGGCCTGATCATGGAAGCGAATGGCGAAGCCATCAACATGACCAAGACGCAGACCGTGTGGAAGAGCGGCAGCCTGAACGTGACAGGCGCCCAGTTCACCGGCGCCGGCCTGGTCGGCGCGAAGGTCTGGTCGAACGCCAACCTCGGCGCTGCGCCGCTCATCATCCTGCACGGCTCGGAAGACGGCCAGATCCGTTCGATCATCGAAGCTTTCGCGCTCGGCCAGATGCGCACCGCCGCCCTGTCGTCGGTCGCCACCAAATGGCTGGCGGATGAGAAGGCCGACGAGATGACCATGATCGGTTCGGGCCATCAGGCCCTGCCGCAGGTCTCCGCCGTCATGTCCGTGCGCCCGATCAAGCGCGTGCGCGTGTGGAGCCGCACCCCGGCCAACCGCGCCGCCTTCGTCGCCGACATCAAGAAGGCCTATCCCAAGATCGAAGTTGTCGATTGCGCCTCGCCGGAAGAAGCGGTGAAGAATTCGCCGATCATCACGACCTTCACGCGCGCCAAAGAGCCCTATATTTTCGCCGACATGCTGGCGAAGGGCGCCCATATCAACGCCGGCGGCGCGATCATCCCGACCAACAAGGAAATCGACACCAGCGTGCTGATGCGCTGCGACAAGATCATTTGCGACAATCTTGCGCAGGTCCAGAAGGGCGCCAAGGAACTGATCGATTATGTGGCGGCCGGCGGCAGCTGGGACAAGGTCAAACCGATTTGTGATCTTGTGAAAGAGCAAAAACCCCGCCCGGCCGGCGCGGACCTCACTATATATAAGTTCATGGGTATGGGGCTGGCGGACATGGCGTCCGCCGTCGAAGTCTACCAGCGAGCCGTGGCCAAGAAGGTGGGAACAGACTACCCCCACCCGAAACGCTCGCAGCCGAAACTGCTGTAATCTCTCTCGACGAGACGGAGGAACAAATGCCGTTCGATTTTGAACAGAAATTTAAGATGGTGGATGCCTCGGGCCGCCAGACGCCTGACGTCCACACCTGGAAGGACCATTCGATGGACCTCTGGGCGCCGCTCATCATCCGCAAGGAAGAGATCGACGCCGAGGTCGAGCGGTTGGCCGCTCTGCCGCGCCCGAACAACGGCGTGCGCCGCACCCAGTTCGTGCATCCGCAGTGCGAAGAAGGCCTCAAGAGCTTCGCGCCGGGTATCGGCCTGTCGCTCGATGTCCTGTTGCCGGGCGAGCGCACCCAGCGCGTCCGTACCAACTCGTCGATCGTCAACTTCCCGATCAAAGGCGCCGGCTCGATGATCGTCGGCGACAAGCGCTTCGAGTTCGGCCAGTACGACGTGCTCACCACGCCGTCGATGGCGGTGCACGAGTACATCAACGACACCAAAGAGATTCAGGTGCGTCTGCGCTACGACAACGCGCCGCTGCTCGAGCGCCTGAAGATCCATTGGCTCGACGAGAATCCGCCGGAGCACACCACCGACGTGCATGACGCCAAAGCGGAATACGAGGCCAAAGGCAAGGAATTGCCGCAGAGCCCCTATGGCACCTTCCAGCTTACCGAAGACGGCGCCTGGATGATGCCCTACGAGAAGCTCATCAACCCCGAGCCGATCTCGATCACGCCGCACCAGTGGCCGTGGAAGAAGGTCAAGACCGAGCTCGACAAGCTTGCCGATCTCGGCGCGAGCTATAAGGGCCGTCGTCTATACCTGCTGTGGGACCCGGCGACGGGCCGCACCAACGGCACCAACCCGAACTTCTTCTCGGCCATCACGATCCGTCCGCAAGGCATCGTCGATCGCCCGCATCGCCATGCTTCGGCCGCCATCAACTACTACTTCGGCGGCGAGGGCCATTCGGTGGTGCAGGGCCAGCGGCTCGACTGGAAGGCCGGCGACCTGATGTTCTCGGCGCCAGGCTGGGCGATCCACAACCACGCGACCGACGTCGGCCCCGTGTACGAGATGACCATTCAGGACATGCCCTTCTGCATCAACACCGACGCGCTGCTGTGGCAGGAAGACCTTAAGGGTCCGATCTCGCTCCTCGGCTCGCACGCCGGCTTCGAAACCAACCGCACCAAGGTGGCCTAACGTGATTAAGCTGAAGAAGAATTTTCTGCGCGGCTCTTACCCGCCCGCCGTTACCCCGTTCAAGAACGGCAAGGTGGATTACGCCAAGTTCGAGGAAGTCGTCGACTACATGATCGTCAACGGCAGCCATGGCGTGCTCATCACCGGCACGACCGGCGAGCCGTCGACGCTGACCAGCGATGAGCGCAAGCAGCTCTACAAGATCGCCGTCGACGTCACCGCGAAGCGCGTGCCCGTCGTCGCCGCCACCGGCTCGCAGTCGGAAGCGGAAACGATGGACCTGAGCTATGCCGCCGAAAAGGCCGGCGTCGATTCTCTGCTCGTCGTCACGCCGTACTACGTCCGTCCGCCGCAGCGCGGCCTGGTCGAGTACTACGTGCAGATCGGCAAGAAGATCGACCTGCCGCTGATGATCTATCACATTCCCGGCCGCACGGCCGTGAGCGTGACCCTCGACACCGTCGAGCAGATCATGAACCGCACCGAAAACCTCGTCGGCATCAAGCACGCGGTGAACGACATGGGCTTCGTCACCCACGCGCTCGACCGCTTCGGCTTCGACTTCCGCGTGTTCGTCGGCCTCGAAGACCTCAGCTTCCCGATGCTCTGCATCGGCGCCTGCGGCCTGATGAACGCCGTCGGCAACATCGCGCCGCGCAAGGTCGCCGACCTCTATGAGCAGACGGTCGCCGGCAACATCGAGAAGGCCCGTAAGATCCACTACGAGCTGACCGAGTTGAACGAGTCGGTGTTCTACGACACCAACCCGATCGCGATTAAGTACATGATGATGAAGATGGGCGTTCTCGAGAAGAACGAGCATCGCCTGCCGATGATGTCGGCGACCGCCGAAGTGGCCGCGCGACTGGACGGCGTCATGAAGCGCGCCGGCTTGACCGGCAACGGCAAGAAGGCGAAAAAGAAAGCGGCTTAAGCGCGTCTTTTTCTGCAGAACCGAAGCCCGGCGGAGAGATCCGCCGGGCTTTTTCTTTGCGCAGAGAGAGACTTCATGCGTCGCCGCGCATTGATGGATATTTCGGATAGATCGGCTGACCAAGCCGCCGGGCATGGAACCAATTCCTAACCGAAATCGTTAGTTGTCAGTTAGTCTGGAATAATGCTGAAACGCGCTGCTGTTCTCGTGATTCGCGCCTTGTAGACCGAGCGAGATGGCATGACGCTGCAGGATGCACCCATGCCGTTCGCCTCAAATGAACAGCTAAATAGTCCCTCGATGCCAGCGCAGCAGCGTAGCTCGGCGCGCGGCCATTTGGCTGTGCTCGACGACGAAGCGATGTTTTGCGAATTTGTCGGTGAAGCGGCAGATATTTGCGGCTACGACGCCTTTTTTACAACGCGACCGGATGCGTTCTTCCAGCATATCGAACGCCATCCCGCGGCGGTGATCGTGCTCGATCTGCTCATGCCGGGGATGGATGGAATGCAGGCCTTGCGCCGTCTCGCCGAAGAAGGCGTGAAAGCGTGCATATTGCTCGCCAGCGGCGCCGACGGTCAGGTGCTCGATAACGCGATATGTCTGGGCCGCGAGCATGGGTTGAACATGACCGGCATCATCCGCAAGCCGATCGATCTTGACGCTTTGCGCGAGCTGCTCGAAAGCCAGGTGCAAGTCGTTAGTCCAGTGATTCAGGCGCATCTCGAAGCCGCTTTGTCGGGCGACGAGTTGAAGTTGCATTACCAACCCATTTTGGATCTCCGCACGGGTCGTCCAGTCGGTGTCGAAGCCCTGGTGCGTTGGCATCACCCGCAACTTGGCCTGGTAATGCCTTCGGCCTTTGTGCCGCTGGCTGAGCAAGGTGGTCTGATTGGCGCCTTAACCGATTGGGCGTTGGCGGAGGCGGTGACGCAGAATGCCGCTTGGCGGAGCGCGGGCACTATGTTGAAGATCGCTGTCAACGTCTCCAATGCCAGCGCCCCCGACCCCGGCTTGCCCGAACGGCTCGAGCGCATGTGTAGCGACGCAGGACTGCCGCCCTCCGCCATTGCGCTCGAGCTGACTGAAAGCGTGGCGACCGGAGATCCGGCCCGCGCCATGGAATTATTCGTTCGTCTGCGCTCCAAGGGTTTCGATCTGTCGATCGACGATTTCGGCACGGGCTATTCGTCGCTCGCCCAGTTGCAGCGATTGCCGTTCACGTCGCTCAAGATCGACCGCTCTTTCGTATCGTCGGTTCTATCGTCCGACGCCAGCGCCTCGATCGTGCTGGCAATTATCTCCCTTGCTCATGCCCTCGGCCTAACATGTATTGCCGAAGGCGTCGAATCGGCGGAGACATTGCTGTTTCTCAAAGAGAACGGCTGTGATTGCGCCCAGGGCTATCACATTGCCCGGCCCATGCCGGCCACGGACATTCCCGCCTTCTGCCGGGCATAAAAAAACCCGGCGAGGTGAAGCGCCGGGTTTTTTTGTTTCGCTCTTTTTTAAAGCGGGTAGACGATCGTAGCCGGCACCATTTCCGAATCATAGACGCAGAGACGCTCTTTCAGTTTCAACGCGCCGCCTTGGCGCGTGAAAATGTCCATGTAGCGGCCGGCGTTGAGAATCTTGGTGTATTCGCCGGGCAGCGTCTCCAGCACCTGATAGTTCGCTTCGGCCCGTACCGTGTCGCCCCCCGTCGCGTCATGGGCCACGCTGCGGATGCGCGTGTTGGTGATGAAATGGCGCAGGTAGCGCTTGCGGTAGACCGTCGTCTTGGTGACGCCGACGACACGGTCGGTCAGGCCGCCATGGCCCTCGGCGTAAATCACCGCGAGCGGCAGGTTCTGTTCGAGGTTCTCGCGCGGCAGCACCTTGTAGATGCAGTCCGGCGTGAAGAAGCCGATCCAGTCGTTCAAATCGCCGTCGTCGAGGCAATCGGCATAGGCGGTATTGAATTCATCGATCTCAGCGCGGAGCGCGGCAAGGTCTTCGGCGCGGAGCTTGGTGGTCGTGGTCATGTTCAAAGCCCCATCACTTTGCGGTAGCCGTCATAGAAGGCGCGAATCGCCGTTTCGGTGACCATATGGTCGGTATCCTCGACGCCGCGCCCACCCATCTCGACCACCGCGTCGCTGGCGGCATATTTCGAGATGCCGGCCTGGATCGCTTCCATCACTTCCGAATCGTCGGCCGAGACATAGCCAGCCGGGCCCATCAGATTGGCCTGGCGCAAGCGCTTCTGCGTCATTTCCTCGGACTCGTCGGCGAAACCGAAGTAGGTCCAGTGAAGTTCGAACTCTTCCGGGCCGACGAGATGAATCTGGCGCATCGCCAGCGTGTTGGACTGCTGCTGCACCATCAGGTTCGGCCAGATGGTCTGCATCACCACGGTTGCTTCGCCAGGGAATTCTTTTTCCGGCTGTAGCATCAGAGGATTGGCGAGGGTGAAACTCGCCTGGTTCTGACGGATGTCGGCGGTTGTGTCGTCGGCCTTCTTCTCGCCGCGCTGCGAGACCAGCACGGAATGCAGGCCGAGCTTCTCGTCCATCTGCACCTTCGACGGGTTGTCGGCGCGGAACAGGCTGAAGGAGACGAGGAACACATGCAGCAGGGAGGCGTGGTAGGGGTCCTTGATATTCTCGAACACCAGCTTCCAATTGCAGCGGATGCGTTGGCGCTGATAGCCGAGCACCTTCAACGGACGGCCGCTGAAAACACGGTCGAACCAGCCGACCATCTTGGGACCGATATATTCCTCGAACGACGGCATGGAATGATCGAAGCTGGCGAAGATCACGCCGTGGCGCGTCGCCACTTTCAGCTTCTGCAGGCCGTTCGCCTTCATGTCGAAGTCGCCCGGCATGCCGCCCTGCTTTTGCAGACCGCGGCGGAAGGGCACGGCGGTGGTCTCGCCCTTCAGATTGTAAGTCCACTGATGGTAGGGGCAGATGAATTCGGTTTTGCCAGAGCCGTGCATGTCGTAGCAGAACTGCACGCCGCGATGGGCGCAGCGATTGACCACGACCTGCACCTGACCGTCCTCGTCGCGCATGAAGATCACAGGCTTGTCGCCGACCTTGGTCTGGCGGAAGTCGCCAGGCTTCGGAATTTCGCATTCAAGGCCAATGTAATTGTAGCTGGCGCCGCCGAACACCATCTCCTGCTCGCGCTTGTAAATCTCCGGCGAGGAATAGACCCAATAGGGCACCCGCGACGGGCCTTCCTTCGGCCATTTGAGATTGAGCAAATTGTCGGTCTGTACGGCGGTGGCCATCGGTCGCATCCCTGTTCTGTATGCCGGTAGCTGCGGCGGGTGTCCGGAGACGCTGGGGCGACGATGGGCTTTTGGCCGGACATCGCGGGAGTTGATCCCGTCATTCGTCCCGCAGCGTGAGTGGCTCTCCTGAACAAAGATTAGATATCAAATTAAATTCGCCGGAGCAAGCGGAACGGCTCTGCCAGCAGCATTTGTGACCTGCAGTTTCTTCAGCGTGACCAGGTTTGCGTGATTTTTTTGCGGATGCGCAATGCAGCAGTTATGCGCAGCTAATTTGAGTGTCGGAAAAAATCCGGCTTGGGCGGGCGAAAAAGCCGTGCCTATGATTAGACATCTAACGGCTGGCGGAGGTGGGGATCATTACCCGCCCGGCAATCGACCAGCCGACGGGGAGAGACGTTCCAGAAGATCGCCATAACGGATCGATCCGCGCCGCAGAACGTCGGCGCGAACAGAAATCGACAGGAAGGACTGGGAGATGCGGAAGATCGCTTTAGCATGCGCGGCCGTTGCCGGCATGACCTTCGCAATGATGTCGGGCGCCGTTCAGGCGCAGCCCTATCAGATCTCGCTGGCCGGCGCGAGCCCGGGCGGTTTGTGGTCGAACATCGGCATCGGCATGGATCAGGTGATGAAGGCCGCCTATCCCGGCTCGACCGTCACCTATCAGACCACCGGCGGCGGCTTCGCCAACGCCATCCTCTTGCAGCAGAAAAAGGTGCCGATCGGCATTATCCACAATGTGGAGCTGAGGATGGCGCAGAACGGCGTCGATCCTTTCAAAGCGCCGATCACGGAGATTCGTCCGCTCGCTTATCTTTACGATTGGTCGCCGTTTCAGCTCCTCCTGACCAAGGACTTCGCCGACAAGTACGGGATCAAGACGTTCGAGGATCTGATCGTCAAGAAGGCGCCGGTGCGCATGGTACTCAACCGCCGCGGCAACGTCGCCCATGACGTCGCCATCAGCATGCTGAAGGTCAACGGCGCCAGCCTTGACGACATCAAGGCCTGGGGGGGCAACGTCGTGCTCGCTGGCTCGGAAGAGCAGAGCGACTTGATGAAGGACCGCCGCGTCGACATGATCTTCAACAGCCTGTTCGTCGGCATCCGCTCGCTCGTCGAAGTTGGCACGTCAGTCAACGTCGTCATGTTGCCGGTCGGCAAGGAGACCGTCGACAAGGTCGGCAAGGAGATGGGCACGGATCCCTATGTTATTAAGGCCAACTCCTACCCGTTCCAGCCAAGCGATGTCCCGACGCTGACCATGGGCGCCTTCGTCGCGGCCAACAAAGACATGCCGGACGCGCAGGCTCAGGCAATCACCAAGGCTCTCATCGAGAAGATCGACGCCATGCGCGCCGTGCATCCGTCGATGAAGGAATTGACGCCGCAGCTGCTGCCCAGTCTGGCCGGCAATTTCCCCTACCATCCCGGTGCCATCGCAGCCTACAAGGCGGCCGGCTTGATGAAGTGAGTCGAGCCTAGTCTATTCGTCAGTCGGAGTTCGTTCAGTGTCCGTCGCGGAAGTTCTGTTCAGCACCGGCATGCAGCGCCAGCTTTCGCCGGCGATGGATGCTGCGGTTAAACCGGTCGGTGTGGCGATCACCTGCGGGGTGATCTATTCCACGGTCATCGCCACGCCCGACCTGTTCGCCATGACGACGATCTTCCTGTCGGCGGTGCTGGCGCTCTGCTTCCTCACCATCACGCCGACGTCGAAGGAAGCCGATCGCATCCATCCGATCGATTGGCTGTTGGCGACGGCGTCGGTGGCGGTCGGCATCTTCTTCGCCATGAATACGAAGATGCTGATCGAGCGCATCGCCCTGTTCGACGATCTGTCGACGCAGGAGATGATTTTCGGAAGTCTGCTGCTGTTCCTGGTGGTAGAAATTTCGCGGCGCGCGACCGGCCTTGGCCTCACTGTGCTGGTACTGATGTTTTTCGCCTATAACCTATGGGGCCATGTCCTGCCCGGCGCCATGGGCCACGGCTATATCTCCTACGGCCATTTCCTCGACCTCATCGCTTTTACCACCGACGGCATCTTCGGCGGACCGCTGCGCGTTGCGGCGACCTACGCCTTCCTCTTCGTGCTGTTCGGCGCTGTGCTCAACAAGGCCAAGGGTGGCGAGTTCTTCTTCGATATTGCCTCGGCCATGACCGGCCGCGCCGTCGGCGGCCCAGCCAAGATCGCCGTGGTCTCATCCGGCCTCTATGGCACCATCTCGGGCAATCCGGTGGCCGACGTGGTGACCACCGGCGCCGTGACCATTCCGGTGATGAAGCGCCTCGGCTATCCCGCCGCGCTCGCCGGCGGCATCGAGGTCGCGGCCTCGACCGGCGGCAGCTTGGCGCCGCCAGTGATGGGCTCTGCCGCTTTCATCATGGCGGAATACACCAGCATTCCCTATGCCGACATCGCCATTGCGGCGACCCTGCCGGCCTTCCTTTATTACCTCGGCGTCTACGCCCAAGTGCATCTCTACGCCGCCAAGCACAAGCTGCGCGGCCTGGAGGACGAAGTGCTGCCGAAGGTGCTGCCGACGCTGTTGCGCGGTTGGGTTTTCATCGTGCCGCTGGTGGTGCTCGTCGTCTTCATCATTCTCGGCTATTCCGCCAACCTGACGGCGATCGGCGCGACCATTGCCGTTTTCCTGATGACGCTGTTCGACAAGCGCACGCGGCTCGGCGTGATTGCCATTTATGACGTGCTGGCGGAGGCGGCGCTCCGCATGGTGCCGGTGGCCGGCGCTTGCGCCGCGGCCGGGCTTATCGTTGGCGCACTCAGCATGACAGGGCTCTCGGTGAAATTCGTCGACGTCATCACGCTGCTGACCGGCGACAGCCTGTTCCTCACCCTACTTGTTACCGCGCTGCTCACGCTGCTGCTCGGCCTCGGCTTGCCGACCTCGAGCTCTTACATCCTGGCCGCCGTGCTGATCGCGCCAGTGTTGACCAGGCTCGGCCTCTCGGTGATGGCCGCGCATATGTTCATTCTCTATTACGCCGTGCTGTCGGCGCTGACGCCGCCGGTCGCAGTGGCGGGCTATGCCGCGGCGGCCATCGCGCAGGCCAATCCGCTGACGATCTCGGTGCTGGCCTGCCGCATGTCGATCGTCGCTTTTATCGCGCCCTTCAGCTTCGCCTATGGCGAGTCGCTGTTGCTGGTCGGTGAATGGTACGTGATCCTCGCCACTTTGATCTCCGCGTCGCTCGGCGTGATCCTGTTGGCGGTTGGGTTGGAAGGCTATTTCCGCCAGCCGTTGAACAGGCCCTTGCGCGCGCTGGCCGCTATAGCCGGCTTGGTGTTCCTAGCGCCGGCGGCGTTCTACTCGATTTTCGATTAATCGCGCAGCTTCAGCGTCCGCATCGTCCACAACAGGCAGGCGAGCAAGACGACGGCGGCGGCCTGATGCAGGGCGCCGAGCGATACGGGGACGGCGGTGATCAGCGTGGCGATCCCGAGTGTCGGTTGGATCACGGCCATGGCGAGCAGCGCGCCCGTCGCCTGTTTGGCGGCGCGCGGCGGCGCCTTGCTCCGGGCATAGAGCGCGAAGGCAATCAGCGACACCGCCGTCGTCACCGCAAGCCAGCGGTGGTTGAACTGCACCGCGGGAATGTTCTCGAACAGGTTGTGCCAGAACGGCGAGAGGGTGGCGTAACCCTCCGGCACGAAGCGGCCGTCCATCAGGGGGAACGTGTTGTAGGTCAGGCCAGCATCGAGCCCGGCGACGAAGCCGCCGCTGGCAATGGTGACCACCAGCAACAGCGCCAGCGGATGGGCGAGCGCGCGCAAGCGGCGCGCGTCATTGGAAAAGCCGCCGTCGATGGCCGTCCAGCCGTCGTTGGGGCGCAGGCGGGCGAGCGCCAGCCACAAGAGCCAGCCGAACACGGCGAGCGCCAGGAGAAGATGCGCGGTCAGACGATAGGGACTGACGCGCGGATCGTTGACCAGGCCGCTTTTCACCATGAACCAGCCGAGCGCGCCCTGGGCGCCGCCGAGGACGAACAGCACGGCGACTTGACCGAGCAACTTGCCGCGCAGCCAGCCCTTGAGGAAAAAGACGAGGGCCGGCAGGGCGAAGACGAGGCCGATCAGCCGGCCCCAGAGGCGATGGATATATTCGAGCCAGAAGATGCCTTTGAAGTCGGCCAGGGTCATGCCGGCGTTGACCTTCTGGTACTCGGGATACTGGCGGTACTTGTCGAACAGCTCCTGCCAATGGGCTTGGTTGAGCGGCGGCAGGGCGCCCATCAGGGGCTGCCATTCGACGATCGAGAGGCCCGATTCGGTCAGCCGGGTCACGCCGCCGATCACCACCATGACGAAGACCATGGCCGCCGATAGGGCGAGCCAGGCGCCGATCAGGCGGTCCGGGGCAGGGATGGGATTGGGGGCGGTGAGGGACGCGGTGGCGGACATATGGGCACCTGACGCGGCTGACGGGGGCGGGGCAGATATGCGCGTCGGAGACCCCAGATGCAAGGATTGCCAAGCCAAATCGAGCATAATAACAAAATATTATTGTAGTATATTCTATTTCACAGCGCGGGCCGTTGACTTTGAGGTCTTGCTGGTCATAATGCGCGCCAGTTGAGCGCCCCTTCATCCGGGGGCGAGGGAGATTCCGCATGTCCGAGACCTTCGATCTGGCTGCCGCCGCGCGCAGCCGGCAAGCCCCGCCCTCATTCGACGAAGCCAACGGCCTCGAGCCCTTGGCGCGCGTCACCGACGCCGATGAGTTCCGCGCCGCCTATGCCAAGGTAAAGTCGGGCGAATGGGACGCCACCAAATGGCAGGGCTTCCGCCTGCGCTTCGGCCTTTACGGCCAGCTGCAGCCCAACGTCCACATGCTGCGTATCAAGATACCGGGCGGTCTGCTGCCGTTCGATTGGGCGCGCACCGTCGCCGAGGCCAACCGCAAGTTTGCCGGCGCCAAGATCCACGTCTCGACGCGCCAGGACCTGCAGATCTATTTCATCAAGCCGGACGACGCGCCGGACCTGCTGCAGTTCCTCTATGAGCGCGGCCTGACCTCGCGCGAGGCCTGCGGCAATACGCTGCGCAACATGACCTCCTGCCAGCTCGCCGGCATCTGCCCGCGCGAGCATGTCGACGCCGGAAAGGTCGCCGACCGCCTGGCGCTGAGCTGGATCCGCCATCCGCTGGTTCAGCATATGCCGCGCAAGTTCAAGATCACCGTGTCGGGCTGCGAGACCGATTGCGCCTCGTCGTCGATTCATGATCTCGGCCTCGTCGCCGTGCGCGACGCACAGGGCCGTGCCGGCTTCAAGGCCTATGCTGGTGGCGGCACCGGCGGCATCGCCGTGCCGGCCTCGCTGGTCGCCGATTTCGTCGAAGAGAAAGACCTGCCCGCCGTGGTCGAGGCTTTGGTGCGCATCCATCAGCGCTATTCCAACCGCCGCAATCGCAATCAGGCGCGCATCAAGTTCGTCAACAAGCGCTTCGGGGCCGCGAAGTTCCGTGCCCTGTTCGAGGAAGAATTCGCCCGCACCAAGACGATGCCGCAGCGCCCGTGGCAGCCGCTCGAGTGGCGCCAGGGCGAGAACGCCCCGGAGCCGACGTCGCCCGGCGGCGTCGTGCATCAGCATGACGGCAATTTCTCGGTCGTGGCCAAGCCGGAGCTTGGTCTGCTGACGTCCGACGAGATGGACCAGTTCGTCGCCATCGCCGAACAGAACGGCGCGACGCGCCTGCGCACCACGCGCGACCAGAACCTCGTCATCGAAGGCCTCAAGCAGGGCGTCGTCGAGAAGGTCGTCGCCGCCGTGCGCGCCCTCGGCTTCGGCATCGAGAATCATGCGGGCGATGTCGCCAACGTCATCGCCTGCCCAGGCACCACGACCTGCGGCATCGGCATTACCACTTCGCAGACCTTCGGTCTCGAAGTGCAGGAACTGGCCACCAACTACAAGGCCAAGCCGAACCTCAACATCAAGATCTCCGGCTGCCAGAACGGCTGCGGCCTGCATCACGTGGCGGACTTTGGCTTCCGCGGCATGGGCAAGAAGATCGGTTCGCGCAACGCGCCGCATTACCAGATCTATGTCGGCGGCGAAGAGCGCAAGAACGGCCATCTCGGCCTGTTGGGTCCGGTCGTGCCGGCCCGCCTCGCCAAGCGCGCGCTTGAGCTGTTGCTCGACGGCTATGCCGCCGGCAAGCAGGGCGACGAAAGCGTGCGCGACTGGTCTCTGCGTCTCGGCAAGGACGGTATCCGCGCCTTGATCGAGCCGGTCGAGCGCGAAGTCGATCCGGCGAACGAAGGCCTGTTCTTCGACTTCGGCGAAGACTGGGAATTCATGCCGCCGGCCGGCCGCACCGCCGAATGCGCCGCCGCCACGGCGGACGATGACGTGCAGAAGGATCTGGCCGACGACGCGCTGATCTCGACCGACCGCGCGCTCGCCGCCGGGCAGAGTGATCGCGCCCGCGAATTCGCCGACCTCGGCTTCCGTTACTCGGCCCAGCGCTTGCGCATTCGCGCCATGATGCCGGGCGCCGAGGACGATACCGAGGATATGGCGATCAGCGGCGTGCGCACCGCCTATGCCGGCGACGCCGAGGTGATCGGCGCGCTCGACGGCTACCTGGCGACGCGCGCCAAATTGAGCACGAAGGACGGCCAAGTGGACGCCCTGCGCGAGGCGCTCGCCCTGTGGCAGGACACCGTCGAGGACGTCATCGCCAAGCCGGCCGCCGCAGCAGGCTTTGCCGGCTTCGGGTCTGGCCTCGACGATTCGGCCGGCAGCTCCGTTCTCGACATGATCAAGGGCAAGTAGCGCCGTTTGATCCGGGCTGGCCGATCTAGGCCAGCCACCCCATATGCTGTAAATAGGGCGCGCCGGCAGTCATGCGTGACTGGCCCGGCGCGCCCCTTCTTTCACAGAAGCTCTTTCACAAAAGCCGCTTGCCGTCATGACCCAGTCCGCCGCGCCCCTGAACCTCTCTCACGGCCTCGCCTTCGCCGATCTTTATGCGCGGGATGGCTTGGTGAAGCTCGACGGCGCCTTCGTCGCGCATCTGCAGACGGCGGACGTCGAGCTGTTCAACCGCCTGATGGCGGCGCGAGCCACGCCGGGTGCGGTCGAGGACAAGGACGAATCGGCGCTGATCATCGATCTCGCGCCGCATCTGGAAGACTTCCTCAGCGGCCTGTTCGGCATCCAGGACGAATTGCGCGCGCTGGCTGGCAAGCATGACGCGCTGGCGCCGCTCTACGAAGTGAAGCGGCTGTTCGTGCAGCGCCGCGCCGTGAAGCGATTCAAGCCTGATGAATTGGCGGCGCTCGACATTGCGCCGATCGAAGCGGCGCTGATCGCCAAACTGGGCGTGCCGATCACCGAAGAGACATTCGCCAACGCCGTGCTCGTTTGGCAGAACGACGAGGCCGCGAACAAAGAGGCGCTCGATCTCGCCGAAGCGTTCGCCGCCTGGGCGACGCTGCATTCGGTCGGCCAGGCTCGCTTCGCCGCTGGCGTGCTGTTCAAGGTGCCGAAGAAGCTCGACTTCCAGCATCTCGTGCCGGTCGAGACCGAGCAGCGCGACGGCGTGACGATGATCCGCCTGTCGCCGCACCATTGGCGTCAGCGCCAGGGCTTTGCGCTGACCGACAGCGGCATGGACCTCAAGGCCGCGCTCGATCAGGCCAACTACTGCATCTTCTGCCATAACCAGGGCAAGGATTCCTGCTCGAAGGGCCTGAAGGACCGCAAGACCGGCGCCTATCAGAAGAGCCCGTTCGGCGTGACCTTGGCCGGCTGTCCGCTCGAAGAGAAAATCTCCGAGATGAACAGCCTCAAATCGGCGGGCCATACGCTCGGCGCGCTCGCCGTCGTCGTGATCGACAATCCGATGACGGCCGGCACCGGCCATCGCATCTGCAACGATTGCATGAAGTCCTGCATCTATCAGAAGCAGGAGCCGGTCAATATCCCGCAGGTTGAGACGCGCACGCTGAAAGACGTGCTGGCGCTGCCCTGGGGCTTCGAGCTTTACAGCCTGCTGACGCGCTGGAATCCGCTCAACATCCATCGGCCGCTGCCGAAGGTCGATGCCGGCTACAAGGTGCTGGTCGTCGGCCTGGGACCTGCCGGCTACACGCTCGCCCATCATTTGATGAACGATGGCCACACGGTCGTCGCCGTCGACGGCTTGAAGATCGAGCCCTTGCCGCAGGATATCTCCGGCGTGGCGCTCGACGGTTCGCGCGTGCCGTTCAAGCCGATTCGCGACATCGCCGAACTGACCGAGCCCTTGGGCGATCGCGCCATGGCCGGTTTCGGCGGCGTCGCCGAATACGGCATCACCGTGCGCTGGGACAAGAACTTCCTCAAGATCGTGCGCCTGCTGTTGGAGCGCCGCGCCAGCTTCGCCATGTTCGGCGGCGTCCGCTTCGGCGGCACCTTGACCATCGAGTCGGCCTTGGCGCGCGGCTTCGACCATATCGCGCTCTGCGCCGGCGCAGGCCGTCCGACCTTCATCGAAATGCCGAACGCGCTGGCGCGCGGCGTGCGGCAGGCGTCCGACTTCCTGATGGGCTTGCAGCTCACCGGCGCGGCCAAGCCGGGCTCGCTCGCCAATCTGCAAGTGCGATTGCCGGTCGTCGTCATCGGCGGCGGCCTCACCGCCATCGACACGGCCACCGAATCGCTCGCCTACTACCCGGTGCAGGTCGAGAAGTTCCTGCTGCGCTACGAGACCCTTGTCGCCGAGCGCGGCGAGGCGAAGGTGCGCGCCGCCTGGAATCCGGAAGATACGATCATCGCCGACGAATTCCTCGCACACGCACGCGCCATTCGCGCCGAGCGTGAAGCGGCTGCGAAAGAGAAGCGCGAAGCGAACCTGATCAAGCTGCTGCGCTCCTGGGGCGGCGCGACGCTGGCCTATCGCCGTTGGATGACCGACAGCCCGAGCTACACGCTGAACCACGAGGAAGTGGAAAAGGCGATGGAAGAGGGCATCGATTTCGCTGAGGGCTTGAGCCCGGTCGAGATCGAGGTCGACGAGTTCGGCCATGCCCGCGCCATCACCTGCGCCCGTATGGAAGCGGGCGACGACGGCCGCCTGGTGGATAGCGGCAAGACCGTGCAGTTGCCGGCCAAGAGCGTGCTGATCGCCGCCGGCACCCAGCCCAACACCGTGTTGGCGCGCGAAGACGCTGCCCACATGACGCTCGACGGCAAGTATTTCCGCGCTCTCGATGAAGACGGCAACCCGGCGACGCCGGAGAAGCTCGCCAAGCCCGAACAAGTGCGCGTGCTGACCGCCATCGAGCCGGACGGCCGTGCCGTGAGCTTCTTCGGCGATCTGCATCCGTCCTTCGCCGGCAATGTCGTTAAGGCCATGGGCAGCGCCAAGCAGGGCTATCCGGTGGTCAGCCGCGTGCTCGCCAAGCGGGCGCCGACCGCCGTGAAACCGGCCGATCTCGTCGCCGACATGAACCGCGCCCTGCGCGCCACGGTCCATGCGGTCAATCGCCTGACGCCGACGATCATCGAGGTGGTTATCCATGCGCCGCTCGCCGCCAAGAATTTCGAGCCGGGCCAGTTCTACCGCCTGCAGAATTTCGAGAGCCTGGCGCCGCGCATTGACGGCACGATCCTGAATATGGAAGGCCTGGCGCTGACCGGCGCCTGGGTCAACCGCGACAAGGGCCTGATCTCCGTCATCGCTTTGGAGATGGGCGGCTCATCTGATCTTTGCGCCTCGCTCAAGATCGGCGAGCCGGTGATCCTGATGGGTCCGACGGGCTCGGCGACCGAGACGCCGGCGGGCGAGACCGTGCTGCTGGTCGGCGGCGGCCTTGGCAACGCCGTGCTGTTCTCGATCGGCCAGGCGCTGCGCGCCGCCGGTTCGAAGGTGCTCTACTTCGCCGGGTACAAGAAGCTGATCGACCGCTACAAGGTCGAGCAGATCGAAGCGGCGGCCGATGTGGTGATCTGGTGCTCGGACGAAGGTCCCGGCTTCGAGCCGACGCGGCCGCAGGACAAGCGCTTCGTCGGCAATATCGTCGAGGCGATGGTCTCTTATGGCTCGGGCGCGCTCGGCAACATCCCGATCAAGCTCGACCGCGTCAACCGCATCATCGCCATTGGCTCGGACGGCATGATGGCGGCCGTCGGCCGTTCGCGCCACACGGTGCTGAAGCCTTATCTGCGCCCCGATCATCAAGCCTTCGGCAGCATCAACTCGCCGATGCAGTGCATGATGAAGGAAATCTGCGCCCAGTGTTTGCAGACTCATACCGACCCGATCACCGGAAAGAGCCATGTTGTCTTCACCTGCTACAACCAGGATCAGCGGCTCGACGTGGTGGATTTCCGATCTTTGCGCGAACGTCTGGGGCAAAATCGCGCGCAGGAGAAACTGACGGCGCAATGGATTGACCGCTGCCTGAAGCGCCTCAATCTGCGCGCCACGGCCGCTGAATAAGCGCCGGCCGAATAGCCTGATGTCCGCCGAATCCCGCGCCCAGATCACTGCTGACATCGTCGCCCGCACGGGAATCGACGAGGCGATGATCGAGCGCTTGGTGCGGGGCTTTTACGCCAAGGTGCAAGAGGACGATCTCATCGGGCCAGTGTTCGCCGCGCGCATCAAAGACTGGGAACCGCATCTCCAGCGCATGTTCGCCTTCTGGTCGTCGGTCGCGCTGCTCAACGGCCGCTATAGCGGCACGCCGATGCCCATCCATATGAAGCTGCCGGTCGATGCGGCGCATTTCGACCGCTGGCTGATGGTGTTCGAGGCGACGGCGCGCGAGCTTTGCCCACCGGCTGCCGCCGATCATTTCCTCGAGCGGGCGCGCAATATCGCCAATAGCCTGGAGATGGGCGTGGCCATGGGGCAGGGCGTAGCCCTGCGCAAAGGCGAGCGCTTCTATCGGACGGAGAGTTGAGGGCTTACGACCGCGCGTAGCGGGCGGCGGCGCCGCGTTCGATGCCGGCGGCGACGAGCCGCTCCACGTCGAGGCGGTGGCGCATCAATTCGAGAACGCGCAATTCTTCCTGGCTGGCTTCCTGGTCGACGGCGACGACTTCCACCGCGAAGGCGTAAGCCGTCTCGCGCAGATGCTTCGGCAGATGCTTCTTCACTTCTTTCAGTGCGCCTTCGAGGCCGTCGTCATCTTCCATCAGCTTGGCGAAGGACTTGGTCGCCTTGGGCAGGCGCTCGATGTCGAAGTCGGCGAAAATCGGCGCCAGGCGCACGATCTCGCCGATGGTGGCCATTTCCGCGTCCGTCATATTGCCGTCGGCCGCCGAGACCAGCAGCATGGAATAGATCAGCGCGTCGTGATGCTCGATGCTCATGGGAATCCTCGAGGGGGAAGGGATCGCCGGGGGAAATTCTTGTCGGATGACTGTAGCGCGTTAAGCCGGCTTCGTCGGGTTGGAAACGCCGGAACTTGCGAAAAAGTTCCTAATCTCCGTCACGGCATCCGCTAACCCGAGGCGCTGCACGGCGACGCCGGGCGGGAACGCCGCGGCGAGCCGGCTCGGCAGCGCCGAATCGAGCATGACGAAGACGCCATGGTCGCCGGCGCGGCGGATCAGACGCCCGTATGCCTGCTTGAGCTTGAGGCGCGCCAGCGTCTCGTCCCAGGTCTTGCCGCCGAACACTTGGCGGCGCGCCTTGTGAAGAATGTCGGGGCGCGGCCAGGGCACGCGGTCGAACACGATCAGGCGCAGGGCGCTGCCCGGCACGTCGACGCCGTCGCGTACCGCATCGGTGCCGAGCAGGCAGCTGTCTTCCTCGGCACGAAAGATGTCGACCAGGGTGCCGGTGTCGAGCCCGTCGATATGCTGGGCGAGCAGGGTGATGTCGGCTTCTTCGAGCGCTGGTGCGATGCGGCTATGCACGTCGCGCAGCCGCGCGATCGAGGTGAAGAGCCCGAGCGCGCCGCCACCCGAGGCGAGGAACAGGCTGCGATAGGCGCTCGCCACGGCGGCGGGATTGGCTTTCGCCACGTCGGTGACGACAAGCACGCGCGTGCAGGCGGGATAGTCGAACGGCGAGGGCACGGCGATATGGGTCGCCGGGCTCGGCAGATGGCGCGCGCCGCTGCGCGCTTCGGCGCTGCGCCAATCGTCTGTCGCCATGTCGGGCCCCGAATCGCGCAAGGTCGCCGAGGTGATCAGCGCGCCATGGGACGGTTCAAGCACGTTGCGCGCGAAGGGCACCGAGGGATCGACCCAATGGCGGTGCAGGCCGACGTCGACCTCGCGCCCGTCCATGCGCTCGACCGAGAACCAGTCGGCGAAATCGGGCGGCGCGTCGTCATCGACAGTCGCCAGCATGGAGCGCCAGGCGGCCAGCGGAATGGCGGCGCGCCGTTCGAGACTTTTCAGCGCGCCTTCGATGCGCTGGCGCGTCGCGGTATCCAATTCATCGGCCTTCTCGTCGAGCATGCGCGCGAGTTTGGCGCCGAGCTTGGCGATCGGCGTTTGCAGGCTTTGCAGTGCCTCGTCGAGCACCCGGGCCGCGTCGGCGAGGCCGCCGATTAGCGGCGTCTTTTCGGCTTCGAGGCTGTAGCCGGCTTCGGCGTCCGGCGCGCGGGCGAGCACTTGCTGGCGGATGAAGCCGAGGAACACTTCCGTCGCGCCGCGCGGCACGCCGGATAGCGCCTGGTCTTCGCCGAGCCGCTTCTGCCAACCGTCGCCCGGCAGCACCCGGGCCGCCTTCAAGGCCGAGGTCAGTAGGTCTTCGGCTTCGCCGTCGCCGGCGAACAGATCGCCGATACGCTTTTGCAGGCCTCTGGCACGCGAGGGACGACCGGTCGTCGTCTCGGCGCCGAGCAGCCAGCGGCGCAATTCGGCCGTCTCGCGGCCGCCGAGATGGGCGGCGAAGGCGCTATCGGCGGCATCGAACAGATGATGGCCTTCGTCGAACACGTAGCGCGTCGGCACGTTGGCGTCGTCGAGCCCGGCGAGCGCCGCTTGCGCCATCACCAGTGCATGGTTGGCGACGACGATGTCGGCATGGCGGGCCCGCCGCACGGTTTTTTCAATGAAGCATTTGCGCCAGTGATCGCAGGCGGCATAGATGCATTCGCCGCGCCGGTCGGCGAGCCCCAGCGTCGGCGCATAGCCGAGCAGTTGCGCCAGCCAGGAGGGGAAATCACCGCCGACCATGTCGCCGTCGCGCGTCGCCCGCGCCCAGCGCGCCATCAGCGCGGTCGCCACCGTCTCGCGCGGCGTCACTGCAGCGCGGTTCACCTGCTCTTCGAGATTGAGCAGGCAGAGATAATTCTCGCGGCCTTTACGGATGACCACGCGCGCGGCTTTCTCGGCGGGATCGGGATGCAGGCGGTCAAGCTCGGCATCCAATTGCCGTTGCAGATTGCGCGTGTAGGTGCTGAGCCAGACGGCGCCCTTGTTCTTCTCGGCCCACAGGCTGGCGGGCGCGATATAGCCCAGCGTCTTGCCGGTGCCGGTGCCGGCTTCGGCGAGCACGACGCGTGGATCGCCCGCCGCATCGCGCGGCGCGAAAGCCGCCGCGGCGGCGGCGGCATAGTCGGATTGCTGGGTGCGGGCTTCTCTGGTGTGGCCGACGAGATCGACCAGCCGCTCGCGCGCTTCGTCGGGATCGACCGCCAAGGTGCCGGGCGGCGCGGGCGGCGGTTCGTCCTGCCATTCGCGCAGCTTCGTCCAGACGCGGAGTGGCGACAGGCTGGTGACGCCAGGAATGGGCGCATCCGCCGTCGACGCGAGGGTGTTCAAGGCCGCCATGCATTCGGGGCCCCAGGCCCAGCCGGCGCGGGTCATGACGCGGGCGGTTTCGGCGGCTTCGCGCAAGGGCTCGCCGTCGAGCTTGGCCAGCTTGTCGAGCAGCGCCCCGGCGGCGGCTTGCAGGGCTTCGGCCTCGGCCAGCAGGCCGGTGGCGACGGTGAGGCCGAGCGCTTCGGCGAGCCCGCGCGGCGTCGGCAGGCAGAATTTGGCCGGGCAGACGAAGGCGTAAAGCTCCAGCAGGTCGCGCGCCGGGAAGACCGGCACGTTCAGTCGCCGGGCGATGGCCGGAGCATGGCAGAGCAGCGGTGGGGCGTTCTCGAACAGGCTGCCATCCCGCGATTTATGCAGGCCGAGATGGCGCGCCATCTCGCGCGGCGGCATTTCGACGATCTCGCCGTCAGCGGTAATCGCTACCGCCCGGCTGATGCCGGCGACCAGGACGGGGGCGAAAGAGGCCGTCATCTTCATTGAGGTGGGTTCATTGAGGTGGGCTTGTTCATGGTTTACCCCAATGTAAGGGCTGAGCCGTCGGTCGGCCAGAAAAAGTGCCGCTCGCCGAAAGATCCTAAAATGCTGCCGATTAACCTGGCGTTGGGAAAGCGCGACGGATCATCCGGCGCCGACCGTATAATCTTCAAGTCGTCCCATGCGGGACGCTCAGTATGCACGAAGCGCCCTTGGGAGCGCTCAATTGCCGGAGCCGTTCGATGCGATTGATCGCCGTCCCTCTGCTGCGTTCCATCATGGTCGCCCTGCTGCTGCTGGGAGCGACGCTGCAGGCTGCGCAAGCTCTGGAACCCGCCGACGCGCGCCATCTTCTGGCGCGCACCGGCTTCGGCGCGACGGCGGAGGAAGCCGCCGGTCTGGCACCGCTGACCCGCGCCCAAGCCGTCGATAAAATTCTGGATGGCGTCCGCACCACGGCGATGACGCCGGGACCCGCTTGGCTCGAGGACAAGAAGCCGCCGTTTCCTGCGCTCGGCCAGTTGAACGCCGAAGACCGCGCGGCGCAGCAGAAGCGGACCAACGAGCATGTCCAGCAGATCAAGGCCTGGTGGTATGACGAGATGCTCGCCACGCCGTCGCCTTTCACCGAACGCATGACGCTGTTCTGGCACAACCATTTCACCTCGTCGCTGCGCAAGACACGCTCGCCGGTGCTGCACTACCGCCAGAACGCCCTGCTGCGGCGCGAGAGTCTCGGTAATTTCGCCACCCTGCTGCGCGAGGTGTCGCGCGATCCGGTGATGCTCGATTATCTCGACAATCGCCTCAACCGTTGGGAAAAGCCCAATGAGAACTTCGCCCGCGAACTGCTCGAACTGTTCACGCTCGGCGAAGGCCATTACACCGAGCAGGACATCAAGAACGCGGCACGCGCCTTCACCGGCTGGACGACGACGCCCGACCGCGCCCGTTTTATCGACAATGTCAAAATTCACGATCCGGACAGCAAGACCTTCCTCGACCGCAATGGCCGCTTCGATGGCGACGACATTCTGAAGATCATCCTGCAGCAGCCGCGCACCGCCGAATTCATCACCGAGAAGCTGTGGCGCGAATTCGTCTCGCCGACGCCCGACGCGGCGGAGGTCAAGCGCCTCGCGGCGGTGTTCCGCGACAGCAACTACGAGATCAAGCCGCTGATGAAGGCGATGCTGAATTCCGACGTCTTCTGGGCGGTGAAGAATCGCGGCGAGTTGATCAAGTCGCCGGTCGAATTCCTCGTCGGCACCGTGCGCTTCTTCCAGAACACGCCAGTCGATGGCGATTCGCTGGCGCGCTACAGCCGCCGTCTCGGCCAAGACATCTTCGATCCGCCCAACGTCAAGGGCTGGCCCGGCTATACCGCCTGGATCAGCACCGACACGCTGCTGGCGCGCGAGCAATTCCTCCAGCGCCTGCTGCGCGGCGACCGGCTCGGGCCCAATCAGCAGGCGATGGCGGGCAACCA
>CANJIM010000006.1 GCA_947474495.1 Rhodospirillaceae bacterium
ACGCGAGAAAACGCAGGGCGTTGATACGGACATTGGCGAGCAACTCCTCGAGAATGCGCGCGCGGTCGATAGTCTCGAGATCGCGTTCGCGCATGACGGCGGAAAAATAGCGATCCATTGCCGCCTGAGCCTTCTCGCCGGACGGGTTGAGCGTCTGGGTCAGAATGCTGTCGCGTTCGCCGCGACGGAGCACGACCGTTTCGAATTGGCTGGAGTATTCGTTCATCAGCTGGCCGATGCCGGCGAATTTCGCTTTGCGGCCGGCGTCGGTAAACATTGCGGTCACGCGCGGAATATCGCTTTTGATTTCGTCGAGCAGGGCACGCGCGCTCTTTACATGGGCGGCATCGCCGGTATTGGCAAACAACACGACGACGCGGCGCAATTGCGCGACGTTGTTTTCGACTTCCATGACGTTCATCGCAGTGTCGGCAATCGTGGAATATTGCTCGAACGTGTCGCTCGTCTTGCGCAGACCGAGAAGGCCGGTGGCACCAACGGCAATCAGCAATGCCAGGACGATGAAGAAGCCCGAAAGGATTTTCGTACGTATCTTGAGATTAGCCAACCATTGGCCGCGCGGAAGAGAGGTCGTCATAATGGCTCATCTCATTGATGTTAATAGAAAATCGGTAGCCGCCTGGCCGTCACGGAGGGGGGTCACGCGCGATCCAAAAAGCGGTACGGATCACTAGGCCAGGCGACTATGCAAAAAGAAATATGCCTTAGGAATTAATCGCGCCTTAAAATTGCCCGCTCTTGCGACAAATTTTATTGAACAGCCAAAGCATGAGAAGTGAGCCACCCTGCCGATCTCGGGAACTGGGTCCGACTTGGCCTCGTTCACCTTGTATTCCGCGCCATGCAAGGCCAATTCCTGAGAGCAGGTTCGTTGGGTGCTCTCGGCTGTGCCAGACCCACGCACATGCTAGGATGACTTAATTTCGCTCCGCCCTCTCATCACAGAGAGGCAACGCGGAGCCAATCGTTTCGACAGGAACCTTCATGGGTAGCGGCCTCCCGTTCGTTGACATCATCTTCTTCGCCCTGGTTGCGGGATTCATCATCCTGCGCCTGCGCAGCGTGTTGGGAAAACGCACCGGCACCGAGCGCCCCCGCGATCCCTTCGCCAAACCGCCGGCGCCCGCCGAAGCGCCCGATTCGCGCCGCAGCGGTGATGTCGTCGCCCTGCCGCGCCGGGACGGCGCCGATCTCGGCGCTGCCACGGCGGCCGGTTCGCTCGGCGGCGCCCTGACGCAGATCAAGCTCGCAGATCCCGCCTTCGACGAGGCCAAGTTCGAGGAGGGCGCCCGCGCCGCCTTCGATTATATCGTCGGCGCCTTCGCCGCCGGCGAGCGGGCCAAGCTCAAGCCGCTGCTGTCGGAAGAGGTCTATGCCAATTTCGAGCAGGCCATCGCCGCGCGCGAGGAGGCCGGCCACAAGGCCGAGACGACTCTGGTCCGCATCAAGTCGGCCGACATCGTCGAAGCGCGCATGGAAGGCCAGAGCGCCTTCGTTGGCGTCAAATATGTCAGCGAGCAGATCAACGTGACGCGCGACGCCGAGGGCAAGGTGGTCGAGGGGAACCCCGACCGCATCACCGAGGCGACTGACATTTGGACCTTCGCGCGCAACACGCGCTCGTCGGACCCCAACTGGACTCTCGTCCGCACCGACGTTCCGGCGTAATCTTGGCGGCATGATCGCCGCACAGACAACGTCCTATCGCCCCCTCCTCCTCACCGCTCTCGTCAGCGTCCTGTTGGCGCTCGCGTCTTGCGCGCCGCGCGAGGCCGAGAAAAAGCCCGACGCCCTGGCGCTGACAGCGGTGTCGTTCAGCGCCCTGCCCGGCTGGGCCGACGACGACCAGTCGGCAGCCCTGCCCGCCTTGCGAAAATCCTGCGCCTACTTCGCCCGCCAAGGCGACGCGACGCGCTTGCAGCCGGCGCCAACCGATAGCCAGGTGCCGGGCATCGGCGGCATCGTCAGCGATTGGCGCGGTGTCTGCGCCGCGGCGAACCAAGTGCCCGATGGCAACCGCGCGGCTGCCCGCGCCTTCTTCGAGCGCGAATTCAAGCCGTTCAAGGCGGCCAACAACCGCGACAGCCAGGGCCTGTTCACCGGCTATTACGAAGCCGAGCTGCGCGGCGCGCGCCAGCCGTCGGCGCGCTATAACGTGCCGCTGTACAAGGTGCCGGGCGATCTCGTCGCCGTCGATCTCGCCGAGTTCGGCTCTGAGTTCTCAGGCCGCACCATCGCCGGCAAGGTCGTGCAGGGAAAACTGCGGCCCTATGATGACCGCGCCACCATCGAGCGCGGCTCGCTCAAGGGCAAAAGCCTCGAACTGCTATGGGTCGACGACGCCATCGATGCCTTCTTCCTGCATATCCAGGGCTCCGGCCGTGTCGTGATGGATGACGGTTCGGTGATGCGTGTTGGCTATGCCGGCAAGAACGGCCAGCCTTACATTGCCATCGGCCGCGAGCTGGTGACGCGCGGCGTGATGAAGCCGGAAGAGGTCTCGATGCAGGGCTTGCGCGCCTGGCTGAAAGCCAACCCGCGCGAGGCCGAGCCCTTGATGAACGCCAACCGCTCCTATGTCTTCTTCAACGAAACGAAGGGCGCGGGCCCCAATGAAGGCCCGATCGGCGCGCAGACGGTCGCCTTGACGCCGGGCCGCAGCCTCGCGGTTGATCGCAAATTCCTGCCGCTCGGCTTGCCGATCTGGCTCGACGCCTCGCATCCCGATGGCGGCAATGGACCTTCTAGCTCCGGCGAAGCGCGCATCCGCCGCTTGGTCGTGGCGCAAGACACCGGCGGCGCGATTCGCGGCCCGGTGCGCGGCGACGTGTTCTTCGGCTGGGGCGAACAGGCGGCGGCGCGCGCCGGCGCCATGCGCGATCGTGGCGAGTATTATCTGCTGCTGCCCAACGCGGTCGCCGACCGGAACAGCAAGCCCAGCAGCTAATGATGGCAAGCTGATCATGGCCAAGACACTGGTGCCGGATGACGAGCTCTGGTGGCAGATCGCCGACAGCATCACGCCGCTCAAACATCGCCGGCGCGTACCATCGGTAAAGCCCCCTGCGAAAGAGCCCGCCGCCGCGCCGATAAAAGCGCCGAAGTCGCGCAGCGCTCATGTCCTGCCGGCGGCGCCGCCGCACAAGCCGACGCTGGCCGAACTTTCACATGACCGATTGGTCGATCTCGACAAGCGCACCGGGCAAAAACTGGTGCGCGGCCAATTGCCGCTCGAAGGCCGGCTCGATCTGCATGGCATGACGCAGGATCAGGCGCATGGCAAGCTGACGCGCTTCATTGCGACGAGCGCCGAGGCCGGCAAGCGCTGCGTGCTGGTGATTACCGGCAAGGGTTTGAAGCCGACCGGCGAGACCGGCGTGCTGCGCAAAGCGGTGCCGCGCTGGCTCAACAGTGCTGACTTGCGCCCCTTGGTACTGGCGATCCGTTACGCGCAATCGAAGGACGGCGGCGAGGGGGCGCTTTACGTGCTCTTGAAGCGCCGGCGCGACAAGGCATGACGCCATGACACCCTTCGGCGCGAAGCTGCGCGAACTGCGCAAGGCGCGCGGCATCACCTTGACGGAGATGGCCGCCAGCCTGGAGATTTCTTCGGCTTATCTCTCGGCGCTCGAACATGGCAAGCGCGGCAAGCCGAGCCCAATGCTGGTGCGCCAGATCTGCACCTTCTTCACGATCATCTGGGACGAAGCGGAAGAACTGGAGCGGCTGTCGCGCATCTCGCATCCGCGCGTCGCTGTCGACACCGCCGGCCTCGGCCCGCGCGCCACGGAGCTGGCAAATTTGCTCGCCGAACGCATCGGCGATCTCAGCGAAGAGGAATTGGCCGCGCTGCTGTCGAACATCCGCTCGATCAAGCCGAAACGCGGGCGCTGATCCGCCAGCCCAGGCCCGGCCCGGCAGTCAGGTCGCGTAGCGCCATCCCGCAGGGCGGATTACCGGGCAAGATCAAGGCCATACCGGGCCGGTCCCGGCTGTGGAAAACCCCGGACTTCCCTTGGACTTTCAACGCTGTCCTGCTAAAACAGGGCGAATTTCCGCCATTTGGAGAGCCGGGTCATGAGCCCGAAGACCGCCCCCGCGCGTAAAGCCGCGCGCGCCAAGAGCGCCCCGTCGGTGAAGGCCAAGACGGCCGTCGCCGTCCGCAAGTCGCCGGCCAAGTTTGTCGGCCGCGTCGCTACGGTCGCGCGCAAGACCAAGGAGACCTCGATCTCGGTCACCGTGAAGCTCGACGGCACCGGCCAGTACGACGTCTCGACCGGCATCGGCTTTCTCGATCACATGCTCGAACAGCTGTCGCGCCACAGCCTGATCGACATCACCTGCCGCGCCCAGGGCGACCTGCACATCGACGCGCACCACACGACGGAAGACAGCGGCATCGCCATCGGCGAGGCGATCACCCAGGCGCTCGGCGACCGCGCCGGCATCGCGCGTTACGGCTCGGCGTATATCCCGATGGACGAGACGCTGACACGCGTCGCGCTCGACGCATCCAATCGCCCGTACCTGATCTGGCGCGTGAAATTTCCGCGCCCGAAGGTCGGCGAGATGGACACCGAGCTGTTCAAGGAATGGTTCCAGGCCTTCGCCCAGGCGGCGGGTCTGACGCTGCATGTCGAGAATCTCTACGGCGAGAACAGCCACCATATCGTCGAGTCCTGCTTCAAGGGTTTGGCGCGCGCCTTGCGTCAGGCGGTCGAGATAGACCCGCGCAAGGCCGACGCCGTGCCTTCCACCAAGGGCGTGCTCGGCGGCTCTCTGTAAGTCGCCGACGCCGCACGCATCGGACAGCTCATGTCGCTCCGCGTCTATACGGTTCACACGCCAGCCGCTCGCACGCAGCGGTGGGACGCGCTCGATCAGCTGCCCGAGCTGGTGAAGGAAGGCTTCTCCTGGCCGGCCTTCCTGTTCGGCTTCGTCTGGAGCCTGACGCAACGGATGTGGCTCGTCTCGGCGGCATTGCTGTTGGTTGCGACCGCACTCGGCGTCGCCTTCGAGGCGATGGGCGTCGATCAGATCACCACCTCGTTCGTGTTCTTCGCCATCGCCGTTCTCGTCGGCATGTTCGCCAATGACTGGAAGCGCGCGGCGCTACAACGCCGCGGCTATCGCGCCGACGGCGTGGTGACCGCCGCCAATCTGGAAACGGCGCTGCGCCGCTATCTCGATCTGCGGGCCATCGGAAGCTCACTGACGGGCACGTCGATGCAGCAGGCGGCCGCGCCGCACAGCTCGCGCGCGCCCGATGCCGGGCCGTGGGGTCGCGCGCAATGAACATCGTCCGATGAACATCGTTATCGTCGATTACGGCTCGGGCAATCTGCGCTCGGCGGCCAAGGCGTTCGAACGCGCGGCGAATGACGCCGGTCTCGGCGAGACCGTCATCGTCAGCGCCGAGGCGAAAGCCCTGGCGAGCGCCGACCGCATCGTGCTGCCGGGCGTCGGCGCGTTCGGCGATTGCAAGCAAGGCCTCGAAGCCTTGCCGGGCATGATCGAGGCGCTCGGCGAACAGGTGCTGGTGAAACATAAGCCGTTCTTCGGCATCTGCGTCGGCATGCAGCTGATGGCCGAGGTCGGCCGCGAGCATGGCGATCACGCCGGGCTCGGCTGGATCAAGGGCGTCGTCGAAGAAATCAAGCCGGCCGATCCGGCGCTCAAAGTGCCGCACATGGGCTGGAACGAGTTGCAGTTCACGCGCCCTCATCCGCTGTTCGCCGGCCTTGGCGCGCAGCGCGACGCCTATTTCGTCCATAGCTATCAGCTCAAGCCAAGCAACCCGGCCGACGTGATCGCCACCGTCGAGTATGGCGGACCGATCGTCGCCGCTGTCGCGCGCGACAATATCGTCGGCACGCAATTCCATCCGGAAAAGAGCCAGGCCAACGGGCTCGCCATCATCGCCAATTTCCTGCGCTGGCGGCCTTAGCCGCGCGCGACATCGTCTCGGAGTGACTCGCCCATGATCCTGTTTCCCGCGATCGACTTGAAAGACGGCGCCTGCGTGCGTCTGTTCAAGGGCGATATGGATAAGGCGACCGTCTACAACGCCGATCCCGCCGATCAGGCGCGCGCCTTCGAGAAGGCCGGCTTCAAGTGGCTGCATCTCGTCGATCTCAACGGCGCCATCAAGGGCAAGCCGATCAACGAGGCGGCCGTCGCGTCGATCTTGGCCGCGATCAAGCTGCCGGTGCAGCTCGGCGGCGGCATCCGCGATCTCGCCACCATCCAGCGCTGGATCGACGCCGGCATCACCCGCGTCATTCTCGGCACCATCGCGCTCAACGATCCTGAACTGGTCAAGACCGCCTGCAAACAATTCCCCGGCAAGATCGTCGTCGGCATCGACGCGCGCGAAGGCTATGTCGCGGTCGAAGGCTGGGCCAAGACTTCGCGCGTCAAGGCGCTCGATCTGGCGCTGCGCTTCGAAGACTGCGGCGTTGCCGCCATCGTCTTCACCGACATCGACCGTGACGGCGTGATGACCGGCGTCAATCTCGAATCGACGGTCGATCTCGCCTTTGCGCTGACCACGCCGATCATCGCCTCGGGCGGCGTCTCGTCGCTGTCCGATCTCGAAGAGATCAAGCGCCATGAAGGCTCCGGCATCGAGGGCGTGATCTCCGGCCGCGCGCTCTATGACGGGCGTATCAATGTCGGCGCCGCGCTCAAGTTGATGGAGGGATGAGCTTGCTCAAGGCGCGCGTCATTCCCTGCCTCGACGTCAAAGACGGTCGTGTCGTCAAAGGCGTCAATTTCGTCGATCTGATCGACGCCGGCGATCCGGTCGAGCAGGCGCGTCTCTACGATCGCGAAGGTGCCGATGAGCTGACCTTCCTCGACATCACCGCCTCGTCGGACAACCGCGACACGTTGTATGACGTGGTGCGCGGCACCGCCGAGCAGTGCTTCATGCCGCTGACCGTCGGCGGCGGCGTGCGGCAGGTCGAAGACATCCGCAAGCTGCTGTTGGCCGGCGCCGACAAGGTGTCGATCAACACGGCTGCCGTGGCGCGGCCCGAATTCGTCGGCGAGGCGGCCGAGAAGTTCGGCAGCCAATGCATTGTCGTCGCCATCGACGCGAAGAACGTCGGCCCCGGTAAGTGGGAGATCTTCACCCACGGCGGACGCAACCGCACCGGCCTCGATGCGGTGGAATGGGCCAAGCGCATGGCGAGCCTGGGCGCCGGAGAAATCCTGCTGACCTCGATGGACCGCGACGGCACCAAATCAGGCTTCGACATCGATCTCACCCGCGCGGTCGCCGACGGCGTGCCGGTGCCGGTGATCGCCTCGGGCGGCGTCGGCACGCTCGATCATATGGTGGCCGGCGTGCGCGACGGCCATGCCAGCGCGGTGCTCGCCGCGTCGATCTTCCATTTCGGCACGTTCAAGATTCGCGATGTGAAAAGCCACATGCGCGCCGCCGGCCTGCCTGTGCGACTCGACTGACAGTCCTCGCGCGGTTCCGTGACAGGCCCAAGCGAGTGACAGACTCGGGCAAATCTGTTACGACGCAAAGAAATCGCGGGGCTTGATGTTCCGCCGGGAGAGCGTCGTGGCCCAGAGATCCAAAACCAACAAAGCCAAAAGCAAAACCAAAGGCAAAGCCCAAAAGGCCGCCGCCAAACGGTCGGGCGTCAAGCCGGCCAAGAGCTCTAAGATCGCCAAAATTATCGGCATCATTCCCGGCGCCGGCGCCGGGAATGATGGCCGCACGCTCGACGGATTATATTCCGTGATCCGGTCGCGTCGCGGCGCCGATCCGGCCCGTTCCCACACCGCGCGCATGTTCCTGCGCGGGCCGGCCAAGATTGCCCAGAAGTTCGGCGAGGAAGCGGTCGAGGCGGTGATCGAGGGCGCGCACGGCAATGGCAAGGCGCTGGTGCTCGAAAGCGCCGATACCCTCTATCATTTGTTGGTGCTGTGGGCGGCCTGCGGCGTCAAGCCGGCCCAGGTGTGGAAAGAATTGAAGCGGCGAGAAGTGCGCTCCGGCATCGCCGAAAAGGCATCGCGCAAGGCGGAGCAACTCGGCGCGACGAAAAGCCCGGCGACAGCGCGCGCGAAGAAAAAGGCCCGCTAACGGCCCATTTTGACCGCGCCCCCGGCCGGGCGGGTGGAGAACAGCCGATGACTTATGATCCCAACAATATCTTCGCGCGGATCTTGCGTGGCGAAATCCCGTGTAAAAAAGTCTATGAGGATTCGCATGTCCTGGCCTTTCACGACGTCAATCCACAGGCGCCGACCCATGTGCTGGTGATCCCGAAAGGCGCCTACGTTTCATTCGACGATTTTTCGGCCAAGGCCTCAGCCGACGAAATCACAGCTTTCGTCCGCGCGGCGGGACAGATTGCCCGCGATCTCGGCGCGGCGGAGCCCGGCTATCGTATTCTCGCCAATACGGGGCTGAATGGCGGTCAAGAAGTGCCGCACTTCCACTTGCATCTGTTCGCCGGTCGCCGCCTTGGCCGCATGATCGCCGCCGATTAACCCGATCTTTTCGTGTACTCTTCAGCAACCTAGGGATGCAGATGCGTGCACAATCGAGCGGGAATAATAATTAGTTCCCAAACTGAAAATCGTTAGCAACGCACGGAACGGGCAGGCGGTGCTTATAATCGTTTGAATGTATTGTTCAATTATCTGAGTTGAGGGCATGTCGGGGGATCGACACGGCCACCTGCCGCGGCGCAGGAAACGAGCGGCGGAGACCTCGACAGGGCCTTTGCTCTGCTCAAGACGATCCGGGCTTATAAAAACAGCCGTTTTCCATTCCTGCGCACACGCGTCGATTACGATCTCCTGCTGCATATCGGTCATGGCCAAGTCAGCGGCAAGCCGATGAACCTCACCGATATCCTGACCTCGAACATCGGAACGGTGTCCACCATCGTTCGCCGTCTCGGCCGTCTCGAGAAGCTCGGCGTGGTGCATAAGGTCAAAGCAACCACCGACAAGCGCAACGTGCATTATTTCCTCGCCGACGAACATCTCGACGCGGTGGCGGAATTTGTCGATTACCTCGGGCGCGCGGGCAGCCCGGAAGGCGGCACCGCTTGGGTGCCGAGCGTCTCGCTCTAAAAGAATTGCACTTAACGCGGTAAGGCGAGTCGCCGGTAGCTCAAGGCTTCTGCGATATGGGCTTTGCGTACGCCTTCGCTCGCGGCGAGGTCGGCGAGCGTGCGCGCGACGCGCAGCACGCGGTGATAGCCGCGTGCCGACAGCTTGAGCCGCTCGGCGGCGTCGGTCAGCAACTTGCGTCCTTCGGCGTCGGGACCGGCGACCTCTTCGAGCGCCGTGCCGTCCACTTCGGCATTGCTACGAATTGTCGTTTTGGCGGTGGCGTAGCGGGCGCGTTGAATGTCGCGCGCGGCAGCGACACGCGCCGCCACCTCGGCACTGCCTTCGCGCGGCGGCGGCAGGCTGAGATCTTGCGGTGTCACCGCCGGCACTTCGATATGCAGATCGATGCGATCGAATAGCGGCCCGGAAATTTTGCTTTGATAGTCGCCAGCGCAGCGCGGCGCTTTGTTGCAGGCGAGCGCCGGGTCGCCGAGATGGCCGCAAGGGCAGGGGTTCATGGCGGCAATCAATTGCACGCGCGCCGGGTAGGCGACATGGGCATTGGCGCGCGCCACCACGGCGCGACCCGATTCGAGCGGCTGGCGCAGGGCTTCGAGCGTGCCGCGGGCGAATTCGGGCAGTTCGTCGAGGAACAGCACGCCCAAATGGGCGAGCGACACTTCGCCCGGCTTGGCGCGCTGGCCGCCGCCGACCATGGCGGCGAGCGACGCCGAGTGATGCGGATCACGGAAGGGCCGCGTGCGCACCAATCCGGCGGAATTGCCGCCCGCGATCAATGTGCCGGCGAGCGAATGGATCATGCTGACTTCCAGCGCTTCGGCTGGACTGAGCGGCGGCAGGATTCCCGCCAGCCGTTGCGCCAGCATCGACTTACCGGCGCCGGGCGGCCCGCTCATCAGCAGGTTGTGGCCGCCGCCGCGGCCACTTCGAGGGCGCGCTTGGCGCTTTCCTGGCCCTTGATGTCGGCGAGATCGAGGCCAGCGTAGGCGCTGTCCGGCGGCGGGCCGAGACGCGGCTGCGGCGGGCTCAGCACCTGGGTGCCCTTGAAATGGTTGATCAGCGCCAGCAGGCTGCTCGGCGCTAGGATGTCGAGCCCTTCGACCCAGGCGGCTTCGCCGCCGACGCCGGCCGGGCAGATCAGGCCGCCCTGGCCGTCATAAGCATGCAGCGCGGCGGGCAAGGCGCCGGCCACCGAGGCCAGTGCGCCGTCGAGCGACAGTTCGCCGAGGGCGACATAGCCTTCGAGCTCTTCTTGCGGCAGCACGCCCATGGCGGCGAGCACGCCGAGAGCGATCGGCAGATCGAAATGGCTACCTTCCTTGGCGACGTCGGCAGGCGCAAGATTGACGGTGATTCGTTTGGGCGGCAGCGCCAGGCCGAGGGCGTTGAGCGCGGCGCGCACGCGTTCCTTCGATTCGCCGACCGCCTTGTCGGGCAATCCGACGATGGCGAAACTGGGCAGGCCCGCCGCCATCTGCACCTGCACGTCGATGGCGAGGACATCGATGCCGAGGAAGGCGACGGTGGCGATATGAGCGGTCATGGCGCGAGAATCCCCCGGTGACGGAAAACTATAGCGCGCCATTCCTGGATGGCGAAAGGCCGGCCGTTAGGTGAAGAGCGTCGGGCCGGGCGGCAGGGACACGACCGCGCTGGTGCCACGGCCGGGCTCGCTCTGCAGCTCAAGCGTGCCGCCATGCAGCCGCACCAGGGCGTCGGCGAGGGGCAGGCCGAGGCCGATGTTGCTTTGACCGTGAACCCCGTCGCGATGGGCTTCGCCGTTGGCGGCCTGCTCGAACGGCTTCATCACGCGGGACATATCTTCCGGCGCGATGCCGATGCCGCTATCGCGCAGACTGAACTCGACCTTGCCGTTGAGCAGACGGCCGAGTTTCACCGAGACCAAACCGCCATCCGGCGTGAACTTCACGGCGTTAGATAGCAAATTGAAAAAGATTTGCTGCAAGGCTTGCGGGTCGGCGCGGCAAATGGGCGCCGTCTGCGCCACGTCGAGCATGAGATGAATATGCTTCGCCTCGGCGGCGGGGCGGATTTGCGCGAGCGCCGCGTCGAGGACGGGGCGCGGATCGAGGTCGATGGGCGAGACCTCCAGCTTGCCGGCATCGGCTTTCGAGATATCGAGGATCGAGCTGATGAGTTCGAGAAGATGCGTGCCGGAGGAATGGATATCGTCGGCATATTCCTTGTAACGCGGATGACCGAGCGGGCCGTGCAGCTCGCTCCGTTGCACGTCGGAAAATCCAATGATGGCGTTGAGCGGCGTGCGCAGCTCATGGCTCATGGTGGCGAGAAATTCTGACTTGGCGCGATTCGCCTGTTCGGCGCGCAGGCGGGCGCGCTGCAATTCGACGTTGCGCGCCTCAAGCTGATTTTGCAGTCGCTGCAGCGCCATCATCAGGAAGGCGACGACGACGAGAATCTTGCCGAGCAGGGAGATGACAAAATGGACGGTCTGCGCCGCGCTGAGCGCGAAGAGGTCGTCGATCGGCGGCGTGGCCAAGGCGACGACGGCGCGGATAAACAAAGTGCAGGTGATCAGGCCGAAGAGCGAGGCGGCGAGCACGCCGGGGGCGCGCAATTCGCTTACCGGGCCGCGCAAGAGTTCATAGGCACAAAGCCCGCAAGCGAAGGACAGGGCAAAGGAGATGACGACCAAGCGGCTGACAATGTCATCGACGAAATAGGTGAGATAGACGAAGGCGGCCAGCACGGCGGTCGTCGCGAGCAGCGCCTCGCCCCACATCGTGCGCCGGCCATCGAACAGGCGAATGCCATTCCAGAAGGCGATGACAGAAATCAAGCCGACAATATTGGCGCCGACAATCGACAAGAGATCGGGAATCATGCCGCGTAGGCTGGCGGCGAGGAAGGCGACGCCCAACAGCAAGGTGCCCAATGTCCATTGTCCGAGGCCCGGCGTGGTCCTGTGGCTGCGCCAGAAGGCGACCATCAGAAACGACAGGGTCACGGAGACGAGCGAATGGACGACAAGAAGTGTGCGGACGTCGAGGTTCATGGCGTTAGGTCTAGCCGTGCCGCGAGTCTTGCGCCAATAGTTATTAAGGGTGGAGCCGCGGCGTGGAAATTTCTGAAACGTCTAAAGTTCGA
Organism: Rhodospirillaceae bacterium; assembly: GCA_947474495.1. Classification (GTDB taxonomy): domain Bacteria; phylum Pseudomonadota; class Alphaproteobacteria; order SMXQ01; family SMXQ01; genus CAMAVH01. Next base: position 12,256 of record CANJIM010000006.1, read on the forward strand.
CGTTAAGCATTTCGGGCCCTCTCGACGGTGGCGGGCCAGGATTTTGATAACGGCTCGCAGGAACAGCGGACGCGCAGATATGGGCGTTGCGGTCCCGGCCCGGTCCATGACGGCTGAAGGGGATGCCAGCGCTCCCAGCGTCACGCCGATTTGTGCGCTGTTCATGGGGAGATCGCGTAACATCAAAATATGACCGTTTTTTCTTTTGGCCGTGCCGTGACCCGCCTCTGCGCCGGGCTCGCCATTGTTGTCCTGGTCGCCGCCGCTGGGCCGGCGATGGCCCAGGCCGTTTATAAGGCGCCGCCAGGCGCGCCATCGGCATCGGTGCTCGGCCGCCAGCTCATCGTCGCCGCCGAGGCGGGCGATAAAAACCTGGTGGAGAAACTGCTCGCCATGGGCGCCGATATCGAATGGCGTGACGGGCGGCGCCGTACCGCGCTTCTAGCTGCGACGCAGGGCAATCGCATCGAGGTGGCGCGTCTATTGATCAGCCGCGGTGCCGACGTGAACGCCAAGGACGATATTTCCGACAGCCCCTTTCTACTATCCGGCGCGCGCGGCTACGTGGAGATCCTCAAGCTCACCTTGGCGAGCGGGGCCGACATCAAGAGCCTTAACCGCTTCGGTGGCACCGGCTTGATTCCGGCGTGCGAGCGCGGTCATGTCGAGGCCGTGTCGATGCTTATCGCGGCCGGCGTCGCGGTTGATCATGTCAATCGCCTGGGCTGGACCTGCTTGTTGGAGGCCATCATTCTCGGCGATGGCGGCCCGCGCCAAGTGGAGATCGTCCGCCAAGCCATCGCCGCCGACGCCGACGTCAACCGCGCCGACCGCGACGGCATCACGCCGCTCGGTCATGCCCTGCAACGAGGGTTTGCCGATATCGCCGCCATTTTACGGGCGAAGGGCGCGCGCTGAGCTTTCGTGGAGTCGAAACGGCAACGGGCGGCGCTGGGACATCCCGGCGCCGCCCGTTTGTTATTGGCGCAGATCAGCCGCTCTTTTTGGCTTTGCGGCGGCGGGCGAAGATATTCAAGCCCTCGACGAAGGCTGAAAAGGCCATCGCGGCATAGACGTAGCCCTTCGGAATCTTCGCGCCGAAGCCTTCGGCGATCAGGGTCGTGCCGATCAGCAGCAGGAAGCCGAGCGCCAGCATGATCAGCGTCGGATTGGCCTGGATGAAGTTGGCAAGCGGCGTTGCCGCCACCAGCATGACGATGACAGTGACGAGCACGGCGATCACCATAACCGGCAGATGATCGGTCATGCCGACGGCCGTGATAATGCTGTCGATCGAGAACACCATATCGAGCAGCAGGATCTGGCCGATCGCCGCGGCATAGCCGAGATTGACGGCCTTGCTCTCGAACATGTCGTCGTTGGGCGCGGGATCGACGCTGTGATGAATTTCCTTCGTCGCCTTCCAGACCAGAAACAGGCCACCGGCGATGAGGATAATGTCGCGCCAGGACAGGGCCTGGCCGAAGATGTCGATCACCGGCGCGGTGAGCTTGACGATGAAACTGATGGTGGCGAGCAAGCCGAGGCGCAACAGGAGGGCGCCGGCGATGCCGATACGCCGCGCGGTGACGCGCTGATGTGCCGGCAGCTTGTTGGTCAGGATCGAGATGAAGATCAGGTTGTCGATGCCCAGCACCACCTCCATGGCGATCAGCGCGGCCAGCGCGGCCCAGGTGGCGGGTTCGGCGAAGAGAGTCAGCAGGTCGGTCATCGGGGGGTCATTTCCTCGAATAGGCCTTGAAGGGATGAGCAAGGTGCAATGTGCCGAAAACTGGCGGGCCTGGCCAGGGGCTGGCTATTCACCTCTGCGTTAGTGCCATGCGGATGAAAAAAGCCCGGTCCTGATGGACCGGGCTTTGATCTGTCCGCCGTGGCGGAAGAATTTACTCGGCGCGCAGATTGCCGGCGGCCGATTTGCCGCGCTCGTTGACGATCTCGAAGCTGACGGCCTGGCCTTCACGCAGGGTGGAGAGGCCGGCCTTTTCGACCGCGCTGATATGCACGAACACATCCTTGCCGCCGTCGGACGGCTGGATGAAACCAAAACCCTTCTGGGCGTTGAACCACTTCACGGTGCCGGTAGGCATAGAAAAGTCTCCTCGGAGAACGCTTAGACGTCGCGAAACCGCGCGACCACCGCGCGGCTCATATATCCGAATTGCAGCGTTGTCTTGGAGGCCCGAATGATGTGGGTAGCAAGGCAGGCTAGAATTTCGAACACAGATTCTCTGTCCGTTTTGCCGTTAAATAGCAAGCCGATTTATCCACAGCTTCGCGTCGGACGGGCCGCCCCCACTAGTTGTTCGGGTAAGGACGCAACCTGTCGTTATCGGCTGAAATTGGAGCCCAGCATCTTGAGTGCACCGATAAAAACCAGAGGGCGGAACCCCTCACGGAAGAAGCCGGCGCCGCAATGGTATCTCGCCTTTGCCGAATGGCGCGCCGATATCCAACGGCGCACCGATGCCTGGCGCACGGTGAAGTTTTTTCGCCAGAGCCGCAGTCATACGATTCTCTGGACCGAAGTGATGCGCGGCCATTACACCGCCGCCGCGCCAGGGGTGACGGCCTGCCTCGCCGCCATGCCCTGCGCGCGGATGACGGCGCGCAAGATCATCGCGCTCGCGGAGCAGAAAGGATATTTCCTTCGCCGGGCCGCCGCATCCGACAGCCGCAAGAAACTCTTGCTGCCGTCGGCGCGCTGCGTCGCCGAATATGAGGCGATGGTCGATGAGTTTTTGCATCTCGCCGATAAGCTCGGTGCCAGCGCGCGTCATCCCGGTAAACGCAATAGGGCCAAGCTTTAGACTTTTCTCCGCCCTGTCCTGGCGCCATGCTGGTTCGTCCTTCGCCGCACAGAAAAAATACCGCGGCTGTTATGCGCCACGTCTGGGAGACCGCCATGACTCTCATCGCCAGCCGATTCGAAGTCCGTCCGCTGTCAGCCGCACTCGGCGCCGAAATTCGCGGCGTCGATCTCGCCAAGCCGTTGGACGATGCCGGCTTCACGCAAATCCTCAAAGCTTGGCACGATCACAGCCTGATCCTGTTGCGCGGCCAGAGCTTCAGCGAGGACCAGCAAGTGGCGTTCGGCCGCCGCTTCGGCGAGGTCGCGCCGTGGTCGCGCTTCGCCGCCAAAGAGAAGGGCCGCCACCCCTTCATCATGTTGGTCACCAACCTGAAGGAAAACGGGGAATTTGTCGGCTCCTTGCCGGAAGGCGAGATCGAATTTCACTCCGACGGCATCTATATCGAACAGCCCTCTGCCGGAACCATGTTGCATGCGGTGGCGATTCCGTCGCGCGGCGGCCAGACGGCCTTTGCCAATATGTATAAGGCCTACGAAACGCTGCCGAAGGCGCTGAAGACGAAGCTCGACGGCATGAAGGCGCGCCATGCCTTCACCTACAACAGTCAGAAGCAGGGCGAGAATGATCATAAAAAGGCGGCGGAGGATGTCGCAAGCTATGATCATCCGATCTTTCGCACCCATCCGGCGACCGGGCGCAAGGCGCTCTATGTGAACCGCTTGATGACGGAGCGCATCGTCGGCCTGTCCGACGACGAAAGCCGCGAGATTCTTGCCGGGCTATATGCCCACATCGAAACGCCCGCTTTCATCTATGAGCATGAATGGCAAGTCGGCGATGTTCTGCTGTGGGACAATCGCTGTCTCGTCCATGCGCGGCGCGACTTTCCGGCCCAGGAGTTGCGCCTGATGCGCCGCCTCACCATCGCTGGCGAGAAGCCGATCTGATGCGCCTCGCAGGAAAGAGCGCGCTGGTCACCGGCGCCGGTTCGGGGTTCGGCGCAGCCATCGCCAAGCGGTTCGCCGGGGAAGGCGCGCGCGTCGCCGTCAACGATCTCGATGCCGCCAAAGCCGAGGCGGTCGCCGCGGCCATCCGCGCGGCCGGCGGCGACGCCACCGCCGCGCCGGGCAATTCCGCTCAGGTGGAGTCTGTCGCGGCCATGATCGCAGTTTGCGTCGCGGCCTATGGTCGCATGGATCTGCTGGTGCTCAATGCCGGCGTGGCGCAGCGACCGGCGCCGATCGAAACGGTGGACGAGGCGACGTTCGACCGCATTTTTGATGCCAATGTGCGCAGCGTCTTTCTCGGCGCCAAATATGCCCAGCCGCAGTTCAAGGCGCAGGGCGGTGGCGCCATCGTCGTGACCGCCTCGACCATCGCGACGCGCCCGCGGCCCGGCCTCGGCGTCTATGCGGCGTCGAAGAGCGCGGTGATCTCGCTGACCAAGGCGCTGGCGGTCGAGCTTGCCGCCATCAAGGTGCGGGTCAATGCCGTCTGTCCCTCGGCGGGCGAAACACCGATGCTGAAGGAATTCATGGGCGGCGACATTACGCCCGAGATGCACAAGCTGTTCACCAGCCGCGTGCCGCTCGGCCGTTTGTGCGAACCGGCGGATGTGGCGGATGCGGCGCTGTTTCTCGCCTCCGACGAGGCGCGGTTCATCACCGGCATCGCCATGGACGTCGATGGCGGCCGCAGCGTCTAGCGCGGCCTAAGATTCGGCAAGAATATCCGCGGTTCTTTGCATCTGCGCGTAGTCGGCCAGCACCGGGCTGTATTTCGACCCGACCGGATAAACGGCGTCTTCGACGACGGAGAAGCGATAGCCGAGCGCCGCGCCGTCGCGCAGCGTGGCACCAAGGCAGCCCGAGGTGGCGCCGCCCGACAGCAGGCAATGCGAGACGCCGAGATTGCGCAGGGCGCGGTGCAGGGGCGTGAAGCCGAAGCCGCTCTGGCCACGCTTGTAGAGGAGGTAGTCTTTCGGCGCCGGCGTCAGGCCGTCGGCCAGCTCCGCGCCCCAGGTGCCATCGAGCAGCAAGCTATCGCCGCCGAGCAGGATGTCTTCGCGCAATTTATGCATGGCGGTATCGACGCGGTCGGCGCGCCGGCCGGTCTTGAGCCAGATCACCGGCCAATTCTTGGCCCGCAGGTGATCGGCGAGCTGCGCGCAATGGCGCACCAGCTCACTGTTGCGCGCGAAATTCTTTTGCCGCGCCTCTTCATCGCCTTTCTGCGGAAATAGGAAATGATTCTGCATGTCGATGATGAGAAAGGCTGACCGGTCGGCCTTCGCGGCCGCGCCGGATTGCGGTGCGGCGAGGGCCTCATCCGTCGTCACCGCTTGCGCCGAACTGATGGATGGATAGCTGGCGAGCGGCGGAAAAACGGCGTCGCCAGCGAGAAAGACGCGATAGCCGAGCGCCGCGCCGTTGCGTGCCGTGTCGCTGAGGCTGGCCGACAGCGGCCCGCCGGCGAGCAGCAGATCGTGGGCGCCGAGATTGGCGAGAATGCGGTCGAGCGAGCTGCCGGCAAAGACGCTGTGGCTGGCGCGCGTGATGACGAGATCGTCGCCTTGCGGCGCGAGGCCCTCCAACCAACTGGCGCCGACGCTGCCCTCGACGAGAAAGCCGCTTGCCGCGCCGAAATGGCGCTCGGCCCAGCCATGGCCCCACGCACAGTCAGCCATGTCGGCGCGAAAGGCGCTACGCGCCCAGATCACCGGCTGGCCGGCGGCGCGGAAGCGCTCAGCCAAACGTCGGATATTGCCGGCCATGGTCGCAATCTCGCCGTCGCTCATGCGGCGCTTTCCGCTGCGGCCGAGACAGCCGTCCGCCGCCAAATAGTCGGCTTGAACGTCGGTGATGATGAGCGCTGCTTGATCGAGCGCGAAGATTTTGGTCATGGGGATCTCCTGCGCGGCCATGATAGCCCGCGTTAAATCGTCGGGCGATGGGCTAAACGCGCGGAACGGCGAGGTCCGGCAATTGCAGATCGACGATGATCGGCCGGTGGTCGGACCCTATATCGGGCCCGACGCGATTGGCGCGCGGCGCGATGTCCGCGCTGACCAAGGCTTGGTCGATCGATAGCGCGAACAGCGGCGCGAGGCCGGTCGGCAAATGGGCGGATTGCCACGTCGGCTGCAGGCCGCGCAAACGCGAACTGTCCTGCAGGCCGGTGACATCGATGAGCCGCGCGAAGGTCGGCGACCAGGGCGTCAGATTCAGATCGCCAATGATGATCGCGGAGCCGAGTTGCGCCATCGCGGCGCGGGCCGCGAGATCAAGCTGCCGGGTGCGCAGTGCCGCGCCGCCGCCGAACGGCGCCTTGGCATGCAGGGTGACGACGCGCAGGCACGCTCCGCGCGTGCCGGCCGGCGGGCAGAGATCGGCGCTCAGCACCGGCATGTCGGGATGCGCTGAGCGGTTGGTCTCGATCGCCGCGATCGGCCAGCGGCTGTAGAGCGCGACGTCATGCAGGCCCTTGCTGCGCGCCGGGATGCGATGGGGATAGCTGTCCGTCAGCGTCGCCATGCGCTGTTCGATGTCGCCCGCCACTTCGGTCAGCAGGATGACGTCGGGTTTTTCCGCCGCGATCAGGGCCAAAAATTTGGCGGGGTCGGTATCGGAGCCATGCATGTTGAAACTCAACAGCCGCAGGCTCGGGCCTGCGGCCGCAACCGCGGCGGGCTCGCGCAGATAGATCATCAGATGCGGCCAGAGCGGCAGGACGTTGGCCGCGAGCAGCACGACATTGACGACGATCATTGGCTTGTGGCGCAGCGCCACCGCGAAGATCAATGTGGCGACGGCGAGAACGGCAAGCTGCGGGCGGAAATTGGCGAACAGTTCGAGCGGCCAGGCAAAGCCGCCGAGCACGGCGCTGAGCGTCGCGAAGCCGAGGCCGAGCGTCGCCGCCAGGACGAAGACGGTGAGCAGCGCGAGGCGGGGGGACGCTTGTTGACTCATCGACCGTGCTTTGACTTACATCGCCCGTTTGACTTTACCGCGCCGTGCCTTGAGGCGGGCTTCGATGGCGTCCCACAGATCGCGCTCGAGCTTCACGCCGTCGAGCCGGTTGATCTCTTGAATGCCGGTCGGCGAGGTGACGTTGATTTCGGTGAGATAGTCGCCGATCACGTCGATGCCGACGAAGACCAGGCCTTTTTCCTTCAGCGTCGGGCCGATCGCGGCGCAAAGCTCGCGGTCGCGCGCCGTCAGCTTGGCCTTGGCAGCACGGCCGCCGACATGAAGGTTGGCGCGCGCCTCGCCGGCCGCCGGAATGCGCGCCACCGCGCCGCCCGGCTCGCCGTCGATCAGGATGATGCGCTTGTCGCCCTTGCGCACCTCGGGCAGGTATTTCTGCACCATGATCGGCTCGCGCGAGCGCGCCGTGAACATTTCCAAGAGCGCGTTCAGATTGTCGTCGCCGGCCTTGAGATGGAACACGCCGGCGCCGCCGTTGCCGTACAGCGGCTTGAGGATGATCTCCTTATGCTTGGCGCGAAACTCGACGATGCGCTCGCGGTCGGAGGCGATCAGCGTCGGCGGCATGACGCCGTCGAAATGCGTGACGAACAATTTTTCCGGCGCGTTGCGCACCTCGACGGGATCGTTGACCACCAGCACGTCTGGCAACAGATGCTCGAGCAGATGCGTCGCGGTGATATAGGCCATGTCGAACGGCGGATCCTGGCGCATCAGCACCACATCCATGCTGGCGAGATCGATCAGCTTGGCCGGGCCGAAGCTGTAATGGTCGCCCTTCTTGCGCCGCACCGTCAGTTCGCGGGCGCGCGCCGTCACGCGGCCGTCCATCAGGCTCATGTCTTGCGGCAGGTAATGGAACAGCGTGTGTTTGCGGCGCTGCGCTTCGAGGGCGAGCATGAAGGTGGAGTCGCCATCGATATTGATGGTCTCCATCGGGTCCATCTGCAGGGCGACCGCGAGGCTCATTCGTCTACTCCATTGCGCGAAGGCGCATATGCTGGCGTGCGAAAGCACGCATATTGGGCGCGCGAAGCGCGCATGTTAACAGGCGGAAAATCGGTGGCGATTATGGCGTGACGGAAAGCTTTAGGCCAGCGGCGCTAATGCAAACGGCGGCGCAGGGCCTGGATGGTTTGGGCCGCCTTATGGCGCGCGGCGGCATCGCGCGACAATTCCACGAACTTTTCCATGGCGGCTATGGCGGCGCGGAGATTGCCGACCTCGCCATGAAGCGCGCCGGCCTCGCGCCACAAGTCCGCCTGGTTGGGGGCGAAGAGCAGCATGCGCTCGATAATGGCCAGCGCCTTTTCGTTGCGCTGCTGGGCGATCAGTCGCGTCTTGATGTTGTTCTGCAATCGCAGCAGCACGGCACGGTTGGGCAGCGCGGCGCTATGGGCAGGGCTCAATTCGGCGTCATTGCCGAGCATGCTCTTCAGCAGCCCGCGCAATGCCCCGGCGTCGCCGACGCGCTGGCCGCGAAACGGATCGACGATGGCGCGTTCGCCGGCCATCTCGATGGCGACGAGGAAGTGCGCGGGAAAATTGAGGCCATGCGCCGTCCAGCCCTGGGCGCGCGCGGCGTGGATATAGAGAATGCCGAGCGCCACCGGCAGGCCTTTACGGCGGTCGATCACGCGCATCAAGTTGGCGTTCTGCAGATCGTCGTAGGTCAGTTCGTCGCCGCGATACCCCAGCTCGTTGGCGATGACGTCGATCAAGGCGCCGGCTCGCGCATCGAGGTCAGGTATGTCGCCCTGACGGCGCATCGCGGCACGTCCGACCGCGTCGGCCAGGTCTTTCAGATGCAGGCGGTAGCGTTCGAGGGCGACGCGCGGCCGCTCCAAGGCGGCGAGCATCAAGGCGGTTTCGGCGAGATCCATATCGTCGTCGCCGACAGCGGCGAGGCCGGCGAGGGCGGTTTCGATGTCGCTGCTCGCCGGGCCACCGTTCACGGCGCGCCTAGTTCAGCGGCTCGGAGGTGATGGCGCCGCCGCTGCGCGGCGCCGGGGCGGCGCCGCCTTCGATCGGATAACCGCCGGACGGTTCGGCCGGCAAGGGCGCGGCGCCGCGCGAAGCGCCCGGCGCGGTCGTGTTGCCCGAGGCGGCCGGCGCGTTGCCATTGTTGGCGCGGCGCGGATCGCTCTTGAGGAGGGCGTGATTCACCACACGCTGCACATATTCGATATTGCGCGCGTAATTGAGGACGATCTCCAGTTCGGTCTGGTCTTGCGCAACGCCGAGCATGTAGATCACGCCGCGGACCGTCTCGAACGAGTAGTTCACCGAGAAGACATTCTTCTCGAACAGCAATTTGCTCTTGAGCTGCGCGGTGATCCATTGGTCGCGCGCGAAGCTGCCGGTGTTGCCCGATCGGTCGACGATGGTCTCGTCGATCACTTCCTTCACACCCTTGGCCTGCCAGGCGCGCTTGACCGCTTCGGCCCGCCACTCTTCCGAGGCGAGCACGCCGGTCAGCAGAACGCGGCCTTCCCACACCTGCAAGTTGAGCTGGCGATACATGGTGCCGGAATAGTCGAGCCAGAGATAATTGATCGCCGCGCGAATTTGCGTGTCGCTGGCACCGCCTTCGATGCCGCGCTCTTGCGAGGCGCTTACCGCGCCGGTCGCCCCGGCGCCCATGGCAACGCCGACCGGCGTGCAGGCGGCGGAGGAGAGAAGCAAGCCGGCAAGGCCGGCGGCGAGGATCAGGCGGGGGGATAAGCGTGCGGCGTTCATGCTCTATCTCGTGGTTTGCGCGAGAGTCTTATATCGGGCTTGCGATGTCCAGCTTGGAAGCTGATGGGAAACCATGGCTAAATTTTGACATAGGTGGAGCGCTCGTGCTTAGCGCCAGGCATCGCGCAGATGGACCGGCCAGCGCCAGGGCGCCACCAGCATGGCGTCGAAGCGGACGTCGCAGGCGGCGAACTGCGGATGACGGGCGAGAAATAGGCCGGCGGCGGCGGTGATCCGGCCGCGCTGGCGTGCTCCGATCGCCTCTCCGGCGGCGCCAAGGTCGCCACGCGCCTTCACTTCGATGAAGAGCAGCAGCTTGCCGCGCTGGGCGACGATGTCGACCTCGCCGACCGGCGATCGCCAATCGCGCGCCAAAATACGCCAGCCGGCGAGCTGCAAGCGCCAGACGGCGAGGCGTTCGCCGCGTCGGCCGGCCTTCACGGCGCGCAGGCGCGCGTCGGTCATTTGGTCGTTTTAAGTTCGCCCGCCTTCAACTCAAGGGCGCGGGCATAGACCTGCTTGCGCGGCAGGCCGGTGGCGGCGGCGACGGCGGCGGCGGCGTCCTTGACGCTGAGCGAGCCGAGCGCGCTGCGCAGTTGCGCGTCGAGCGTTTCGGCGCTGGCGATCTGGCTGGCCGCGTCGGCGCCGCCGATGGCGATGACGATCTCGCCCTTGGGCGGGCCGGCAGCGGCGTAATGGTCGGCCAATTCGCGCAAGGTCCCGCGCCGCGTCTCCTCATAGAGCTTGGTCAGCTCGCGCGACACGGCGGCGGGGCGGGGGCCCAGCACATCGGCCATGTCGGCTAGACTTTCGGCCAGGCGCGGCGCCGATTCGAACAGCAGCAGCGTGGCCGGTATGGCCGCCAACTCGCCGAGCGCGGCGCGTCGTCCGGCGCTTTTCGGCGGCAGGAAACCGGCGAACAGGAAGCGGTCGCTCGGCAGGCCGGACAGGATCAAGGCGGCCAGCGGGGCAGAAGGTCCGGGCAGCGGCACCACGTTGAAGCCTTCGTCGATGGCGTCGCGAACCAGCTTGTAGCCCGGGTCGGAAACCAGGGGCGTGCCGGCGTCCGAGACCAGGGCGATGCGGCTGCCGCGCCGCAGGCCCGCCAGCAGCTTGGGCCGCATCTCGCCGGCATTATGCTCGTGGTAGGGCACCAGCTTGGCGGTAATGCCGTGGCGCGCCAGCAGTTTCGCGGTCACCCGGCTGTCTTCGCAGGCGATGGCGTCGACGGTTTTCAAAACCTCGAGCGCACGTAGGGTGATGTCGGCGATATTGCCGATCGGCGTGGCGACGACATAAAGGCCGGGTTTCAGGGAGGAGGGCGCGAGCGTGCCGGCCGTTGTCGCCAGCGCGTCGGCTTCGACGTCCTGGTCAAGTTCCGGCGCTTCGGCCGCGGGGGCTGGTTTACTTGCCCCTTCGCTCTGTTTACCTTGGGCCACCCTAGATTTTCCCCCGCGTGTTCATCATGGCCTTCCGGCTGCCGTCCCTATCGGTGTCTCTGCCGATCATCGCACGTTCGCTCGCTTTCGCGTTGGTTCTCGCGCCGCTCGCCGCTTGCCAGCAGCCTGCGAGGTTAACGGCGCAGCCCCCGCAGCCGCAAGTCGTTGCCCCGCCGGCGACGGCCGCGCCCGCCCCGATGCCGTCGCCGACGATCGAAATCGCGCCGCAGCTGACCCCGCCGCCGGACATGGGCAGGGCGGCGAGCGTCGGCTTCCTGGTGCCCTTGAGCGGTCCCGGCGCCGCCTTCGGCCAGGCCTTGCTCAACGCGGCCCAGATGGCGCTGTTCGATCTTGCCGCCATCGACGGCGGCGCCGAGGTGGCGCTGCTGCCGCGCGACACCAAGGGCACGCCGGACGGCGCCGTCGCCGCTGCCGAAGACGCCATGGCGTCCGGCGCGCAGCTGCTGCTCGGCCCGCTGTTCTCGGCCGATGTCGAAGCGATCGCGCCGATCGCCCGCAGCCGCGGCGTGCCGGTCGTCGCCTTTACCAACGATTACGCGGTCGCCGGCAGCGGCGTTTATATCCTCGGCTTCACGCCGGAATTGCAGGTCACGCGCGTGGTGAATTACGCCGCCAGCCGCGGACTGCAACGCATCGCCGCCCTGGTGCCCGATTCGGTCTATGGCGAGCGCGTCGCCGCCGCCGTGCGCGACGCGGTCGAAAAAGCCGGGCTGACGCTGGGCCCGGTCGCCAGCTACGACGCATCGGCCAGCACGAACCTCGTCTCGCCGGTGGTGCGCCGCCTGACCAATTACGACGCGCGCCGCGCCGCCTTGCGCCAGCAGCGCCAGGAATTGGCCGCGCTCGACGACGAAGCCTCGAAGTTGGCGCTGCGCCGCCTCGAACGGCTGGAGACTTACGGCGATGTCGATTTTGATGCCGTGGTGATTCCCGAGAGCGGCGGGCGCGTCAAGGCGATCGCGCCGCTGTTGCCGTTCTACGATGTCGACACGCGGCGCGTGCGTGCGCTCGGCACCATCGATTGGGACGAGGCGGAAACCTGGACCGAACCGGCGCTGGTCGGTGGTTGGTACCCGGCGACACCGGATGGCCCGCGCGCCGAATTTTCCGCCGCCTATCGCAAGCTCTATGGCGCCGTGCCGCCGCCGCGCGCCTCGCTCGGCTATGACGCGGCCGCTCTCGCCGCCGTGCTCGCGCGCGGCGATTCGTCATCGCGCTTCTCCAATGCCGCCATCGCCCAGCCGAACGGCTTTGCCGGCGTCGACGGTATTTTCCGCCTGACGCCGCAGGGCGTTGCCGAACGCGGACTCGCGGTGAAGGAGGTCGGCGCCCGCTCGTCTCGCGTCGTCAGTCCGGCGCCCGCGACGTTCGAGCAGCTCTCGAACTAATTTTCCTTTTGCCTGCTTCGCAGGCGGGGCGAGCAACTCTCGAACTAAGCCAGCAGCTCGGCCAACACGGCGTTGAGGCGCTGACGGCCCTCGCTCGTGCTTGATAGGCCGTTGCTATCAAGGGTGACAAAACCGCCGTCGATCAGCCGCTGCACACGGTGCTGATCGAGCACGGTTTCCGGCGGACCGCTGGCGATGCGCAGGAAGCGCGCGCGCGGGATTGGCTCGGTCAGCCGCAAACCCATCATCAGCATTTCCGACAGGCGCTCGCTCGCGCTGACGGGCGTTTCTTCCATCACGCCAAGGCCGTCTTTGTTGAGCTGCGCCAGCCAGTCTTCCGGCTTGTGCTTGCGCAGCGTCGCGAAGGTCTGCCCGCCGAATGTGAGGCGACCGTGCGCGCCGGGGCCGATGCCGATGTAATCGTCGCTGCGCCAATAGATCAGATTGTGCCGGCTCTCTTCGCCGGGGCGCGCATGATTGGAAATCTCATAAGCGGCCAGACCCGCTTCGCCGAGACGTGCTTGCGTCATCTCGAACAGCGCCGCGGCTTCTTCTTCATCGGGGATCACGAACTCGCCGCGCTTGTGGGCCGCGAAAAACGGCGTGCCCTTCTCGATCGTCAACTGATAGAGCGACAGATGCGAGGTGCCGTAGGCGAGCGCCATGTCCAGTTCGCGCTGCCAATCGGCAAGAGACTGGTTGGGCCGCGCGTAGATCAGATCGAAGGTCATGCGCGGAAAGGTCGTCATTGCGATGTCGATGGCACCGCGTGCCTGCGCCGCGTCATGGGCGCGGCCGAGGAATTTCAAGCTGGCGTCGTCGAACGCCTGTACGCCGAGCGAGACGCGATTGACTCCGGCGGCGCGAAAGCCGGTGAAGCGGGCCGCCTCGACCGAACCGGGATTGGCCTCCAAGGTAATCTCGATGCCGTCCTCGAAGCCGAACAGACGCTCTGCCGCTTCGATGATCGCCGCCGTGGTTGCCGGCTCCATCAGCGACGGCGTGCCGCCGCCGAAGAAGAGGCTGGCGAGCGGACGCTTGGCGCCGTGGCTATCGAGTCGCGCGGCCTCGCTTTCAAGCGCGCGCAGGTAAGCCGCGCGCCAATCGGGCTGATCGATCTGGGCGCGCACATGGCTGTTGAAGTCGCAATAGGGACATTTGGCGACGCAGAACGGCCAATGCACATAAAGTCCGAGGCGCGGCAAATCAGCTGGCATGGCGGCAATATGCTGTCGCCCTCGCGGCGGGCGCAAACGAAAACGGGCCGCTTGCGCGGCCCGTTTCCGTCTCACCGACGAATCTTCGGGGGGAAGATCGTCTTAGAGGGTCTTGCCGGTCTTTTTAACCGGCGCGGTCTTGTCGACCTTGGCGCCATCGGCTTTGTGCTTGGCGGTCTGGTCATGCTTGGCCTTGCCGTCGGCCTTCATGGCGTCGGGCTTCGCCTTCGGCGCGGTCTGGGTGACCGCCTTGCCGGCCGGCGCGACCGGCTCGGCAGCGAACGCGGGGGCGACAAAGCCGGTGCCGATCAGGACGGCGAGGGCGGCGGCGGCGAATTTGTTAGTCATGGAGGTAAACCTCTCTGCGAAAACCGGCGACGGGTGCGATCTATGTCGTGCCTCGGAGCGTCGGAACGAGAGGATATTCGCGCCCGATCATGGCGGGATTACGTCGGATCGGTGTCGGCGCGAAGGTATTTTGCTTAACGCAGCAGCGCGGCGGAAAACTTCGCGCCAAGCCGTCCTTACGACAGTAAAGCGGCGGAAAACTTATTGAACGCGTCGGCGCGGTGGCTGATCGCGTGTTTGGCGTCCGGCTGCATCTCGCCGAAGCTCAAGGTCTGGCCGCGCGCCATGAAGATCGGATCGTAGCCGAAGCCGTTCGTGCCGCGCGGCGGCCAGACCAGCGTGCCATCCACCCGGCCGGGAAATATGTCGCAAACCGGCGCGCCGAGCGGCAAGGCGGGCCAGCACAGCGCCAAGACGCAGACGAAATGCGCCGCTATGTTCTTCGCGTCGGCGGCCTGCGCCTCGCGCCAAACGCGCTCGCTTGCCATGGCGAAATCCTTGGCCGGTCCGGCCCAGCGCGCCGAATGGATACCCGGCGCGCCGCCGAGCGCATCGACCGCCAAGCCTGAATCGTCGGCGAGCGCCGGCAGGCCGCTCGCCACGGCGGCGGCTTCGGCCTTGATCACGGCGTTGTCGATGAAGGTCGCGCCGGTTTCGTCGGGTTCCTTCAAACCGAGATCGCCGGCGGAGACGACCTCGATCTGGTAGGGCGCCAGCAGCTCGGCGATTTCGCGCAGCTTGCCGGGATTGTGGCTCGCCAGAACGATCTTGCGCCCGACCAGGCTGCGCCGATGCATCGCTCAGCTCCGCTCTTTAGCTGGCCGCGGCGATGGCGGCGCGCTGCAGCGTCACCAATTCGGCGATGCCCTTCTGCGCCAGCGCGAGCAGCGCGTCGAACTCGGTCTTGTCGAACGGCGCCTGTTCGGCGGTCGATTGAATCTCGACGAATTTGCCCGCGCCGGTGAGCACGAAATTGCCGTCGGTCTGCGCCTTGCTGTCCTCGGGATAGTCGAGATCGAGCACCGGCACGCCGTTGAACACGCCGCAGGAGACGGCGGCGACATGGTCGGTCAGCGGCAGCGATTTGAGCGCGCCGGACTTGATCAGCTTGTTGATGGCGAGATGCAGCGCGACATAGGAGCCGGTGATTGCCGCCGTGCGCGTGCCGCCGTCGGCCTGGATGACGTCGCAGTCGAGGCGAATCTGGCGCTCGCCGAGACCGGGCAGGTTGGTGACGGCGCGTAAAGAGCGGCCGATCAGGCGCTGGATTTCCTGGGTGCGGCCGGATTGCTTGCCGCGCGAGGCTTCGCGGTCGGTGCGCGTGTGGGTCGAGCGCGGCAGCATGCCGTATTCCGCCGTCACCCAGCCCTTGCCGCTATCGCGCAGGAACGGCGGCACCTTCTCTTCGATGGTGGCGGCGCACAGCACATGCGTCTCGCCGAACCGCGCCATGCATGATCCTTCGGCATATTTGGCGGCGCCAGGCTCGAGGCTGATGGGGCGAAGCTGGTCGGGGGCGCGGCCGGAGGGGCGCATGGGGAAGTCTCCTGAACGGGGCTTTTCAAAGGTTGCCGCAAGCTAACCGCTGCGGCTTGCCGCGTCCAGCCATGCTGCCATCGCGGGAACTCTCCACGGGCGCGATTTTTCCAATAATTCCAGGCCGTTGACGCTGGGGGGCGGCATCACTAGATTCCCCCGCAGGAACCGCATGAGTGCACCACCATGATTGCCGGACCCAAACCCGCCATCAGCGAACTGAACGAGCGATCGCGCGAAGTGTTTCGCCGCATCGTCGAATCCTACGTCGAGACCGGCGATCCCGTCGGCTCGCGCACGATCGCGCGTCGCCTATCGCAGAATTTGTCGCCGGCGACGATCCGCAATGTCATGGCCGATCTGCAGGATGCCGGCCTCCTCTATTCGCCCCACACCTCGGCGGGGCGATTGCCGACTGAGGCGGGCCTCAAGCTATTCGTCGATGGTTTGCTCGAGGTCGGCGGCCTGACGCAAGACGAGCGGCGCGACATCGACGTGCAATGCGCCGCCGCCGGCAAAAGCTTCGAAGAGGCGATGGGCGAAGCGTCCACCATGCTGTCGGGCCTATCGCGCTGCGCCGGCCTAGTGCTGGCGCCCAAGGCCGAAGCGGCCTTGAAACATATCGAATTCGTCGGCCTCGCCAACGGCCGCGCGCTGGTCGTGATGGTCGCCGAGAACGGCGTCGTCGAGAACCGCTTGATCGATGTGCCGCTCGGCATGCCGGCCTCGGCGTTGATCGAGGCGAGCAATTATCTCACGGCGAAACTTGTCGGCCGTAACTTGCGCGACGCGCGCGCTGAGATCGTCGCCGAGCTCGAACAGCATCGCGCTCAACTCGACGCGCTGACCACGCGCCTCGTCGAGCAGGGCATCGCGCTGCGCGCCGGCGAGAACGGCAGCGGCTCGCTGATCGTGCGCGGCCAGGCCAATTTGCTCGACAACATCACCGCCATCGAGGATTTGGAACGTATCCGCGGCCTGTTTCAGGCCCTCGAAACCAAGGAGACCATGGCGAAGCTGGTTGATCTGGCGGGCGCCGCCGAGGGTGTGCAGATCTTCATCGGCGCCGGCAACGAGCTGTTCCGCAACGCCGGGTTCTCGATGATCGTCGCGCCCTTCGCCAATTCCGCCGAAAAGATCGTCGGCGCCATCGGCGTCATCGGCCCGACCCGGTTGAACTACGCCCGCATCATCCCGATGGTCGATTACACCGCCAAGGTGATCGGGCGATTGGTGGGTTAAAACCGCCCGAGTCGGTTGACTCCGGCCGCGTCAGCGCCCATTTGTCTCCCCGTTCAGCCCTTTTGGGCCCCCATTCAGGCTCATAGACCCGAGAATTCCGCATGACCGCGCAAGACGACACCCCGCCTTACGACAATGCCGATCCCGCTGCCGCCGACGGCGCGCCTGACGGCTTTGCCGTGATCGAAAAACTCCAGGCCGAATTGGCCGAGGCGAAGGACCGCGCGCTGCGCGCGGTTGCCGAGGTGGAAAATTACCGCCGCCGCGCCGACAAGGAGCGCGAGGACACGGCGAAATATGCCATCACCGGCTTCGCCCGTGAAATGCTCACCGTCGCCGACAATCTGCGCCGCGCCCTGGAAAGCCAGCCGGCCGAGCTGCCGGACAGCCTTAAAGCCTTCGTCTCCGGCGTCGAGCTGACCGAGCGCGAGTTGCTGGCGATCTTCGAGCGCAACGGCATCGCCAAGCTCGCCCCCGAGGGTCAGCCCTTTAACCATGATCTTCACCAGGCGATCTTCGAGGTCGAGGACGCCAACAAGCCGGCCGGCACCGTCGTCCAGGTGCTGCAGTCGGGCTATACGCTGAAAGACCGCCTATTGCGTCCCGCCATGGTCGGCGTCTCCAAGGGTGGTGTGGCTGCGGCTGGCAACGCCGCCGCCCAGGGCGCCGGGGCTTACGGCGGTTCGGCGGGCGATCCGCACAATATCGATACCAAAGCCTAATTGATCTGAGACAGGGCCGATCACCCGCGCGTGAGATAGTTTCGCGCCGGGTGTTGCAGGCCCAAAAGCCCCTGCCTATATACCCTGCAGCCGTTCGGGGGACCGGCGATCAAACCTGATCGGTAGGTAATCCCGCAGGGGTTCCGCCCGGTGCCGTTCTGGGCCGGTGGAGCCTGCTAATTGAGAGGATGAAGAAGACGATGAGCAAAGTTATCGGTATTGACCTCGGCACCACCAATTCGTGCGTCGCCGTCATGGAAGGTTCGACCGCCAAGGTGATTGAGAACGCCGAAGGCGCGCGCACGACCCCATCGATGGTCGCCTTCACAAATTCGGGCGAGCGCCTGGTCGGCCAGGCCGCCAAGCGCCAGGGCGTGACCAACCCGGAAAACACGTTGTTCGCCATCAAGCGCCTGATCGGCCGCGGCTTCAACGACCCGATTACGCAGAAAGACATCAACCTCGTTCCCTACAAGATCGTGTCCGGCAACGGCAACAGCGATGCCTGGGTCGAGGCGCAGGGCAAGAAATATTCGCCGAGCGAAATCTCGGCCTTCATCCTGCAGAAGATGAAGGAGACCGCCGAGCGCTACCTCGGTGAGACGGTCACGCAAGCCGTCATCACCGTCCCCGCTTACTTCAACGACTCGCAGCGTCAGGCCACCAAGGACGCCGGTAAGATCGCCGGCCTCGAAGTGCTGCGCATCATCAACGAGCCGACGGCGGCTGCGCTCGCCTATGGCCTCGACAAGAAGAAGGCCGGCACCATCGCGGTCTACGACTTGGGCGGCGGCACCTTCGACGTCTCCGTGCTCGAGATCGGCGACGGCGTATTCGAAGTGAAGTCGACCAACGGCGACACGTTCCTCGGCGGCGAAGACTTCGACAAGGAAATCATCGATTACCTGGCGGCCGAATTCCAGAAGGAACAGACCATCGACCTGCGCAAGGACAAGCTTGCCCTGCAGCGTCTGAAGGAAGCCGCCGAAAAGGCGAAGATCGAACTGTCGACCGCGGTTGAGACGGAAGTGAACCTGCCGTTCATCACCGCCGATGCGTCTGGCCCAAAGCATCTCAACGTGCGCCTGTCGCGCGCCAAGCTCGAGAGTCTGGTCGAGAAGCTGATTCAGCGCACCATGGAGCCTTGCAAGGCCGCGTTGAAAGACGCTGGCGTGAAGGCCTCGGACATCGATGAGGTCGTGCTCGTCGGTGGCATGACGCGCATGCCCAAAGTCATCGAGATGGTGAAGGAATTCTTCGGCCGCGAACCCCACAAGGGCGTCAACCCGGATGAAGTCGTCGCCATCGGCGCGGCCATTCAGGCCGGCGTTCTCAAGGGCGACGTCAAGGACGTGCTGTTGCTCGACGTGACGCCGCTGTCGCTCGGCATCGAAACGCTGGGCGGCGTCTTCACGCGCCTGATCGACCGCAACACGACGATCCCGACGAAGAAGAGCCAGGTGTTCTCGACCGCCGAGGACAGCCAGACGGCGGTGACGATCCGCGTCTTCCAGGGTGAGCGCGAGATGGCGGCCGACAACAAGATGCTCGGCCAGTTCAACCTCGAGAACATCCCGCCGGCGCCGCGTGGCATGCCGCAGATCGAAGTCACCTTCGACATCGACGCCAACGGTATCGTCAGCGTCCAGGCGAAGGACAAGGCGACCGGTAAGGAACAGCAGATCCGCATCCAGGCCTCGGGCGGCCTGTCGTCCGAAGACATCGAGAAGATGGTCAAGGACGCGGAAATCCATGCCGCCGAAGACAAGAAGCGGAAAGAAGCGATCGAGGCCAAGAACCAGGCCGAGAGCTTGATCCATTCGACCGAGAAGAACCTCACCGAGCATGGCGACAAAGTCGACGTCGCGGTGAAAAGCGACATCGAGACCAAGATCGCCGATCTCAAGGCGGTCAAGGACAGCGACGACGTCGCCGGCATCCGCGCCAAGATCGAAGCCCTGGCCACCGCGGCCATGAAGCTCGGCGAGGCGATGTACAAGGCGACGCAGGAGCAGGCGGCGGGCGGCGACGCCGGTCCGCAGGATCCTAACCAGGCGAGCCAGAAGCCGGCCGACGACTCGACCGTCGTCGACGCCGACTTCGAGGAAGTCGACGAGAGCAAAAAGAACAAACAGGCCTAATTCGAACTGCGCGTGAGGATATCCGTCATCGCAACCCTATCCTCACGCGCAGAACGAGCTTCGCACTGACATGGACAAGATCGATTACTACGAGCTTCTGGAGTGCTCGCGGGACGCCGATGGCGAGACCCTCAAGAGGTCCTATCGCAAGCTGGCCATGCAGCACCACCCCGATCGCAATCCCGGCGACGCGGCGGCCGAGCATAAATTCAAAGAGATCAACGAAGCCTACGATGTCCTGAAAGATCCGGACAAGCGCGCGGCGTACGATCGCTATGGCCATGCCGCCTTCGAGAACGGTGGCGGCGGACGCGGCGCCGGCGACTTCGGCTTTGGCGGCTTCGCCGATATCTTCGACGAAATGTTCGGCGAGTTCACCGGCCGGCGGGGCCAGGGCGGCGTCAACGCGGCGACGCGTGGTGCCGATCTTCGCTACAACATGCAGATCACCCTGGAAGAAGCGTTCCACGGCCGCCAGACGACGATCAAGGTGCCGTCGAGCGCGCCCTGTGACGAATGTGAGGGCTCAGGAGCGGAAAAGGGCTCTAAGCCGGTCACCTGCGGCACCTGCCACGGCCGCGGCAAGGTGCGCGCCAGCCAGGGCTTCTTCACCATCGAGCGCGCCTGCCCGACTTGCCAGGGCGTCGGCAAAGTCATCGAGAAGCCCTGCCGCGTCTGCTCGGGCGCTGGCCGCGTGCGCAAGGAGAAGACCCTCGCCGTCAATATTCCCGCCGGCGTCGAGGAGGGCACGCGCATCCGCCTGACCGGCGAAGGCGAAGCCGGCCTGCGCGGGGGGCCGTCGGGCGATCTCTATATTTTCCTGTCGATCGCGCCCCATCGTCTGTTTCAGCGCGACGGCGCCAATGTCTATTGCCGCGTGCCGATCAGCATGTCGAGCGCGGCGCTTGGCGGCTCGTTCGAAGTGCCCTGCGTCGATGGCACCAAAGCGCGCGTCGCCGTGCCGGCCGGCACGCAAAGCGGCCATCAATTCCGCCTCAAGGGCAAAGGCATGTCGGTGATGCGCTCGGCGGCGCGCGGCGACATGTATATCCAGGCGGCGGTCGAGACGCCGATGAACCTCACCAAAAAGCAAAAAGAGCTGCTCGCCGAATTCGACAAGGCGGGCAAGCGCGAGCAGACCAGCCCGGAGACCGAAGGCTTCTTCGCCAAGGTCCGCGAGTTGTGGGACGATCTGCGCGAGTAGTCGCGCGACGTATTTCATTTCGTCAGTTGAGGGTTCGTGCCGCCGGAAACGCTTTACGCTTTGGTTCTGGCGGCGGCGATCGCGCATGCCACCTGGAACGCGCTGCTGAAATCCTCGCCCGATCCTATGCTCATGCTCGCGGCGATTCGCGCCGTCGGACTGCTGCTCGGTTTGTCGCTGTTGCCTTTCGTCGAGCTGCCGGCGCCGCAGGTCTGGCCTTGGCTTATCGCCTGCGCCCTCGCGCATTACGCCTATTACGCCCTGCTACTGCGGTGCTACCGCCACGGCGACATGAGTCTCGTCTATCCGCTAGCGCGTGGCGCGGCCCCTTTGCTGCTCGCCGCGATCGCCTATGTCGCCATCGGCGAGGCGCTGAACGGCTGGCAGATGGTTGCCGTCGCCTTGACGTCCTCCGGCATCATGCTTTTGGCCTTGGGAAAGGGCCGCAATGGCATCGCCGCCGCCTTCGGCTTGGCGACGGCCGCTTCGGTGGCGAGCTACTCCTTTCTGGGCGGCGTCGGCGTGCGGCTTAATGGCGACATTTGGGGATTTCAAGCCTGCCTGGAGATCCTGACTTCGTTACCAATTCTTGTCTTTGCCGGAATGCGGCGCGGCAGGGCGGTGGCCGTCTTCGCGCGCAGCCAATGGCCGAAGGGCCTATTCGCCGGCGTCATCTCGACAGCTGGTTATCTCACCTATCAGGTCGCCGTGACCGTGCTACCGCTGGCACCCGTCGCGGCTTTGCGTGAAAGCAGCGCCTTGTTCGGTGCGGTGATCGGCACGCTCGTCTTTAAGGAGGGCTTTGGGGCGATGCGCCTCGTCGCCGCGGCGCTGGTAACCTCTGGCATTGTGCTGCTCGGCCTGATGTCGTTCTAGATTCGCTGCTGTGCGGGCTCGTCGCCTGTGCTTAAATCCCCGCCGTTTCAGGCTGAGGGACTTCTCATGGATCCATTGAAGATCGGTATTGTCGGCGCCGCCGGGCGCATGGGCGCTATGCTCGTGCAGCAAGTGCGCGCCCAGCCGGGCGACTGCCGCCTGATCGGCGCCACTGAACGCGCCGGCAGCCCGGCGATCGGCAAGGATGCCGGCCTGCTCGCCGGCGGCGACGCCATGGGCGTGACGGTCAGCGACGATGCCGTGGCGCTGTTCGCCGCTGCCGATGCGGTGATCGATTTCACCGCGCCGGCTGCCACCGTCGCCCATGCGGCGCTGGCCGCCCAGGGTAAGACGATCCATGTCATCGGCACCACCGGCCTCGAAGCGGCGCATGACGCCGAGATCGCCAAGGCGGCGCGCCACACGGCGATTATCCGCGCGGCGAATTTTTCCGTCGGCGTCAACTTGTTGGCGGGCCTTTCCAAGCGCGTCGCCGGTTTGCTCGGCGACGAGTTCGACATCGAGATCGTCGAGATGCATCATCGCCATAAGGTCGATGCGCCGTCGGGCACGGCGCTGATGCTCGGCCAAGCGGCGGCGGCCGGCCGCAAGGTGAAGCTCGCCGATGTCGAAGTGCGCGGACGCGACGGCATCACCGGCCAACGGGTCGCCGGCACCATCGGCTTCGCCTCTTTGCGCGGCGGCGACGTGGTCGGCGATCACACGGTGGTCTTTGCCGCCGACGGCGAACGCGTCGAGTTGACGCACAAAGCGTCATCGCGCCAGATCTTCGCGCGCGGCGCGGTGCGCGCGGCCCTGTGGGGCCGCGGCAAGGCGCCGGGGCTTTACAGCATGCAGGACGTGCTGGGCTTCGCCGACTAGGCGTTCGCCGACTAAAGCTTCGGCTTATCCATCGCGCGGCGGATCAGCGTCGCCGTCAGGCTGACGCCGGCGGCGATCACCGCCGCGATCACGAACATCAACGAAATATCGCCGCGCTCGAACAGCGGCTTGAAGGCGGCCGTGCCGAGGGCGCCGCCGATGAACAGGCAGCCGGCGAACATGGCGACCGCCGCGCCGCGCGCGTGCGGCGCCGCCATCGTCGCCCAGACCTGTAGCGGCGCATGCATGAAGACGACCGAGCCGGCCGACAGGAAGGAGGCGAGCAACACGCCGACCAGCGCCGGATTGAGCGCGACGGCGGTCCAGGCAGCGACCAGCATAACGCCGCCGACGGCGATCGACCGCCAGGTGGCGAGCCTCGGGCCGACGCGCCGATAGAGCCAGGCCCACAGCACGACACTGACGCCATAGACGCCGACCACCGCGCCGGCCAGCGAGGCGCGCGCGCCGCTCGCCAGCAATGTCGGCGCGAGATAGGCGATAGCGCCGAACAGCACGGTGCCTTCGACCAGCGCGATGGCGGCAACGGAGAGCGCCGCCGGCGTCGTCAACGCGCCCTTCAGCGTGACGAGCATCGGCACGGCGGCCTTGCCGCGCACTTCCGGCAGGCCGCGCAGCAGCAAGGCGCAAAGCAGCGGCACGACGCCGCCGATCACCATGGCGGCTTGCCAGCCGACATGTTCGGTCGCAAATCCGGCGGCGAGCACGCCGAGCGCCGAGCCGACGGCATAGGCGGCGTTCAAGCTGGCGGCAACGCGCGGCCGCGCGGCATGATCGAGCGCATCGCCAATCCAGGCGATCATCGACGGCACCACGGCGGCCATGCCGGCGCCGGCGCAGAAGCGCAGGATCGCCAGGGTCGTCAGGTCGGGCGCCAGGGTTGCGGCCAAGGTGGCGAAGCCGCCAAAGATGATGCCGATGAAGGCGGCGCGCGTCCGCCCGATCCGTTCCGAGAGCAGGCCCCAGGGCAATTGCATCAGGCCGTAGCCGAGATAGTAGGTCGTTGCCGCGACGGTGGCGGCGGCCAGCGTGACGCCGAAATGCACGGCGATGTCGCCGAGCGCAGGCGTGATCATGAAATGCTCGAAGGCGGCGGCAAAGGACGCGGCCTGCACGCGGCGACTGATCGCGCGTTCGTTCATGGAAAACCTAAAAGTCGCTGACGGTGGGCGGCTATCGCCGCGGTAAGTTGCGCACGTCCCGCGGCTGGCCTGGGCAACGGGACGTGATGCAGACATAAGGCACGCGGCGCGGATGTAAACCGCGCGGATCGGCTTTATTTAAAGATCGTCTTACTTAAAGTCTTCGTTGGTCAGCAGGGTGATCAGCTTGAGGCCACGTTGCTTGAACGCATCCTGGGCGCCTTCGAGGCGGTCGACGACGGTGAGCACCAGCTCGACCGTGCCGCCCTGGGCTTTGACGATATCGATCGTCTTGAAGGCCGAGCCGCCGGTGGTGGTGACGTCCTCCAGCACCGCGACCTTGGCGCCTGGGCCGAAATAGCCGTCGATCAGCGTTTCGGCGCCATGGTCCTTGGGGCCTTCCTTGCGAACGTAGAAGAACTGCAGCGGCTTGCCGCGCTGATGGCTGCGCATGCACAAGGCCGCGACCATCGGCACCGCGCCCATGGCGACGCCGCCGACATGGGTGACATTGGCCTTCTCGATCTCGTCGAGCAGCAGGTCAGCCATCAAGTTGGAGCCCTCGGGGTGCAGCGTCGACTTCTTCATGTCGAAGTAGAAGCCGCTCTCCTTGCCGGAGGCGAGCTTGAAGTTGCGGCCGCTGAGGAGCGAATGTTCTTTGATGATGTCGCGCAGGCGGGCGAGGCGCGGGTCGGCGATCGGCATGCTCAGGGAATCCCGAAATGGTTGGATTTCTTCAAAAGAAGGATGCCTCTAAGCTAATCCAGGAGCGGCTGCCCTGCCAGCGCGAAGCGCCGGTTTTCCACCGTTAGTTTTCAGCGTCCGTTTTACGTTGAAACGCTGGTTCAGGCGGCGATCTTGCCCGCCGCGGCGCGGGCGCGGATCAGCGCCATGGCGACCAGAATAAGAGCCAACGCCAAGAGTTCGCGCAGAGAAACCAGTTCGCCGAGCCACAGCGTGCCGACGACGATGCCGAGGCCGGGGATCATGTAATTGATCAGGGCGGCGAAGGTCGGCCCGGCCGACAGTAGCAGTCGTAGATAAACCCAAACACCGAAGGCGGTCGAGCCGACGCCGAGCCAGACGGCCCAGCCGACGGCGCCCCAACTCGGATCCAACGTCCAGGGCTGCTCGACGATCAGGGTGAGCGGTAGCATGACGATGGCGCAGGCCAGCATGTTGCCGGCGGCGAGCAGGCTGATTGGCATGTTTTCCGTCAGCACCCGGCCATAGACGGCGTTGGCGGCGTAACTGAAGGCGCCGCCGACGATGGCGAGCTGGCCGATCAGCACCGATAGGTTGCGGATGTCGCTGAGGCCGCCGAGCGCTTCCGGCCCCATCAGCACGACAAGGCCGGCGAAACCGATGGCGACGCCGAGAAAGTGCCGCGTGCTCAAATGGCGCTCCACCTTGAAGCCGCGCGCCAGCAACACGGTGAAGATCGGCATGGTGCCGATCAGAATGGCGGCCAAGCTGCTGTCGATGCGTTCCTGGCCGAAGCCGACGAGGGAGAAGGGAATGCCGTTGCCGAGCAGGCCGAGCACGAAGAACTGCCGCCACATGCGGCCATCGGCCTTGAACAAAGCCGATCAGCGAACGCCCATCAGCGGCAGAAAGCCGACGAGCAGGAGCGATGCGACGACGATACGGCCGGTGGCGATGGTCAGCGGCGGAATTTCCGTCACCGTCACCTTGATGACGGCGAAGGCCGAGCCCCACAAGGCGGTGAGCACGAGCAACGTCAGGATGTCGGCAAGGCGGCGGGAGGGCATGGGCTTAAAGATGCTCAGCGCGCGGCGCGGCGCGAATCGGCGAGCGCCTGGCGTAGCGCCGCGGCGAAATCGGCGCGTTCGTCGGGCGAGAGAAAACTGCCGACGACGGTGCGGCGGCCATGGGAGGCGAGCAGGATTTGGCTGCCTGACGTCACCGGATCGTCGATCTCGACACGCAGCCAATAGGGTTGCAAGTCGATGCGTTCGCTTCGCCCGCGCCAATCGACTCGCAGCAGCGACAGGCGGCTCTCGGTCAGGCGCAGGGCTTCGTAGCGGCGGCCCGAGCGGTAGTTGAGGCGAAAGGCGACATAGATCGCGAGCACGTCGAGGCCGAAGAAGCCGAACACCGGCCAGGCGCCGATCGCGATGAAGGCGATGCCGGCGGCGAAGCTGAGGCCGCCGAGCGTCAGCATGAGGATCAGAAAACCGCGCGGCCCCAGGCTGCGGTTCGGCCGCAGCACGGCGTCGAACAGGACGCGGTCTTCCGCCTCTGCGGCGATCTCTGGCGCCATGCCGGCAGGGGGATGAATGGCGATGCTCATGCGCCACAGATAAGCCTTCCGCCCCAGTGAGTCGAGGGGGCGAGTCGCGGGGACTGGCCGCGCCGGGATCCAATGATTAAACTGCGCGCGCGAGCCCGATCCCCATTCATTTTGCCAAACGATGTCGCGTCCGCCCCGCGCCGAAAGCCCCGTGAAGAAACCCGCCGCACCAGCCACGAAAGCTGCCAAGACCAAACGCGCCGCTGCGCTGCCGCCGTCCGACACGGCGGCGCGCAAGCCGCGCAAGGCCAAGCGCCGCATGCCGCCGGGCAAGGGCGCGACCAAGCTGTCCGCTCGCTTGAGCGCCGACGAGGTCGACGCGTTTTTCGCCGCCTTGTCTAAGGTCAATCCGGAGCCCAAGGGCGAACTCAATTACGTCAATGCCTACACGCTGCTCGTCGCCGTCGTGCTGTCGGCCCAGGCGACCGACGCCGGCGTCAACCGTGCGACGAAAGATCTGTTCGCCACGGTCGATACGCCGCAAAAAATGGTCGCGCTCGGGCTCGAAGGCCTGATCAAGCATGTGCGCACCATCGGCCTGTTCAACACCAAGGCCAAGAATGTCATCGCGTTGAGCGAGATGCTGATCGCCAAGCATGGCGGCGAGGTGCCGCATGATCGTGCTGCTTTGGAGGAATTGCCCGGTGTCGGGCGCAAGACCGCGAATGTCGTGCTCAACATCGCCTTCGGCGAGCCGACCATGGCGGTCGACACCCATGTGTTCCGCATTTCCAACCGCACCGGCCTGGCGCAGGGCAAGACGCCGCTCGAGGTCGAAGAGAAGCTGGTGAAAGCGATCCCCGCCAAGTGGGCGCTACATTCGCACCATTGGTTGATCCTGCATGGGCGCTATGTGTGCCTGGCGCGCAAGCCCAACTGCCCGGGCTGCGTCGTCAACGAGATCTGCAAGTTTCCGGCGAAGACGACGGTATTTTAGCCGAGCAGAAGCGCCTTAGCTTTTCCAGCGCAGGGTGCGCTCGGTGATCGGATTGGCGAAGGGGCGTCCTTCGGCCTGACTTGCCTGCCATTCCTTCTTCAAGCGGTAGAACCACTTGGCCTGGCGGTCGGCGTCGTCGATCAGCATCAGGCTCGGCCGCAGCTTGAGGCCCTCCCGCTGAATCATGACGATCTCGCGGTCCTGCTGCAGGAAGGCATGGGCGAAATGCCTGAGGATCGGCTTAAGCGCGGTCAGCCACGGCGTCGTCCAATAGATCAGGTTGCTGACGCGCGTCATGTTCTCGCTCACCGGCGTGACGGCGGTGAAATTCACCAACGTATGCTTGCCCGCCTTGGTGTGATCGATGCGCATGCCGGGCAGACGGAAGGCGATCTCAGTTTCCGGCGCGCCGCCGAGCAGCTTGTAGGCGCGCGAATTCTTCGACGGCTTGTGGCGCAGCATGGTGAAGCCGAGATCGTTCGGCCCGAAGCGCTTGGTCTTTTCATAGGACGATGAACCGGGTCGCCACCACCAGGACTTATGCACGTAAGGACCATGGGCCGGATCGATCAAGCCGATCACCGCATGGTCCATGTAGCAGGGGAAATCGAGCGTATCGACGATCTGCAATTGATCCGCCGTCACCTCGGGCAGGGCGGGCGGCGGCGGCAGGCTCGCTTCGTCGAGCGCGGCGCGCGGCTTCTCGCTCATATAGACCCAGACGATGCCCTGGACCTCGCGGCAGATATAGCTGCGCACGCGAATCTTTTCGCGCGCCAGCTGGCTCTGTCCGTCGACCAGCGAGGGGATCGCGGTACAGCGGCCGTCCGGTCCGAAGCGCCAGCCGTGATAGCAGCACTCCACCTCGCGACCGTCGAAGCTGCCGTAAGACAGCGGAATGCCGCGGTGCGGGCAGATGTCGTGAATGGCGAAGACCTCGCCCTCGTTGGTGCGGCCGAACAGCAGCGGTTCGCCGAGCAACCAGAGCGGCTTGAACTGCCCTTTGGCCAGCTCGCGGCCAGGCAGCGCGAAATACCAAAGGTTGCGCAGGAAGCCGGCGTCGGCAATGGCCGACGGCACATAAGCCTGCGTCTCGGAGATGGCGGGACTGTCGATGTTGGTCATGAGGCGCAGTCTAGCATGCCGGTTTCTATGAGCGCAGCCGCCGCGCGCCGACCAGCGTGGCGAGGCATTCGCTGGGACCGCTGGTCACGGCGGCGGCGCCGGTCTGGCGTGGCCGTGCCTCGACATATTGGACGCGCTTGTCGCCGCCGGCTCCCGGATAAAGAAACAAGTGCAGCACGCAAGTTTCGCCGCGGTACTGCCACATCTGTGCCGTCGCCTCGTTGCGCAGCAGGGTCGGCTTGCCAAGCAACTGCGTCAGTTGGGCGGCGTCGAGCCCGCGCAGCTCTTCAAGCTTCGGCGGCTCGGGCGGCGGCTCGCGTTGCAAGCTTTCGCGGGCTGGCGGCAGCGCGGCTTGGCGCTGTGGCGTGGCGGGCGATGCGCTTGCAGGCGTGCTTGAGGCAGCGGCGGCGGGCGCTGACGCCGGCGTGGCCGCCGCGCTTTCGTCGGGCAACGGATCGCCCGGCCTCCAATCGGGATACTTATCGTAAAAGCTCATATGCGCGTCGCGCATCGGCTCGCGCGGCGGCAGGCCGCAGGCGGCGAGCGACGGAATGGCGAACGCCAGGAGCAACCAGGAAAAGCGCGACACGGCAATGATCCGGAAATTATGACGTGCGCGGCGCGGCGTCGGCGTCATCCGCCGCTGAGTCGGCTGTCGAGGCTTGCGGCACCACCGGCTGCAGACGGGCCACTTCGCCGTCGATCTGGCCGCCTGGTTCGATCTCGATATGGCCGTAGGAAATGCGTCCGCGTAGGCGGCCAGTGGCGCGCACGCGCAGGCGGCGACGCACCACCATCTCGCCGTCGAACAGGCCGGCGATGTCGGCATCCTCGACGCGGATCGAGCCCTTGAAGCTGGCATTGCGCGCCACATCGAGCTCGCGGCAATCGCCGACGGCGGCTTCAAGCTGGCCTTCGACGAGGAGGCGCTCGCAGGGGCCGACTTTGCCGCTGATGGAGACATCGCGGGCGATGAGCAATGTCTTGTGGTCTTGCGCGTGCGCCGTGCCCTGCAGCGGGTCGGCGCGCCGGGGCGTCACGCCGGGAATGTCCGGTCCGCGTCCGGGAATCGGCTTGGCCGGCGACGGCTTGCGCAGGGCGAGCGATCCAGCGCTGCCGAAGCTCGGCGCGCTGCGGGTCTGGCCGCTGGCCGTCGCGGGTTCTGCCGCGCGGGCGGTATCCTCTGGCTTCTTACGCCCGAACATGACGCGGTCTCCCGCTGTGGCCGTCGGTTCTGGCGGCTATTATCTGAGGTCCGCCGTGGGGGACTGTATAGCGCGCGGCGGGGCGGTCTGGCGACGGATTTTGCGGCCATTTCAAGCTTCGCCGGCATTGTTCCGAGGGGTCGGGCGGTTATACTGCGCCCGCTTTCCTTCCCGCGTCCCATAGGAGCCGCCTTGTCCAGCCAGCCCACTCTCGATGTTGTCGGCATCGGCAACGCCATCGTCGACGTCATCGCCAAAACCGACGAGGCGTTCCTCAAGACCCACGGCCTCGCCAAAGCGGCGATGACCCTGATCGACGCCGAACGCGCCGAAAGCCTTTATGGCGTCATGGGCGCCGGCATTGAGGCGTCGGGCGGCTCGGCGGCCAACAGCATGGCCGGCCTCGCCTCGCTCGGCGGCCGCGCCGGTTTCATCGGCAAGGTGCGCGACGATCAACTCGGTGGCATTTTCGCCCATGACATCCGCGCCACCGGCGTCGCTTTCCAGACGTCGGCCGCGACCAGCGGCCTGCCGACAGCGCGCTGCCTGATCTTCGTGACCGACGACGCGCAGCGCACCATGCAGACCTTCCTCGGCGCGTCCACCGACCTCGGCCCCAGCGACGTCGACGAGGCGATGATCGCGTCTGCCGCCGTCACCTATCTCGAAGGCTATCTGTGGGACAAACCGCAGGCCAAGGAGGCGTTTCTGCGCGCCGCCGCCGCCGCCCACAAGGCCGGCCGCAAGGTCTCGCTGACGCTGTCGGACGCGTTCTGCGTCGATCGCCATCGCGCCGATTTCAAGCGCCTGGTCAAAGACCATGTCGACATCCTGTTCGCCAACGAGGCAGAGATTCTCTCGCTCTACGAGACGTCGAATTTCGACGAGGCGGTCGCCAGGGTGCGCGCCGATTGCGATGTCGCGGCGTTGACGCGCAGCGAAAAGGGCGCGGTGATCGTCGCCGCCGACAAGACCCATACGGTCGCTGCCGAGCCGATCGCCAAGCTGGTCGATACGACCGGCGCCGGCGATCTCTATGCCGCGGGCTTCCTCTACGGCTACACGCGCGGCCTACCGTTGCCGGTCGCCGGGCGCATCGGCGCCATCGCGGCGGCGGAGATCATCGGCCACTACGGCGCCCGTCCGGAAGTGAAGCTGGCCGATCTGGTGACGGCGAAATTGGGCGCAGCTGTCTGACATGACCGATCCGTCCGTCGCCAAACGATCGAGATGGCGTGACGCCATCGCGGTCTATGGCGACCGGCGCATGCTCTGCATCCTGCTGCTTGGCTTCTCGTCCGGCCTGCCGCTGGCGCTGACCGGGGCGACGCTGTCGGCCTGGCTCGCCACCGTCGGCCTGACGAAAACGGCGATCGGACTCTTTGCGCTCGTCGCCGTGCCTTATTCGTTCAAGTTCGTCTGGTCGCCATTGATCGACGGCCTGCGCATTCCGCTTCTCAGCAATTGGCTCGGCCGCCGTCGCGCCTGGACGGTGGTCAGCCAGCTTGCCCTGCTGGTGGCGATCTTCGCGCTCGGCACGCTCGATCCTGCGCGCGATATCGGCCTGGTCGCCGCCGGCGCTGTGCTCGTCGCCTTTTTGTCGGCGACGCAAGACATTGTGGTCGATGCCTATCGCGTCGAGATTCTGGCGGCGGACGAACAAGGTGCCGGTTCGGCAGCGGTCCAGGTCGGCTATCGCATCGGCATGTTGGTGTCGGGCGCCGGCGCGCTCTATATCGCGGAATATGTCAGCTGGTTCGCCGCCTATGGCGTGATGGCCGCCCTCATGATCGTCGGCCTCACCACCATCCTGCTCAATCCCGAGCCGCAGGGTGAGACCATCGCGCGCGCGCGGCGCAGCGTCGGCGAATGGCTGACGGACCATGTCCTCATGCCGTTCGGCGATTTTCTGCGCCGCAGTGGCTGGGCGCAAATTCTCGCCTTCATCGTGCTCTATAAATTCGGCGACGCGGTGGCCGGTGTCATGGCCAACAAATTCTACATCGACACCGGCTTCACGCTCGGCGAGATCGCCAGCGTCAGCAAGCTGTTCGGCTTCGTCGCCACCTTGGTCGGCGCGGCGGCAGGCGGCGTTGCCGTGGCGCGCTACGGAATTTTGAAGGCATTGCTGGTCTGCGGCATCTTGCAGGCGCTGTCGAACCTGATGTTCGCGGCGCAGGCCATGGTCGGCCACGATATCGGCTTTCTGACCCTGACCATCGCGACGGAGAACTTTACCGGCGGCATGGGCTCTGCCGCCTTCGTCGCCTATATCTCGTCGCTCTGCAGCTTTTCCTTCACGGCGACGCAATATGCGCTGTTCTCGTCGCTCGCCGTCGTCGGCCGCACGACCCTGTCGTCGGGTGGCGGCTGGCTGGCCGATCAGGTCGATTGGGTGACGTTCTTCTGTATCTCGGCGGCAGCGGCCTTACCAGGCCTCTTGCTGCTCGCCTGGATGATGCGGCGCGGGCTGACGGGTTTGGCGCCTGTGGCGCCGCAGCCTAAAGCGTCTTAGCTCGCCTCGGCGGTGTTGGCGGCGAAGCCGTCGCTTTCCAGCGAATAACCGGTTGCGCGGACGGTGCGGATAACATCTTCCTTGTCGCCGACATTGAGCGCCTTGCGCAGGCGGCGGATATGCACGTCGACCGTGCGGGGTTCGATGTAAGTGTCGTGCGTCCATACCGCATTGAGCAACTGCTCACGCGAGAAAACCCGGCCGGGATGCTCGATCAAGAAGCGCAGCAGACGAAACTCCGTCGGGCGCAAATGCACCGGCTTGCTACCGCGAAACACGCGATGGGCCGCGAGATCCATGACGATGTCGCCGTAGGTCAGCGCTTCGGCGGCGAGCGCCGGGCGCGAGCGGCGCAGCACGGCCTGTACGCGGGCAATCAGCTCGCTCGGCGAAAACGGTTTGGTGATGTAATCGTCGGCGCCGGAATTGAGCGCGCGGATCTTGTCGCCTTCCTCGCCGCGCGCCGTCAGCATGATCACCGGAATATCGCGGGTTTCGGGCTTGCGGCGCACCTGGCGGCAAATCTCGATGCCGGAGACCAGCGGCAGCATCCAATCGAGCAGCATGATATCGGGCCGCCGCTCGTCGAGCAGCATCAGGCCTTCCTCGCCGTTGGTCGCCGTCATTACCTCGAAGCCCTCGCGCTCGAGGTTGTAGCGCAGCACGGTGAGCAGCGCTTCTTCGTCTTCGACCAGGAGAATGAGCGGTTTCATCGGGGCTCGCTGTCCTTACGCCTTCGGCGCCTCGTCGTCGGGATTGACGACCAGGAAGCTGGAGGAATCGCCCTTCGGACGACTTTCGTTGAGCGTCGTGCCATGAACGATGAAGTAGATCGTTTCGGCGATGTTGGTGGCGTGATCGCCGATGCGCTCGATGTTCTTGGCGACGAACAGAAGATGCGTGCAGGGCGTGATGTTGCGCGGATCTTCCATCATGTAGGTGAGGGTTTCGCGGAACAGCGCGTTATACGCATCGTCGACTTCCTCGTCGCGCAGCCACACCTGCTTGGCCTTTTCGGCATTGCGCTCGTTATAGGCGTCGAGCACATCCTTGATCAGATGCTGAACCAGGCGGCCCATGCGCGGAATGCTGGCGAGCGGCTTCACCGGGCGCATTTCGGCAATGGCGATCGAGCGCTTGGCGATGTTGGCGGCGTAATCGCCCATGCGCTCGACGTCTGCGGCGATCTTGAGCGATGAGATGATTTCGCGCAGATCGCTCGCCATCGGCTGACGCAACGCCAGCATGCGCACCACGCGCTGATCGACGATCAGGTTCAGCTCATCGAGCTTCGCATCGCCCTTGACGGTGAGCGCCGCGATATCGGGATCGCGTTTGGTGACGGCTTGGATCGCCGAGGCAAACTGCGCTTCGGCGATGCCGCCCATGCGCAGGATGTCCTCGTGGAGGTTCTTCAGCTCATCGTCGTAGGATTTTACGGTATGGTCGGCCATGGCCTGTTCGTTCCTTGCCTGAAGTCCGCGATCAGCCGAAACGGCCGGTGACATATTCCTCGGTCTTCTTGACGCTGGGCGTCGTGAAGATCTTTTCCGTGCGGTCGTATTCGATCAATTCGCCGAGATACATGAAGGCGGTGAACTCTGACACGCGGGCCGCCTGCTGCATGTTGTGGGTCACGATGGCGATCGTGTAGTGGTCTTTCAACTCGTCGATCAGCTCTTCGATCTTGCTGGTCGAGATCGGATCGAGCGCCGAGCAGGGCTCATCGAACAGAATCACTTCCGGGCGCACCGCGATGGTGCGGGCAATGCAGAGGCGCTGCTGTTGGCCGCCAGACAAGCCGAGGCCGCTGGTGTTGAGCTTGTCCTTCACTTCGTCCCACAGGGCGGCGCGACGCAGCGACGATTCGACGCGTTCGTTCATCTCGGCGCGCGGCAGGTTTTCGTAAAGCTTCACGCCGAAGGCGATGTTGTCGTAAATCGTCATCGGAAACGGCGTCGGCTTCTGGAACACCATGCCGACCTTGGCGCGCAGCAGGTTGAGATCTTGTTTGGGGTTGAGGATATTGACATTGTCGAGCAGCACTTCGCCCTCGGCATGCTGCTTCGGATAGAGCTCGTACATGCGGTTGAGGCAGCGCAGCAGCGTCGATTTGCCGCAGCCCGACGGACCGATGAAGGCGGTCACAGTGCGCTCGTAGAGCGGCAGGGAAATATTCTTCAGCGCCTTGGTCTCGCCGTAAAAAAACGACAGGTCGCGGACGGAAATTTTTTCCGGTGTGTTCTCGTCCGTCCGCGCGCCAATCGCCGACGTACCGAGATTATTGGCCATCATACTCATCGTTCGCCACCCGATTTGCTGGAAAGGACCCGCGCGAGAATGCTGAGGGAGAGCACCGCGAAGGTAATGAGAAGCGCGCCGGTCCAAGCCAATTCGCGCCAGTTTTCGTAAGGGCTCAACGCGAATTGGAAGATGACAACCGGCAGGCTCGGCATCGGCGCGTTGAGATTGGTGCTCCAGAACTGATTGTTCAGGGCGGTAAAGAGGAGCGGCGCGGTTTCACCCGTCACGCGGGCGACGGCCAGCAACACGCCGGTGATGATGCCGGCGCGCGCCGCGCGATAGCCGACCTTCATGACGATATGCCAGGTTGGCGTGCCGAGCGCGGCGGCGGCTTCGCGCAGCGTGTTCGGCACCAGCAGCAGCATGTCTTCCGTGGTGCGCACGACGACCGGCAGCACGATCACGGCGAGGGCGACGGCACCGGCTAGGCCGGAGAAGTGACCCATGCGCGTGACCAGCACTTCATAAATGAACAGGCCGATGACGATCGAGGGGGCGGACAAGAGAATGTCGTTGATGAAGCGGATCACCGGCGTGAGTTTGTCGTAACGGCCGTATTCGGCCATGTAGGTCCCGGCCAGCGTGCCGATCGGCGTGCCGATGGCGACGGCAAGGCCGGTCATGATCAGGCTGCCGACGATAGCGTTCGCCAAGCCGCCCGCCGCTTGCGGCGGCGGGGTCATTTCGGTGAAGACGGCGAGATTGATGCCGGCCAGGCCTTTGATGAGCAGCGTGCCAAGGATGATCGCCAACCAACCGAGACCGATAGCGGCCGCAGCCACAGACAGGCCCATGTAGACGCGATTGCGGACGGCGCGGCGGCGATAAAGGGTCATATTGCGGACGTCTGTGGCCATGGCTTAGTTCCCCGCCTGGCGTTCGAGGCGCAGCAGCATGTAGCGTGCGATCGCCAGGACGATGAAGGTGATGAAGAAGAGAATGAGGCCGAGAGAAATCAGCGCGGAGAAATAGACGTCGCCCACCGCTTCAGCGAACTCATTGGCGATGGTGGCCGAAATGGTGGTGCCAGGCGCGAGAATGGATCCGGAAATCCGATGCGCGTTACCGATCACGAAGGTGATCGCCATGGTCTCGCCGAGCGCCCGGCCGAGCGCCAACATGCAACCGCCGATGACGCCGACGCGGGTGAAGGGCAGCACGACGTTGCGCGTCACCTCCCAAGTGGTGCAGCCGAGGCCGTAGGCCGATTCGCGCAGCACCGTCGGCACCGTCTCAAACACGTCGCGGGTGATGGCGACGATAAAGGGCAGGATCATGATGACGAGGATCAGCGACGCGGTGAGGATGCCGATACCATAGGGCGGGCCGGCAAACAGGCTGCTGAGCACGGGAATATCGGCGAAGGCGTCGATCAAAAAGGGCTGCACATGGCTTTGCAGGAAGGGGGCGAAGACGAACAGGCCCCAGATGCCGTAGATGATCGAGGGGATGCCGGCGAGCAATTCGATGGCGATGCCGAACGGGCGGCGCAGCAGCGGCGGGCAGAGCTCGGTCAGGAAAATAGCGATGCCGAGGCCGAGCGGCACCGCGATCAACATGGAGAGGAACGACGTGATCAGGGTGCCGTAGATCGGCGATAGAGCACCGAATTTAATCGTGACCGGGTTCCAGACTTCGGTGGTGACGAAGTCGAGCTTGAACGTGCTCAGCGCCAGCCACGAGCCCTCGACCAGCGAGAACATAATGGCACCGAGAATGACGAGTACGCTGATGGCGCAAATGCGGGTCAGGCTACGGAAGAAGGCATCGGTCAAAGCGAAGCGCTTTAGCGCGCGCGTTCGATCGACGACCGCCGACGTGAATGAGGTTTCGACGCTGAGTTCCGCCACGATGGCCTCGTGATTTTTGGTGAAGTCGAAAGGCAGGAAAGAAAGGAACAAACGAATAAATGGCAGTCAAAATATCGAAGTAGAAACGGGGGACCGGAAAACCCGGCCCCCCGCGAAAGCGTCTTACATCTTCGCTTTGATCTGGTCGGCCCAGACCTTCTTGATCAGGCCGACGACGTTGTCCGGCATCGGGACATAGTCGAGCTCTTCGGCCATGGCATCGCCCTTGCTGTAGGCCCAGTCGAAGAACTTGAGGGCGGCGGCGGAGGCGGCCGGATCTTGCGGCTGCTTGTACATGATGATGAAGGTGGCGGACGCCATCGGCCAGCTCAGCTCGCCCGGCGCGTTGGTGATGATGACGGCCATGCCGGGCGTACCGGCCCAGTCGGCACCAGCGGCGGCGGCTTGCACGGCCTTGGAGCCCGGCTCCACGGCTTTGCCGTCGCGGTTGATCATCCGCATGTAGGTCATCTTGTTCTGCTTCACGTAGGCGTATTCGACGTAGCCGATCGCGCCCTTCGTGTTGGTGACGGTGCCGGCAACGCCTTCATTGCCTTTTCCGCCAATACCGACCGGCCACTGGACCGAGGTGTTCGCGCCGACCTTGGTCTTCCATTCCGGGTTCACCTTGCTGAGATATTCGGTGAACACGAAGGTGGTGCCCGAGCCGTCCGAACGGTAAGCGACGGCGATGGCCTGGTTCGGCAGCTTGGCCGACGGGTTCAGCTTGGCGAGGGCCGGATCGTTCCACTTGGTGATCTTGCCGAGATAGATGTCCGCCAGCGTATTGCTGTCGATCACCAGCTCGCCCGGCTTGATACCGTCGAGGTTGACGACCGGGACGACGCCGCCCATGACGGTCGGGAACTGGATCATGCCGTCCTTCTCCAGCTGCTCGGCAGTGAGCGGCATGTCGGAGGCGCCAAAGGTCACGGTCTTCGACTGAATCTGCTTGATGCCGCCGCCGGAGCCGATCGACTGGTAGTTCAGGCTGTCGCCGGTCTCTTTCTTGTAGGCATCGGCCCACTTGGAATAGATCGGATAGGGGAAGGTGGCGCCGGCGC
The DNA here is from genome assembly GCA_947474495.1 of Rhodospirillaceae bacterium. Lineage (GTDB taxonomy): Bacteria > Pseudomonadota > Alphaproteobacteria > SMXQ01 > SMXQ01 > CAMAVH01. The sequence goes on from CANJIM010000006.1 coordinate 49,305, forward strand.
CGGAGATGTCGGCCGCGCTAGCGGTATAAGCCGTGCAAAGGGCTGCAGCCGCCGCGACGAGGCTCGCTGTCATGCGCATGGAGGGGACTCCCGTGGAAGAGTGTGTGGGGTCGGACGGAGATGTCCGGGGGACGCGGATCAGGGCCTGATTCGCGCCCCGAGCTTGCGCGGCGCAATCTAAGGGGCTTCGAGGACACAAATACTACAGGTATGTGAACGTTATGTGACACGGCGCCGGCAGGCGCGTGTCAGAAAACTCGACAAGTCTAACTCATTGTCTAGGAATGGTTTTTTGAGCTCAGTTCGGGCTGGCGTCGTCCGCCAGAGGCGCTTCGAGCGGCAAAAAGACGGTGAAGCGGCTGCCCTGGCCCGGCTCGCTGTCGATGCGCAACTGGCCACGATGGCGCGCGACGATATGTTTGACGATGGCGAGGCCAAGACCGGTGCCGCCGACAGCGCGCGAGCGGGCGGTGTCGACCCGGTAGAAGCGCTCGGTCAGACGCGACAGATGCTCCTGGGCGATGCCCTCGCCCTTGTCGCTGACCGCGATGGCGAGCGCCGCTGCGGGAATCGCGAGATCGCTGCTCGCCGCGCCTTTCGTCGGCCAGACGCGCACCGTCACGTCGCTGTTGGCGACGCCGTACTTGATCGCGTTGTCGATCAGGTTCTGGAAGAGCTGGGCAAGCTGGTCGGAATCGCCGGGCACGCTCGGCACTTCGCCCTCGACGGCGATTTTCACCGTCATGCCCTTGGCGCGCGCCTGCAGCTGCAGGATCGCCACCACGGTTTGCAACATGGCCGGGACGTCGACATGGCCGGCCGGCGGCTTGTGCTCGCTCATCTCGATGATCGACAGCGATAAGAGATCGCGCACCAAGCGGGCCATGCGCTGCGCCTGCTCATGCATCAATTTGAGGAATTGCTCGCGGGCCGGCGCGTCGTCGCGCGCCGGGCCCTGCAGCGTCTCGATGAAGCCGATCAGGCTGGAGAGCGGCGTGCGCAATTCGTGCGACGCGTTGGCGATGAAATCGCTGCGCATTTGCTCGATGCGCTTGATGGCGCTGACATCGACCATGACCAGCACGCAAATGGCGCCGCCCGGCGCCGGATTGGGCCGTTCGTCGGTCGGCGGCGGCAAGCGCAGCTTTTCGATGCGCACGGCGAAGTGCCGTTCGCTCGGCTGCACGGCATGGAACTCCGCTTGGCGTCCCGTGCCGTCTTCCAGCACGCCATCGACCGCTTCCAGCACGGCTGGATCGCGCAGCGCCACTGCCAGATCGGCGCCGACGGCGATGGTGCCGAGCAATTGACGCGCCGCCATATTGCCGAAGGTCACGCGGCGGCGTCCGTCGAGCAAGATCAGGGGATCGGGCAGGCTGTCGAACACGCCTTTGTTCTCGCCGACGCCGCTGCGCAGGGCCTCGGCGCGTTCGCGCCAGATGCGGTCGAGGCGCAGCACGGCGGCCAGCGCGTCGCCGGTGAAGCGGCCGCCGAGGCGCGGCGGCTGTGGGCGCGGCATGCGGTCGGTCTCCGCCAAGGCATCGGCGGTGGCGATGATCACCGAAATTTCATAGAGATGGCGGCGCACCAGGAAGAACAAGGCGACCGCCACAGCGCCGCCGGCGGTGAAAACGTGACCCCAGGCCAATTCGTCCTGCAAGGCCAGGATGACGAGCAAGATCAGCGTCGGCGCGGTGAGCGCGAGCGTCGTGAAGATCAAGCGGCCGGCGGAAATGCGCGAAAGCGACATGCTGCCTCTTCCCTCGCCGTGCCGGGGAAGTCAAGCCTTGCCGTCGGCGGGTCCCAAACGGGATCGGCCCCGCGCGAGGGCGGGGCCGATAACCGGTGGATGACAGTCCGCGAGAGGAGCGGGCTAACCTTTGATCGCGTCGTAGGCGGCGAGCGCGGCGACGTTGACCAATTCGGTGACGTTCGAGCCCATCGGCACGATCTGCGCCGGCTTGCTGAGGCCGATGAGCAGCGGGCCGACGACGGTGCCGCCGCCGAGTTCCTGCAGCAGTTTGGCCGAGATGATCGCCGGATCGAGCGCCGGCATGATCAGCACGTTGGCCGGCGCCGACAGGCGGCAGAACGGATAGAGCGTGCGCAGCTCCGGGTTGAGGGCGACGTCGACCGACATTTCGCCGTCATATTCGAAGTCGACCTTCATGGTGTCGAGATGCTCGACGGCTTCGCGCACGCGCTTGCCCTTCTCGCGCAAGGGATCGCCGAAGTTCGAGAAGGAGACGAAGGCGACGCGCGGCTCATGGCCGAGCTGGCGCGCGGCCTTGGCCGCTTGGATGGCGATATCGGCGAACTCGGCCGTCGTCGGCACTTCATGCACCATGGTGTCGGCGATGAACACCGTGCGTTCGCGCGCCAGCATCATGGTCAGGCCGATCACCCGCTCGTTCGGCTTGGCGTCGATGACGCGGCGAATCTCGCTATAGGCAACGAAGGACGAGCGCGTCACGCCGGTCACCATGGCGTCGGCGTCGCCGAGCGCCACCATGCAGGCGGCGAAGATGTTGCGGTCCTGATGCACCATGCGCTGGCAGTCGCGATAGAGCACGCCGTGGCGCTGCAGGCGCTCATAAAGGAAGTCGATGTAGCGCTTGTTATCGGGGTTGAGCGCCGCATTGTAGATTTCCATGTCGTCGCCGACCTTGAGGCCGAAGGAGTTCATGGTCTCCTGCACGCGGTCTTTGACGCCGATCAGCACCGGCGTGCCGTAGCCGGCGTTGCGGAACGACGCGGCGGCGCGGATCACCGTCTCTTCCTCGCCTTCGGCGAAGACGACGCGCTTGGGATTGGCGCGCACAGTCTCGAAGATCGAGTTGAGCGCCGCCGAGGTGCGGTCCAGGCGCGAGGCGAGCACGCGCCGGTAAGCTTCCATGTTCTCGATCGGCTTCTGCGCCACGCCCGACGCCATGGCGGCCTGCGCCACCGCGCTCGGCACGGCGACGATCAGGCGCGGATCGAACGGCGACGGAATGATGTAGTTCGGGCCGTACTGCAGCTTCTGGCCGAGCGAGGCGTCGGACACTTCGTCGGGCACGTCTTCGCGCGCCAGTTCGGCAAGCGCGTGGGCGGCGGCGATCTTCATCTCGTCGTTGATCGTGCTGGCGCGCACATCGAGCGCGCCGCGGAAGATGTAGGGGAAGCCGAGCACGTTGTTGACCTGATTCGGATAGTCCGAGCGGCCGGTGGCGACGATGGCGTCGGCGCGCACGCTATGCGCCTCTTCCGGCGTGATCTCGGGGTCCGGATTGGCCATGGCGAAGATGATCGGCTTGGCGGCCATGGCGACGACCATCTCCTTGGTCACGGCGCCCTTGGCCGAGAGGCCGAAGAACACGTCGGCGCCCTTCATGGCATCGGCCAGCGTGCGCGCTTCGGTCGGGATGGCGTGGGCCGATTTCCACTGGTTCATGCCGTCGGTGCGGCCCTGATAGATGACGCCCTTGGTGTCGCACAGGGTGACGTTGCCGTGCGGCACGCCGATGGCCTTCACCAGTTCGACGCAGGCGATGGCGGCGGCGCCGGCGCCGTTGACCACCATCTTGAAATTCTTGATGTCGCGGCCGGTGATCTCGAGCGCGTTGATCAGGCCGGCGGTGGCGATGATCGCCGTGCCGTGCTGGTCGTCATGGAACACCGGAATGTCCATCATCTCGCGCAGGCGCTGCTCGATGATGAAGCATTCGGGCGCCTTGATGTCTTCCAGATTGATGCCGCCGAACGAGGGCCCGAGGAAGCGCACGCAATTGATGAATTCCTCGACGTCCTTGGTGTCGACTTCGAGATCGATCGAATCGACGTCGGCGAAGCGCTTGAACAGCACCGACTTGCCTTCCATCACCGGCTTGGCAGCCAGCGCGCCGAGATCGCCGAGGCCGAGGATCGCCGTGCCGTTGGTGATGACGGCGACCATGTTGCCGCGCACGGTATATTCATAAGCGGCGGCGGGGTCCTTGGCGATGCGGAGCACCGGGGCGGCGACGCCGGGGGAATAGGCCAGCGACAGGTCGCGCTGCGTCGTCATCGGGACGGTGGCGACGATTTCCAGCTTGCCGGGGCGTCCCGAGGAATGGAGCAGCAGGGCTTCTTCGTCGGTGACGTGATTGTTGGTATCCACGGTACAAATCCTTTGGCGACGGCCGCGACGGTACGCTTCGAAAGTCGGGTCGACGAGTTGTTGCGCCCTAGCTGGGCATCCGCAGGCGGCGCGCGCGGCAAAAAGCCGTTTCAGTGCGTCGTTCAGAACCCGCGGGAAGGGAGCCGGCAGCCGCCGGCCCAAATGAAGCGGGAAACTTGCCAAGCGCGGCCGCCACTGTCATCAAAATTCGATAACTGGGGCGAATGAGCGGAGCTCATGCCCCACCTTATAAACGAAGCCCTTGGTGGCAGGTTACAGCGCCGTTAAGTTAGCGTGTCTCCCGTTCGAAGACTTTCGGCCTGCCGCTCGTTCTTATAGCAATGGCGGGCTTTCACAGCATTATTGCAGCGCAGCAAATTTGAATTCGCCGAGCACGACGTCGCCAGACGCCATCGACAAGACCGATGAAGCTATAGCTTCTCCCGAAGGCATGGCCGAGGCGGCGATTGCCGCTGCCATCGTTTCTGCTGCCGATACGACACCTTTGATGGGGCAATACCACGCCATTAAGCGCGCTCACCCCGGCGCGCTGCTGTTCTACCGCATGGGCGACTTTTACGAGATTTTCTTCGACGACGCGGTGCAGGCCTCGCGTGCCCTCGACATCGCGCTCACCAAGCGCGGTAAATACAATGGCGAAGACATTCCGATGTGCGGCGTGCCGGTCCACGCGGCGGAAGCCTATCTCGCGCGCCTGATCAAGAAGGGCTTTCGCGTCGCCGTCTGCGAACAGGTCGAAGATCCCGCTGAGGCCAAGAAGCGCGGCGCCAAATCGGTGGTGAAGCGTGAGGTCGTGCGGCTGGTCACGCCGGGCACGCTGACCGAAGACTCGCTGTTGGATTCGCGGCGCAACAATTTCCTCGCCGCCTTGGCCGAGGCGGCGGGCTCGCTCGGCCTCGCTTGGTTCGACCTGTCGACCGGCGAATTCGTCGTCCAGGGCGTGACGGCGGAACAATTGCCCGCCGCCCTGGCGCGCATCGCGCCGGGCGAATTGCTCATCGCCGACAAGCTGCTGGCGCGGCCCGATGTCGCCGCCGCTGCCAACGACGGCGCCGGATCGCTAACGCCGCAACCTTCCAGCCTGTTCGATAGCGAGAACGCCCGCCGCCGCCTGCAGACGCTTTACGGCGTCGCCGCCCTCGATGCCTTCGGGTCGTTCGGCCGCGCCGAATTGGCCGCCGCCGGGGCGCTGGTCGATTATGTCGATCTGACGCAAAAGGGCCGTCTGCCCGCCTTCGCGCCGTTGCGCCAATTGGCGGCGCGCGCGGTGATGGAGATCGACGGCGCCACTCGGCGCAATCTCGAACTGCTGCACGGGCCGGACGGCGGGCGCGACGGCAGCCTGCTCGCCGTCATCGACCGCACGCTCACCGGCGCCGGCGCGCGGCTTTTGGCCTCGCGTCTCGCCGCCCCGCTCACAGATGTCGCGCGCATCCGCCGCCGCCATGACGCGGTCGGCTTTTTCGTGCAGTCGCGCAATTTGCGGGAAGACGTGCGCGCCGTGCTCGGCCGCCTGCCCGACATGGCGCGCGCCTTGTCGCGCCTCGGCGTCGGCCGTGGCGGTCCGCGCGATCTCGCCGCCATTCGCGATGCGCTGGCGGCGGGCGCTGCGCTGCGCCGCCGCTTCGAATCGCCGGGCCGCCAGGACGGGTTCGACGAATTGCCCGACGCCATCGCCACCGCTTGTTCGCGCCTCGGCACCGAAGGCGCGCTGGTCGATCTGCTGCAACGCGCCTTGACCGAAGAGCTGCCATTGTTCGCGCGTGACGGCGGCTTTTTGGCGAGCGGCTACGATCCCGATTTCGACGAGGCAAAATCCTTGCGTGACGACAGCCGCAAGCTGATTGCGGGCCTCGAATCGCGTTACGCCACGGCGGCCGACATTCCCGGCCTCAAGATCAAGCACAACAATGTGCTCGGCTATTTCATCGAGACGCGCCCGAACCTCGCCGACAAGATCGCCGCCGCGAATGGCCCGGAAGGCCAGGAACGCTTCTTCATCCATCGCCAGACCATCGCCAGCGCCGTGCGCTTCACCACGCCGGAGCTCGCTGAGTTGGAAACGCGGATTTCCCGCGCCGCCGACCGCGCGCTCGCGCTCGAGCTCAAAGCCTTCGAAGAACTCTGCGCCGCCGTCCGCGATCGCGCTGGGCAGATTGCTCAAGCGGCGCAGGCCATCGCCGTGCTCGACGTCTCGGCGGCGCTGGCCGAACTGGCCATCGATCAGCGCTGGTCGCGCCCGACCATCGACGACAGCCTCGCCTTCAATATCAAGGGTGGCCGCCATCCGGTGGTCGAAGCGGCCCTGGCGCGCGAGGCCGCCGGCAGCGCCGCTTTCGTCGCCAACGATTGTGATCTCGGCGCCAGCCGTTTGTGGCTGATCACCGGTCCCAACATGGCGGGCAAGAGCACCTTCCTGCGCCAGAACGCCGTTATCGCGATTCTGGCGCAAGCCGGCGCTTACGTGCCGGCCGAGAGCGCGGTGATCGGCGCGGTCGACCGCCTGTTCAGCCGCGTCGGCGCGGCGGACGATCTGGCGCGCGGCCGCTCGACCTTCATGGTCGAGATGGTCGAGACCGCCGCCATCCTCAATCAATCAAGCGACCGCGCGCTGGTCATCCTCGACGAGATCGGCCGCGGCACCGCGACCTACGACGGCCTGTCGATTGCCTGGGCGACCATCGAGCATCTGCACGACATCAACAAATGCCGCGCGCTCTTTGCCACGCATTACCACGAGCTGACGGCGCTCTCGGCGCGCCTGGCGCAGCTGTCCAACCATTCCATGCGCATCAAGGAATGGCAGGACAATGTGGTGTTCCTGCATGAGATCGGCCCCGGCTCGGCCGACCGTTCCTACGGCATCCATGTGGCGAAGCTGGCGGGCCTGCCCGCCGCCGCCGTGCTGCGCGCCGAAGAGGTGCTGGCGAATCTGGAAGCCGGCGGCAAGACCAAGGCGGTCAATCAGCTGGCCGAAGATCTGCCGCTGTTCTCGACCGCCGTCGCCGCCGCCAAACCGCCAGCGCCCACTGAGCCGTCCGAGATCGAACGCAAACTCGCGCGCGTCAATCCCGACGACCTCACGCCGCGCGGCGCGCTGGATTTGCTGTATGAGCTGCGGGGATTGTTAGGCGGCGCTGATAAGTAAGTCTACCGCCGATCCGCCGGCGGCTCGCGCAGCACCGGCAATTCGCGGGCTTTGATCGCGGCGTCGGTCGGCGCCAGCGATGCGTCCCACAATTTGGCGACGTAGCGGCCGCCGGTCAGGCCGTCCGACAATTGTGACGCGAGCCACAGCATCGGCGGCACCATCACCTCCGGCTCCAGCAATGGCCCCTTCGCATTGAAGACCATGTCGGTGCGCGCGGCGCTGCCGGGAATCAGGCTGTTGACCGTCACGCCTGTGCCGTCCAGTTCCTGCGACCAGATCAAGGTCGCCGCTTCCATCGCCGACTTGGTCACGCCATAGGGCGAGTTGAGTTTGCGCTGCAGGGTGCCGAGACTCGTGGTCACATTGACGATGCGGCCCCAGCCTTGGTTGAGCATATGCGGCGTCACGGCGCGCGCCATGTAGAAGCCGCCGGTGACGTTGACGTCGATGGCGTCGCGCCAGCGTTCGGGATCGGCCTCCCAGAACTTCGTCGATGTCGACTTCGGCGAGTCGCCGACGTAGCGCTGGCCGAGCGCGGCGTTGTTGACCAGCACATCGACGCGGCCGAAGACATCGAGCGCCGTCTGCACCAGCTCATCGCAGTCCTGTTGCGAGCGCACGTCGCAGCGCCGTCCCAGCACATTGCTCTTGCCGAACTCGGCCTCCGCCTCGCTCGCCGTCTTGGCGATGCGTGCGCTGTCCTGGCCGGCGAGCACCAGCTTGGCGCCGTGGGCGAGCAGGCCCCAGCCCATGGCGCGGCCCAATCCGCGGCTGCCGCCGGTGACGATCACCACCCGTCCTCTCAGATCGAAGGCGTCCATACTCTATAACTCCGGTTTCGTGGATTGTGGGACCGCCACTGTCGCGCCGGGCAGACAAGCGGTCAATTCCCATGACGGAACAGGGTGTTAGGCGCTTCGCGGCGGCTTAAAACGCATGTTAAGTTGGCTTTAAGGGCGCGCGGGCCTATTAACCGTCTTGCATTGTAATAAACCGCGCCAAAGCGCATCTCTACAGCCATGACTGCA
>CANJIM010000007.1 GCA_947474495.1 Rhodospirillaceae bacterium
CTTTTGAGCTATCACGACATGGTAAACGGCGGCCCCGAGGCGCCGCTTTTGCCCCATCCGCGCCTGGCCGAGCGGGCTTTCGTGCTGCGTCCGCTGGCGGAACTGGCGCCCGATTGGCGCCACCCGGCGACCGGCCGGCCGATCGGCGACCTGCTGGCCGGCCTCGATCCGGCCCAGGAAACCCGCCCGCTGACGGCGTGACAGCCCGGTCACAGGGTGATGCAAGACCGCCGCAAAGGCGCGGTTTACCTTGCCTTCTGGGGGCGCGGCACCTATATATCCGTTAATTCTTCCAAAGGTTTGGAGACCGTCTCTCAATGGCCCGCATCACTGTCGAGGACTGCGTCCTCAAGGTTCCCAATCGCTTCGAACTGGTCCTGTTGGCCGCCCAGCGCGCCCGCGAGATTTCCGCCGGTTCGCCGCTGACGCTCGACCGCGACAACGACAAGAATCCCGTCGTGTCGCTGCGCGAGATCGCCGAGGACGGCGTGCAGGTCGACGTGCTCAACGCCAACCTGATTCAAAATCTGCAGAAGCACGTCGAGAAGGACGAGCCGGAAGAGGACAACCTCGATCTGCTCGCCGCCGGCGATGACCTGATCGGCGTCGAATCGCCGAGCCGCCGCAGCCTCGTCGAAGAAGAGATCGCCGACGAAGTGCTCGCGGTCGGCAACGATGCCCTCGGCGTCGATGCCGACGAAGACGTTGCCGAAGAAGCGGCCGAAGCCGAGGCGGACGCCGACGGCGAACTGGTCGAAGACAATACCGCGGCGGAGAGCGCCGACGAAGAGGAGTGAATGACGGGCAGCGCGGGCTTCCTTTTCGCGAACCGCGCTGCCGTCCTTCGGCTGCTTCTCTCTGATCGCCAAAACGTAACTTCCGTCGCCAGTCCGCGCTGCCCGGCAGCGCCAGTCCCATGATCCGCCAATTCGAACTCGTCGAGCGCGTGCGGGCCTACGATCCGGCCGCCGACGAGGACGCGCTCAACAAGGCTTACGTCTTCTCGATGAAGGCGCATGGCTCGCAGACGCGCGCATCGGGCGATCCGTACTTCTCCCATCCCCTCGAAGTCGCCGGCATTCTCACCGGTATGAAGCTCGATTCGGCGACCATCATCACCGCGTTGCTGCACGACACGGTCGAAGACACGTTGGCGACAAACGAGGAGATCGAGCGTGTCTTCGGCAAGGAGATCGCCAAGCTGGTCGACGGCGTGACCAAGCTGTCGCGCATCGAGCTGCAGTCCGACCAGACCAAGCAGGCGGAAAACTTCCGCAAATTCCTGCTCGCCATGTCGGAAGACATCCGCGTGCTCTTGGTCAAGCTGGCCGACCGGCTGCACAACATGCGCACGCTGCATTACATCAAGAATCCCGACAAGCGCCGTTCGATCGCCCGCGAGACGATGGAGATTTACGCGCCGCTCGCCGAGCGCATCGGCATGCGCGAGTTCAAGGACGAGCTGGAAGACCTCGCCTTCAAAGAACTGCAACCGGAAGCGCGCGCTTCGATCATGGCGCGCCTCGGCTATTTGCGCGACCAGGGCGGCGCGATGGTCGATCAGATCGTTGGTGAACTGAAGGCGACGATCGAGAAGGGGGGCGTCAAAGCCGAAGTCGAGGGGCGCGAGAAATCGCCCTATTCGATCTGGGAGAAGATGCAGCGCAAGAACGTCACCTTTGAGCAGCTCTCCGACATCATGGCTTTCCGCGTCGTCGTCGACGATGTCGGCGCCTGCTATGCCGCGCTTGGCATGCTGCACGGCAAATATCCCGTCGTGCCGGGCCGCTTCAAGGATTACCTCTCGACGCCCAAGCCGAACGGCTATCGCTCGCTGCACACAGGCGTCATCGGTCCGCTGCGCCAGCGCATCGAGATTCAGATCCGCACCCGCGAGATGCATGATATCGCCGAGCGCGGCGTCGCCGCCCACTGGCAATATAAGCAGGGCGAAGGCGAGGGCACGGAGGGCAAGAAATACCGTTGGCTGCGCGAGCTGCTCGATATTCTCGATCAGGCGTCGAACCCGGAAGAATTCCTCGAGCACACCAAGCTCGAGATGTACCAGGATCAGGTGTTCTGCTTCACGCCGAAGGGCGACCTCATCGCCTTGCCGCGCGGCGCCACGCCGGTCGACTTCGCTTATGCCGTGCACTCGCAAGTCGGCGATCACACTGTGGGCGCCAAGGTCAATGGCCGCATCGTGCCGCTCAAGACCGAGCTCGCCAACGGCGATCAGGTCGAGATCATCACGTCGCGCGCCCAGTCACCGTCGCCGACCTGGGAGAGCTTCGTCGTCACCGGCAAGGCGCGCTCCCATGTGCGCCGCTTCGTGCGCAACCGCGAGCGCCAGGAATATGTCTATCTCGGCCGCGCGATTCTCGAGAAGGCCTTCGACCAGGAAGGCTACGAATATTCCGACAAGGCCCTGAAGGGTGTGTTGAAAATCTTCAAAGTCGACGCGCCGGAAGATCTCATCGCCGCCGTCGGTGCCGGCAATCACAGTGGCCGCGACGTGGTGCGCGCCGTGTTCCCTGGCATCAAGGACAAGGGCAAGGCGGTGCTGCCGCCGACCGGCGACAATGTCGTGCCGCTGGCGCCGCGCCGCGGCAAGAAGATCGGCAAGGATGGCAAGACCAAGGGCTACGCCGTGCCGCTCGAGGGTCTCATTCCCGGCATGGCGGTCCATTACGCCGGCTGCTGCCATCCGCTACCTGGCGATCGCGTCGTCGGCATCGTGACACAGGGCAAGGGCGTGACGATCCACACCATTGATTGCCCGACGTTGGAAAGCTTCGCCGAAATGCCGGAACGTTGGCTCGACGTGGCGTGGAATCCGGCGGAGATCGGCAACGAGCATCATGTCGGCCGCATCAAGCTCGTCGTCATCAACGAGCCGGGCGCGCTCTCCAGCTTGTCCACGGTGATCGCCAAGAATCTAGGCAACATCCTGAACCTGAAGATCACGCATCGTTCGACAGACTTCTTCGAGATGATCATCGATGTCGAGGTCGACGATCTGAAGCATCTCACCAACATCATCGCGGCGTTGCGCGCGACCCCGGCCATCAATTCGGTCGAGCGAGCGCGCGGTTGACGATGAGCAAGCTCCGCCTCGGCGTCAATATCGACCACGTCGCGACCATCCGCAACGCGCGCGGCGGACTGCACCCGGATCCGGTGCGCGCCGCCCATATCGCTGCCGCCGCCGGCGCCGATGGCATCACGGCGCATTTGCGCGAGGATCGCCGCCATATTTCCGACGCCGACATCGTCGCCCTGGTGCGCGATATCGACCTGCCGCTGAATCTGGAAATGGCGGCGACCGACGAGATGGTGTCGATCGCGCTGCGTCATAAGCCGCATGCCGCCTGCATCGTGCCCGAGAAGCGTGAGGAGCGCACGACCGAGGGCGGCCTCGATGTGCGGCAGGAGCGCTTGGCCCGTTACGTCGGCGAATTGAACAAGGCCGGCATCCGCGTGTCGCTGTTCATCGAGCCCGATCCCTATGCGCTCGACGCCGCCAAGGCGCTCGGCGCGCCGGTCGTCGAACTGCACACCGGCGCCTATTGCGAAGCCTTCACGGATGATCCGGCGGGCGCCGGCATGCGCCGCGAATTGACGCGACTGCAAACGGCAGCGGCTCATGCGGCGCGCATCGGTCTTGAATGCCACGCCGGCCATGGCTTGGCCTTCGATAGCGTCGGGCCTGTCGCCGCCATCCCGACGATCGCCGAATTGAACATCGGGCATTTCCTGGTCGGCGAGGCGATCTTCATTGGCTTGGAAGCGGCCATTGCGAAGATGCGCGGTTTGATGGACGCCGCGCGTGTCCCGCAGCCCGAAACCATGGCGGGGCAGGCATGATCCTGGGCATGGGCAGCGACCTGATCGACATCCGCCGCATCGAGAAGACGCTCGAACGCTACGGCGAACGCTTTCTCGACCGTATCTTCACCGAGCTCGAACGCAAGAAATCCGACGACCGTCTGCAACGCGCGGCGAGCTACGCCAAGCGCTATGCCGCCAAGGAAGCCTGCTCGAAGGCGCTCGGCACCGGCTTTCGCAAGGGTGTGTTTTGGCGCGACATGGGCGTGGTGAACCTACCGTCCGGCAAACCCACCTTAAAGCTGACGGGCGGGGCTGCCAGCCGACTGGTCGAATTGACGCCCCCCGGCATGGTCGCCGAGATCGAATTGAGCATGACCGACGAGCCGCCGATGGCTCAAGCCATCGTGATTATCAGTGCGCGCCCGCAATCGGGCGAGGGGGCACAGTGAGTGGGCCGGTACAGCTTGACAGGCCAGGGCTCGGCTGGCTTGATCACCCGACTTTCGGCCAAGTTCAGGCCTTTCTGGGGTGCGCACCGTGACCGCGCGCGCTTGCATCCCTAACGTGCGGTGGTTGTTTTGCACGAGTCCAATCGGCTCTCATCGATGAAAAAAACGCAGTCCGGCGGCTGGGGCGAGACGATCCGCACCGTAGCCTATGCCATCGTCATCGCCATGACGATCCGCACAGTGGCCTATGAGCCGTTCAACATTCCATCGGCGTCGATGGTGCCGACGTTGCTGATCGGCGACTATCTCTTCGTCTCGAAATATTCATACGGCTATAGCCACTTCTCCTTGCCGCTGGCGCCCGACATTTTTTCGGGCCGCATCCTCTTCAAAGAGCCGAAGCGAGGCGACGTCGCCGTCTTCAAGCTGCCGCGCGACAACAAGACGGACTATATCAAGCGCATCATCGGCCTGCCCGGCGACCGCATCCAGGTGACCGAGGGCATTCTGCATGTCAACGGCGTGGCGGTGAAGCGCGAGCGCGTCGGCAATTACACCGAGACGGACGCGAACGGCAATGTCGCTTTCCGCACCCTGTTCAACGAGACGCTGCCGGAAGGGCGCGTGCATCCGATCCTGGAGATCACCGACGCCGGCATCTTCGACAACACCGGCGAATATCTCGTGCCCGCCGGTCATTACTTCATGATGGGCGACAATCGCGACAACTCGATGGATAGCCGCGCGCGCTTCGAAGTCGGTTTCGTACCGGCGGAAAATTTGGTTGGCCGCGCTGAATTCCTGTTCTTCTCGTCGAACGGTTCAGCGTCCCTGTGGGAGTTCTGGAAATGGCCGTCGGCCATCCGTTTCTCCCGCCTGTTCCAAGCCATTCGCTAGCGGTGGCGGACGCTCTCTCCTCAAAGCCCCCCGCACAGAAAGCCGGGCGTGTGTCCGCCGGCAAGGCCGCCAAGGGTAAAAACCCGGCCGCGAATTACGCCGAACTCGGCGAGTTGCTTGGCCACCACTTTGCCAAACCGTCGCTGCTCACCGAGTCGTTGACGCATCGCAGCGCCGTCGTTGCAAACGGTCCGTACAAGTACGGCTATGAGCGCCTGGAGTTTCTCGGCGATCGCGTGCTCGGATTGGTGATCGCCGATCTGCTCTTGGAGCGCTTTCCAAATGAGTCTGAAGGCGCACTGGCGCGCCGCTTTAATGCCTTGGTGCAGGGCGAGACCCTGGCCGATGTCGCCGCCGAGATCGATCTTGGCGCCTATCTCATCATGGCGGCTGGCGAGGATCAGGCAGGCGGCAGGGACAATAAGAGCATCCTGTCCGATGTTTGCGAGGCGGTGATCGCCGCGCTATTTCTCGACGGTGGCCTAGAGGTGGCGGCACAATTCATCCGCCGCTATTGGTCGCCGATGCTGATTCAGGCCAAACGCCCGAAACGCGACGGCAAGACCCGCCTGCAAGAATGGGCGCAAAGCCGTGGCTTGCCGCTGCCCGATTATAAGATGCTGTCGCGCGAAGGCCCGCCGCACAACCCGATCTTCGTCGTGCGCGTCGTCGTCGACGGCGCCGGCGAGGCGGACGGGCAGGGCAGCTCGAAGCGCATGGCCGAACAAGCGGCAGCTGAAGCGCTACTGCTTAATCTCGATCCGACTGGAGCTGCGACTTAATGGCTGAGAATACCAATACGCGTTGCGGCTTCGTTGCCCTGGTCGGCGCGCCCAACGCCGGCAAGTCGACCCTGATGAACCGCATGGTCGGCGCTAAGCTGTCGATCGTCACGCCTAAGGTGCAGACGACCCGCTCGCGCATCACCGGCATCGCGATCGAGGGCGACGCGCAGATCATCTTTGTCGACACGCCGGGCATCTTCGAGCCGAAGCGCCGCTTGGACCGCGCCATGGTCACGGCCGCCTGGGCCGGCGTCGCCGATGCCGATGAAGTCGTGGTGCTGGTCGATGCCGGCCGCGCCTTGAAGGCGTCCAGCCATCTCGATCCCGATACGGCGCGCATCGTCGAGGGTCTGAAGAAAGCCAATCGTTCAGCGATTCTGGCGCTCAACAAGCTCGACACCGTCGAACGCGGCGATCTCCTGACCCTGACCGACGCGCTAAACAAGATTTATGGCTTCAGCGAGACCTACATGCTGTCGGCACTCAACGGCGACGGCATTCCCGATTTGCGCGCGCGTTTGGCCAAGGCTTTGCCGCCAGGGCCTTGGCTGTATCCCGAGGATCAGCTGTCCGATGTGCCGCTGCGTCTGCTCGCCTCGGAGATCACGCGCGAACAAGCCTTCCTGCAATTGCACCAGGAACTGCCCTACGCCCTGACCGTCGAGACCGAGAAGTGGGAAGAGCGCGACGACGGCTCGGTGCGCATCGATCAGGTCGTCATCATCGGCCGCGAGAACCACAAGGCCATGGTGCTCGGCAAGGGCGGTGTGCGTCTGAAGGCGATCGGCACGGCGGCGCGCAAGTCGCTCGGCATCCAGCTTGGCCGCACCGTGCATCTGTTCCTGCATGTCAAAGTGCGCGAAAATTGGCAGGACAAGCCCGAGCATTACAGCGCCATCGGGCTGGACTTTGAAGAATAAGCGTTTCGAAGAATAGGCTTTCGGCCTTATGGATTGGCCAACCTAAATGGATTGGACGGACGACGGCATCGTCATCGCGGCGCGCAAGCACGGCGAAAGCGCCGTGATCCTGAGCCTGCTGACGCGCGAGCATGGTCGCCATGCCGGCCTGGTGCGTGGCGGGGCGTCGTCCCGGGTGCGCGGCGTCTATCAAACCGGCAATCTGTTGCGCGCCAGCTGGCGCGGCCGCCTCACTGAGCATCTCGGCAGCTTTTCCTGCGAGATGCTGCGCGGCTATGCCGGGCCTTTGCTTGACGATCAGCAGCGGCTGGGCGCGCTCGGCGCCTTTTGCGCCTTGCTGGAGCGGGCGCTGCCTGAGCGAGAGCCGCATCCAGCCCTGTTCGACGATAGTTTGCATTTGCTCGATCTATTGAGCGTGCCGGCGGCGGGAGCCGGCGCCGATCAATGGGCGCCGGCCTATGTGCGCTGGGAAATGGCGCTGCTCAGCGACATGGGCTACGGGCTCGATCTGACGTCCTGCGCCGTGACCGGTGAAACCGAGGGGCTCGCGTTCGTGTCGCCCAACACCGGCCGCGCCGTCACCGCCCAGGCGGCCGAACCCTGGCGCGACAAGCTGCTGCGCCTGCCGGCGTTTCTCCAGGACAACGGCGATGCCTACGGCGCCGATCTGGCAGCCGTGCGGGATGGCTTGGCGCTGACCGGCTGGTTCCTCGAGCGGCATGTCTTCGCCCCACAGAACCTCAATCTTCCGGCAGCCCGGACGCGATTTGTTGAAGCTTTCCGCTGAGATTTTACTATATATAGCGTCCTTCCCGTCATTTTCGTGATTCGTCGCCATGGCCAAAACGCCCGCCGCTGCCGTCCCGCAAAAGATCAATGACACGCCGCTCGCCGGGGCTCTCGGCGACCGCTACTTGGCCTATGCGCTGTCGACCATCATGTCGCGCTCGCTGCCCGATGTGCGCGACGGCCTCAAGCCGGTGCATCGCCGGCTGCTCTACGCCATGCGCCTGCTCAATCTCGATCCGACCACCGGCTTCAAGAAATGCGCCCGCGTCGTCGGCGACGTGATCGGTAAGTACCATCCGCACGGCGATGTCGCGGTTTACGACGCCATGGTCCGTCTGGCGCAGGACTTCGCCGTGCGCTACCCGCTGGTCGACGGCCAAGGCAACTTCGGCAATATCGACGGCGATAACGCGGCGGCTATGCGTTACACAGAAGCGCGTTTGACGGCGGTTGCTGCCTCGCTGCTGGAAGGCCTGGATGAAGATTCGGTCGATTTCCGCCCGACTTACGACGGTGAAGACCAGGAGCCGCTGGTGCTACCGGCGGCCTTCCCAAACCTGCTGGCGAACGGCGCCAATGGCATTGCCGTCGGCATGGCGACCAGTATCCCGCCGCATAATGTCGGCGAGATCTGCGATGCCCTGCAGCATCTGATCAAGACGCCCAACGCCACGATCGCCAAGCTGGTCGACCTCATGCCGGGGCCGGACTTCCCGACCGGCGGCGAATTGGCCGAATCGCGCGAAGCCATCGTCGAGGCCTACAAGACGGGGCGCGGTTCATTCCGCCTGCGCGCCAAATGGGAAGTCGAGAAGCTGCCCCGCGGCCTCTATCAGATCATCGTCACGGAAATTCCCTTCCAGGTGCAGAAGTCGCGCCTGATCGAAAAGATCGCCGTGCTGCTGGAAACCAAGAAGCTGCCGCTGCTCGCCGACATCCGCGACGAATCCGACGACAAGGTGCGCGTCGTGCTCGAGCCCAAGACCGGCGCGGTCGAGGCGGAGATGCTGATGGAAAGCCTGTTCCGCCAGACCGACTTGGAAGCCCGCATCGGCTTCAACATGAACCTGCTCGACGCCAGCCAGACGCCGCGCGTCATGGATCTGCGCGAGGTGCTGCAAGCCTTCCTCGATCACCGCCATGTCGTGCTGGTCCGCCGCAGCAATTTCCGCCTCAGCAAGATCGATCTTCGGCTCGAAGTGCTGGAGGCCTATCTCGCGGCGTACCTCAACCTCGATCTCGTGATCAAGATTATCCGTAGCGAGGACGAGCCCAAGCCCGTGCTGATGAAGGCCATCAAGATCAACGAGACCCAGGCGGAATCGATCCTCAACATGCGGCTGCGCTCGTTGCGCAAGCTGGAGGAGATGGAGATTCGCGGCGAGCACAAGGAGCTGACCGCCGAGCGCAAGGGCATCGCCGGCATGCTCAAGAGCGACGACCTGCGCTGGAAGGCGATCAGCGAGGAGATCGCCGAGATCAAGACGAAGTTCGGTCCCAAGACAGCGATCGGCAAGCGCCGCACGAAGATCGGTGATGCGCCCTTGGCGGTGGTGATTCCCATCGATATCGCCATCGAGAAGGAAGACATCACCATCATCGTGTCGGAAAAGGGCTGGGTCCGTGCCTTCAAGGGGCATATGGAGGATACCTCCGACGTCAAATACAAGGATGGCGACCGCGAGAAATTCGTGCTGCGCGCCTCCACCACCGACAAGTTGGTGGTGTTCGGCACCAACGGTCGTTTCTACACGCTGGGTGGCGACAAGCTGCCGCCGGGGCGCGGCAACGGCGAGCCGATCCGCTTGATGGTCGATCTGTCGAACGACCATGATATCGTCACCGCCTTCATTCATCAGCCGGGCCGCCGCTTGCTGGTCGCCTCGTCGGACGGGCGCGGCTTCGTCGTTGGCGAAGACGATGTGCTGGCGCAGACGCGCTCGGGCAAGCAGGTGCTCAATGTCGCCGGCGACGTCGAGGCGCGGGTTTGCGCCGTGGTCGATGGCGACTTCGTGGCGGTGATCGGCGAAAACCGCAAGCTGCTGCTGTTCCCGCTCGATCAGTTGCCGCAAATGACGCGCGGCCGCGGCCTGACCTTGCAGAAATACAAGGACGGCGGCCTGTCGGACGTGAAGAGCTTCACGCGCAAGCAGGGATTGACCTGGAAGATCGGCGAACGGACCTACAGCGAAACGTCGCTAGCTGATTGGGTCGGCGAACGCGCCCAGGCCGGCCGCCTGCCGCCCAAGGGCTTCCCCAAGTCGAACCGGTTCGGTTGAGTTAGACCGTTATAAGTTTCCAGCCATCCGGGCCGAGCGCCTCGATCGGCTGGAAGCGCGCCTTGTAGGACATCTTCGGCGTCTGCGTGATGAGATAGCCGAGATAGACGTAGGGCAGGCCTTCTGTTTGCGCCCGCCGCACCAGATCCAAAATCATGAAACTGCCGAGGCTGCTCGCGGTTTCGTCCGGCGCGAAGAAGCTGTAAACCGCCGACAGCCCATCCGCGACGCGATCCATCAGCATGGCGGCGTGCAACACGCCGTCGTCGCTGCGATATTCGATGACATGGCTGTCGACCGGGCTGTCTTCGATCATGGCGGTGTAGTCGCTGCGCGTCATGCGGTCCATGCCGCCGGCTTCACCGCTGCCGGGTTCGTCCTTGCCGGATTCGGCACTGGCATGGCGAGATTTTTGATAACGGGCGAAGAGCGCGAATTGTTCGCCGGTGGCCAGCGCGGGCAGCAGGCGTCCGCTCAGGCCGCTGTTGCGTTTCAGAATACGGGTCTGGCTGCGGCGCAGCGTGAAGTCTCGTGCGACGATGCGGACAGGCAGGCAGGCGTCGCATTCATTGCAAGCCGGGCGATAGATGAAGCCATGGCTGCGGCGAAAGCCGGCGGCGCAAGCGGCGTCATAGACGTCTTGCGCGGCGAAGCCGTCGAGTTCGGCGGCGATACTGCGTTCAAAGCGGCCAGGCAAATAGGGGCACGGCCGTGCGCGCGTACTGTGAAAAAACTGGAGGGGGCCGGGTCTGTTGCCGCTCATTCCGCAAGTCTGCCATGAGACGGGCTCTCTTGGCAAAGAGCGCCGTATGGCCCGTCGTTAGCGGACGACGCTCGGGCCGATCCGGGAGGTGGGAGCCGGCGCTGGCGGCGGGGCGGCTGGAGCGCCGCCGATGGTGGCGGCGCTGGCGATGGTCGGATCGCTGAGCAGGACGATGGCCAGGCGGCGGTTGCGCGGCGAGGCCGGTTCGGCCGGCAGCAGCGGGTCCTTGTCGGCCTTGCCCATTACGCGGTCGATGCGAGCGGCGTCGAGGCCGCCTTCGAGCAAGCTCCGCCGGGCGGCCTGGGCGCGGTCGCTCGACAGTTCCCAGTTTGTATAGCTGGACGAGCGCGAATAGGGCGTCGAGTCGGTATGGCCGGATACGGCGATCTTGTTGGGCAGCTTGTTGACGACTTTGGCGATTTCGCCGAGCAGGCGCTTGGTGCCGTCGAGCGGCGTGGCCGAGCCGAGGGCGAACATCGACATTTTGTCCTGATCGACGATCTGGATGCGCATGCCTTCCGGCGTCCGATCGATAATGAGACTGTCGGAGATCGCCTTTAATTCTGGGATATCCTGGATGGCTTGGCGGATTTCTTTGTCCGCCTCGGCGAAGTTTTCGCTCTCGCGCTTGGCACGCATGCGCTGCAGGTCTTCCGCGTCGGCGTCTTCGCCGAGCTTGGCCTTGGCGCGCTCGGCCTCGTCCATGGCGCCGCCGGAACCGGGGCTTTCGCCGTCCAGCGGCTGGGTCTCTTCGGATTCGGCGGGCGGGGTCGGCATCGACAGAGTGACGGCGGCACCAAGGCGGCGCATCGAGCCGTCGCGGGTCAAGGTTTGGCCGCCGAGCACGCCGCCGGAGCCACTGGTGTTCTTGGAGACGCTATTGGGCGCGAAATAGTCGGAGATGCCCTTGCGCTGTTCTTCCGTTGTGGCGTTGAGCAACCACAACAGCAGAAAGAACGCCATCATTGCCGTCACGAAGTCGGCATAGGCGACTTTCCAGGCGCCGCCATGATGGCCACCGTGGCCGCCCTTCTTGACGCGTTTGATGATGATGACGGGAGCGTTGGTGGCGGCCATGACGGTCTCGCGAAGTCCCTTGCTGCAGCGTTAGGCGGTGACGGCCGGGAGGGCCTGCACGGCTTCTTCGACTTCGTAGAAGCTGGGACGGACGTTGGAGAGCAGCGCCTTGCGCGCGAATTCGACCGATACGGACGGCGCATAGCCGTTCATATGGGCGAGCAGCGCCACCTTGATGCACTGATAATATTTCGTCTCGGCGCCGTAGATCGCCTTGAGACCGCTGGCGATCGGGCCGATGAAGCCATAGGCGAGCAACACGCCGAGGAAGGTGCCGACGAGCGCGCCGCCGATCAGCTTGCCGAGCACAGCCGGCGGCTCGGTGATCGAACCCATGGTGTGAATGACGCCCAGCACGGCGGCGACAATGCCGAGAGCAGGGGTCGCATCGGCGACGCTCTGGATGGCGTCGGCGACTTGCGAATGTTCGTGATGGTGCGTCTCAATTTCCTCGTCGAGCAGCGTTTCCATCTCATGGGCATTTTCCGAACCGAGCACCATCATGCGCAGATAGTCGGTGAGGAAGGTCATCGCGTGATGGTCGCTGTAGAACTTGGGGAAGCGCTTGAAGAGCTCGCTTTCCTCCGGGTTCTCGATATGCGCTTCGAGCGCGAGCATGCCCTTGGACTTGGCGAGCTTGAAGATGGTGAAAAGCAGGCTCAGGAGCTCAAGGTAGGAGTCTTTGTTGTGGCGCGGGCCTTTAAGCAACTGGCCGAAGGCCTTGCCCGTTTTGCCGAGCACCGTCTTGGGATTGGAGATGATGTAGCTGCCGACCGCGGCGCCGCCGATGATGATGAATTCGAAGGGCTGCCACAGCACTTCGAGGTGGCCGCCGGCGCCGATATAGCCGCCGATCACGCAGGCGAGAACAATGACGGTTCCGATAATGAAAAGCATGGCGCCCCGGCGGCTAGAGAAGGAATGACGGCCGAGTGTCGCCGGATTTGGTTAAGAAGGCGTTTATAGGGGAAGACTCAAGACATTGAAGTCATTGAAGCTTCATTGCCAAAATGGCTTTATTTTTATTGCCCAGGAGCCAGGAGCAGGCGTTGCGCCGGCACCGGTTGGCGGGGCAGGGTGATATAGCCCAGATCGCGCCAGCGCCGCGCCATGTCGCCGTAATGGCGCGATAGCAGGTTGCCCGACTGACCGCCGGCGATGATGAACCGCGACTTGTCGAGATCGGCGAGATCGTAGACGGCGCGCAGGCCGGGTCCATGCACATGGCTGTAAGGATCTGCCTCATCGCGCAAGCTTGTGCTGCCGCGGTTGACCGTCGAATCGTCGCCCGGCGTTGCGATGTCGATGTCGGCAAGCGCGCCGATGACCGGTATCCGGGTCAGCAGCCGGTTCGTCAGGCGCGCGACATGCACCGTCTCCCAGCGCCAGCCGGCCGGGTCTCCGCCGTAGTCCGCGCTCAGCTTGCCCATGGCGCTCATGAAGGCGCGCTGGATCATCGCCTCGCAGCTTTCGACATCCGCTGTGGTGATGTCGTCGCACCAGCGCTGATCCTGGCGCAGGACGTTGGCGATGAAGGCCGGCTGCTGCCGCCAGGACGAGGCGAACAGGGGGCCCAGCTCATCGGCGGTGATCAGGCGCGAGAGCTCGCGCAGCCAAGCGTTGAAGATCAAAGGCTGCGGCAGGTCGGGGGCCATGTCGCCGTTCCACGCAGCGAGGCCGTCGATGATGCCGGGATAGCGACCTTGATCGGGCATCGCGCGTAGCGCCGGCAGCATCAAGGGCAATAGCGCCGTCGGCACCAGGCTATGCACGTCACCCTGCATGCGGGTCATGGAGTTGCCGTCATGCTGCGCTGTCGCGCTGATCATTTCCTCGATGCGGCGGATGCGGAAGGGCTCACTCCAGTCGCGCCCGAGCGGATAGGGATAGTCGGGACCGACGACGCGGTTGTTGGCGTTCGCGAGGCGGCCGCTGGCCGGATTGTAGCTGTGCGGTAAATCCTCGAACGGCACGAAGCCGCTCCAATCGTACTCGCCGGTCCATCCCGGCACCGGGAATAGGCCTTCGCCGCTCTTGCGCACAGGCGCGCGCCCGGCGACGTAGAGCCCGATGTTTCCATCGACGTCGGCATAGGCGATGTTCTGCTGTGGCGAATGGAAATCGCTGAGGGCGCGCGTGAAGCTGTCCCAGTCGCGCGCGCGGTTGAGCAAATAGAGCGCCTGGGCCGAGCGGTCGTCGGCGCGCAAGCCGGAAGAGGCAAAAGCCAGCACGTCGCCGGCCGGCATGTCCTGGAGCGACTCGCTCATCAGGTCGCTGACCACCGGGCCGTGGCGCGTCTCGCGCAAGGCCATCGTCACGTCGGCGGCGCCGCGCACCTTGATGATTTCGCGGTGCTCAGTGAAGGGCGCGGAGCCCTCGGGCGTCAGATAGCGCGTCGCGTCGTTGGGATCAGTGCGCTCGACGAATAGGTCCTGCACGTCTGATCCGGTGTTGGTGAATCCCCAGGCAATGCGCGCATTGTGGCCGAGTACATGGAAGGGGACGCCTGGCGCGGTGGCGCCGGCTATGCTTAAGCCGGGCGCGTCGATGCGGGCGAGATACCAGGTGCTCGGCAGTTCGAGGCTGAGATGCGGGTCGTTGGCGAGCAACGGTTTGCCGCTGGCGGTGCGGCTGCCGGCGAGCACCCAACTGTTGGACGCGGTGCCGGGACCCATGACTTTGCTATCGGGTAAGAGCCGGGCGGTTTCCGCGAGCAATTTGTCGGAGATTGACAGGCTCGGGGTGTAAGCCGCGTGGTCGCTCGCGGCGGGCAGCGCGGCTTTGCGCTGAGGTTCTTCGATGCTCACTGGCCCGCCCTGCGACGGTTTGTCGAGCAGTTCTTCGAGCTGATCGGGCTTGAGGCGCGTGGCGAGGCGTTGGCGGAACAACTCGGAGCGCCAATCACCGGCGAGGCGCAGACCCATCAACTGGCCCCAGACCAGTGAGTCAGCAGGCTTCCACGGTTCGGGCCTGAGTCCGGCGACGTAGAACTCGAGCGGCCAGGCGCCGACGTGATGGTCAAGATAGGCGTTCACGCCCTGCGAATAAGCGACGAGGCCGAGCCGGACGCGCGGATCGAGGCCGTCATAGAGCCGCTCGGCGATGCGATAGAGGCCGAGCGCACGCATCGTGCGGTCGAGACCGAGCGTTTGTCGGCCGAAGGCTTCGGACAGGCGGCCGGCGCCGAAGCGGCGCATCGCCTCCATTTGCCACAGGCGGTCTTGGGCATGGACATAGCCGAGCGCGAAATAGGCGTCGGCTTCCGAGCGGGCGCGGATATGCGGCACACCGTCGGCATCGCGATCGATGATCGCCGGATCGCGGAGCCCCGGCACGCTGATGCGCCCATCGCTCTGCGGCAGGGAGGATTGCAGGAAGAACCAGGCGACCGTGCCGCCGAGGGCAGCGACCGAGAGCAAACTTGCCACGAGTCCGATGAGCCAACGGGCGAGCCTGCGCAGGAACGGCATGAGAGTACCTTACACGCGGCGCTTAGCCGCCGGACTTCAACTTTTTCGCGGCGTCGATCGCGCCGTAGGTCAGGATGCCGTCGGCGCCGGCACGCTTGAAGCAGGCGAGGCTTTCCATCAGGGCTTTGTCGCCGTCAAGCCAGCCATTGGCGGCGGCAGCCTTGAGCATCGCGTACTCGCCGCTGACATGATAGGCGAACGTCGGCAGCTTGAACGCATCTTTGACGCGCCACAGCACATCCAGATAGGGCAGGCCGGGCTTCACCATCACCATGTCGGCGCCCTCGGCGATGTCGAGCGCAGTCTCGCGCAGCGCTTCGTCGCCGTTCGCCGGATCCATCTGATAAGTCTGCTTGCCCTTGAGACCAAGCGCGCTGCCGGAGCCGACCGCGTCGCGGAACGGTCCGTAGAAGGCTGAGGCGTATTTCGCCGAATAAGCCAAGATTTTGACATGCGTCAGACCGGCGCCGTCGAGTGCGTCGCGGATCGCGCCGATGCGGCCGTCCATCATGTCGGACGGCGCGATGACGTCGCAGCCGGCCTGTGCCTGGACCAGCGATTGCTGCACCAGGGCGGCAACGGTTTCGTCGTTGATGACCTCGCCGTCTTTCAGCAGACCGTCCTGGCCATGGCTGGTGAAGGGATCGAGAGCGGCATCGCAGATAATGCCGATCTGCGGGTGCGCGGCCTTGATGGCACGCACGGCGCGGCAGACGATGTTATTGGGATTAGCCGCTTCGCGGCCGTCTTCGGTTTTCAGAGCGGGATCGACGACGGGGAAGACGGCGATGGCGGGAATGCCGAGCGCGGCTGCTTCGCCGACCGCTTTCACAGCTTGCGCCAGGTTGTAGCGCATAACGCCGGGCATCGAGGGCACGGGCGTTTCGGCCGTCTCGCTATCTTGCACGAAGATCGGCCAGATCAGATCATTGACGGATAGCTGGGTTTCGCGCGCCAGCCGGCGCGACCAATCGTCGCCGCGCATGCGGCGCATGCGCGTGCGCGGATAAGCCCCGAGCGGCGCATGCCCCATTTGGGCAGGGGCGGTCGTCGCGGTTTGGGGGAGTCCGTCGAGAATGGCGCGAATGTTCATCGGTATAACCCTCTGCCGGCATCCTATGTCGTTCGGCTTAGCAATACAATAAAGCCATGCGCCACAGGACCTTGGCGGAGGACTTTCGCCCAATTAGCGGGCGTCGCATTCGCGCGTATGCAAGAAAAAATTAACGAATAAGCCGCGATATTGCCAGGGTCGGACAAGTATTCCGGCCCCATCGTCAGATTCAAAGCCGAGGTTGCCGTGACCCACCCCTATAGAGACGCGATTTTTCTCATCGAACGTCTGCATCGCCATTTCCTCGAAGTGGTGAAGGTCGAACTTGACCGCGCCGGCACTGAAGACATCAACAACGTGCAAGCGTTGATCCTTTACAACATCGGCCAGGAAGAGCTCACGGTCGGCGAATTGACCAACCGCGGCTACTATCTCGGTTCGAACGTGTCCTACAACGTCAAGAAGATGGTCGAGAACGGCTATCTCGAAAACGAGCGTTCGACGCATGATCGCCGTTCGGTCCGTTTGCGCTTAAGCCCGAAGGGCCTGGAGCTGTTCGTCCGTATGTCGGAGATGTTCACGCGTCAGATTTCCGCGCTCGGCGATTCGGCCATCACCGAAGACGGCCTCAAAGACGTCATCAAGCAGTTGCAGACTCTCGAGCAATTCTGGACGCGTCAGCTCAATCTCGCCGCACGCCGTCCCGCGCCGTTCGGCACGGCGGCAGCGTAGAGAAAAGGAAATGGACGGTCGTTTCGCCAGAGGCGTGTGCGAAGCGATCGTCGAATTCCATCGGCTGGGCCGTTCGACGAAGGTCACAGCGCTCGACCCGGTCAGTTTGACCGAAGTTTCGATTATCGCGCCCTCAAGCCTCGCTCAACGCCTCATGACGGATAGCGTGTTGCGCAAGCTCGACTACGTCCTCTCCCGTGGGGCGAAGCAAAGCGCCTAGGCGCCTGTCTTACTTTCCGCGCTTCTTCTTGCCGTTTGCGTCGTTGCGCCCGAGGCCGATGGCCCGCGCGAAGTCGGCGCGTTGTGCCGCGTAGTTTGCCGCGACCATCGGATAATCGCTCGGCAAAGCCCACTTTCGCCGATAATCCTCGGGCGTCATGCCATAGACGCTGCGCAGGTGGCGCTTCAGCATCTTCAATTTCTTGCCGTCTTCCAGGCAGATCAGATAGTCGGGTGTCACCGAACGCCTGATCGGCACGGCGGGCGTTTTGGCAGGGCCGCTGTCGGGGCCCTCGATGACGAGATCAATCAGGGTGCGGTGGACCAGCCGGATAAGATCCGGCAAAGCGGAGCTTGGGACATCATTCTTGCTGACATAGGCGGAGACGATATTGGTGGCTAAGGACAACAGTCCGGGCGCCGACGGCGTCGGCACGTCACGCTCATGAGGCATCGTTCGTCTTTCAGTGGTCGTGTCGCTCCGCGTCACCGGAAGGGCGCGTGAGAGGAATTGCGCGCCGTCTTCGCATAACTGTTATTTTGCTGTCAATTCGACTCTAGTTATAAATAATCTAAATTTACATTCTATTGTATGCACTTACTGCAATGTATGTAAAATACCCGTAAATATTAACCATGTTTACTGTGATCTGCCGCCGATATTACTATGAAAGCGGCGAGGGGGCGCCAAGGCGCGGATTTCCAGGCGTTTCCCTCTACTCGCGACAGGTAGTGGCGCGCTGGCGCGGTCTTGCGACATATGGTATTTAAGCCCCTCGCGTTTTTAGGAATTTCGGCGATATGTCCGCAGCCACCATTGCGATCGCATCCGACCACGGCGGGTACGATCTGAAGCAGCTTTTGATCGACGACCTGAAGGCCAAGGGCCATGAGGTGCTCGATCTCGGCACCAACGGCCCCGAGTCGGTGGATTATCCCGACTACGCCGAGCTGATGGCTGGAGCGATCAAAGACGGCAAGGCCGGCCGCGGCGTCCTGCTGTGCGGCACCGGCATCGGCATCAGCATCGCCGCCAATCGCCATCCGGAATTGCGTGCCGCGCTCGTGCATGACGCTTTGACGGCCCGCCTGTCGCGCCTGCACAACGATGCCAACGTGATTGTCATGGGTGGCCGCATCCTTGGCATTGAGTTGGCCAAGGATTGCCTGGACGTGTTTTTGAAAACCGAATTCGAAGGCGGGCGCCATGCTCGCCGTGTCGCCAAGATGTCCCACGCCTGCTGAAGCGAGGCGGGGTCGCGTTTTATCAAGAGGTCAGTGCCTGATGACTGCGAGCGTTGCCAAAACCGGAGCGAATATGGACCGTTTCTTCCAGCAGAGCCTGGAAGACAAGGATCCGGTCTTGTTCAAGTCGATGCGCGAGGAGCTGAATCGCCAGCAGACGACGATCGAGCTGATCGCGTCGGAGAACATCGTGTCGCGGGCGGTGATCGAGGCGCAGGGCTCGGTTCTGACCAACAAATATGCCGAAGGCTACCCGGGCAAGCGCTACTACGGCGGCTGCGAATTCGTCGACGTCGCCGAGCAGCTCGCGATCGATCGCGCCAAGAAGCTGTTCGGTTGCGAATATATCAACGTGCAACCCAATTCCGGCAGCCAGGCCAATCAGGCCGTGTTCTTCGCGCTGATCAAGCCAGGCGACACCATCCTCGGCATGTCGCTCGCCGCTGGCGGCCATCTCACGCACGGCGCTGCGCCCAATCAGTCGGGCAAATGGTTCAACGCCGTGCAGTACGGCGTGCGCCAGGATAATCACCTGATCGACTATGACGAGGTCGAGCGCCTCGCCAACGAGCATAAGCCGAAGCTGATCATCGCTGGCGGCTCGGCCTATCCGCGCATCATCGACTTCGCGCGCTTCCGCAAGATCGCCGACTCGGTCGGGGCCTTCTTCATGGTCGACATGGCGCATTTCGCTGGCCTCGTTGCCGGCGGTGCCCATCCGAGCCCGCTGCCGCATGCCCATGTGGTGACGACGACGACCCACAAGACGCTGCGCGGCCCGCGCGGCGGCATGATCCTTTCGAACGATCTGGAAATCGGCAAGAAGCTTAACTCGTCGATCTTCCCCGGCATCCAGGGCGGTCCGCTGATGCATGTCATCGCCGGCAAGGCGGTCGCATTCGGCGAAGCCCTGACGCCCGAGTTCAAAGCATATGCCGCTGCCGTGCGCGACAATGCGCGCGTGTTGGCCGAAACCTTGGTGCAGCAGGGTGTCGATATCGTTTCCGGCGGCACCGATACGCATTTGATGTTGGTCGACCTGCGGCCGAAGAAGCTGACCGGCAAACTGGCCGAAGCCAGCATGGAACGGGCCGGCATCACTTGTAACAAGAACGCCATCCCGTTCGATCCGGAGAAGCCGGCGATCACCTCTGGTGTGCGTCTCGGCACGCCGGCGGGTACGACGCGCGGCTTCGGCCCGGCGGAATGGAAACTGATCGGCCAGTATATCGGCGAAGTGCTCGATGGCCTCGCCGCCAACCCGGACGATAACGGTAAAGTCGAAGCGGCAGTGCGCCGGAAAGTGCTCGATCTTTGCGAGCGGTTCCCGATTTACGCCGATATGAAATAACGCGCGCTGCGTGTGGGGGAGATAGACGATGCGTTGCCCGTTCTGCGGTCATGACGATACCCAAGTGAAGGACTCGCGGCCGACTGAAGACAACGCGGCGATTCGCCGCCGTCGCTTCTGCCCGGCCTGCGGCTCACGCTGGACGACCTTCGAGCGCGTGTACCTACGCGAACTGACCGTGATCAAGAAGGGCGGCCAACGCGCGCCATTCGATCGCGACAAGCTGGCCCGCTCGATCCGCATCGCCGTGCGCAAGCGCCCGATCGACGATGAGCAAGTCGAGCGCATCGTCAATTCGATCCAGCGCCGCTTGGAGAGCTCGGGCGAGAGCGAGATTCCATCGACCGTGATCGGTGAATTGGTGATGGACGCCTTGGCCAATCTGGACAAGGTCGCTTATGTCCGCTTCGCCTCGGTCTATCGCAACTTCCGCGAAGCCAAGGATTTCGAGGATTTCCTCGGCAAGCTTGGCGGCGGCGTCCTCGATCGCGAGTAACCCGGCTATGGATACGGATTGGATGAAGGCCGCGCTGACCCTGGCGCGGCGGGGCCTTGGCGTGGTTTGGCCCAACCCGGCGGTCGGCTGCATCATTCTCGATGCGCAAGGCCAGGTCGCCGGCCGCGGCTGGACCCAACGCGGCGGCCGTCCTCATGCGGAAACCGAAGCGCTCGCGCGCGCCGGGAGCCGCGCCAAGGGCGGCACGGCCTATGTCACGCTCGAGCCCTGCAGCCACCACGGCCAGACGCCGCCTTGCGCCAGCGCCTTGATCGCGGCGGGCGTAAAGCGCGTCGTCGTCGCTTGCGGCGATCCCGATCCGCGCGTCAACGGCGCCGGCATCAAGATGTTGAAGGACGCCGGCATCGAGGTGACCGTCGGCGTCTGTCAGGCCGAGGCCGAAGAACTAAACGTCGGCTTCTTCAGTAAGGTGCGGCGCGGCCGCCCGCTGATCACGCTCAAGCTCGCCACCACGCTCGATGGCCGCATCGCCACCAAGACCGGCGAAAGCCAATGGATCACCGGCGAGCCGGCACGTCAGGTTGGCCATATGCTGCGCGCCACCAACGACGGCATCATTGTCGGTTTCCGCACGCTGCTGGCCGACGATCCGATGCTCACCTGTCGCATTCCCGGCCTCGAAGACCGCTCGCCGGTCCGCATCGTCGCCGACAGCCGCCTGCGCTCGCCGCTGACCTGCAAGCTGGTGGCAACCGCGCGCGAGACGCCGACTTGGATGGTCGTCACCGCCGGCGTCGATCCCGACCGCCGCAATGCCTTCGAGGATGTCGGCTGCGAGGTGATAGAGGTCGCGGCAGATGCCGAGCACAAGCCATTGCTGCTGCCGATGCTGGAAGCGCTCTCCGAACGCGGTCTGACCACCTTGCTGGCCGAGGGCGGCGCCAAGCTGGCCGGCGCCTTGCTGCGCGAGGATATGATCGACCGCCTGGTCTGGTTCCACGCCCCCAGCCTGATGGGCGGCGACGGCAAGCAGGGGGTCCAGGCCTACGGCGTCGAGAAGCTGGCCGACATGCACCGCTACAAACGCAGCGAAGTCCGGCAGGTCGGTGACGATCTGGTGGAATACTACGCGCGGGCGCACTAACTTAAGCCCATGTTCACAGGAATCATCTCCGACGTCGGTCGGGTGCGCCGCGTCGTCCCCGGCACCGACGTCCGCCTCGACATCGACACCGTCTACGATCCGGCAGGGATCGCGCTCGGGGCGTCGATCGCCTGTTCGGGCGTTTGCCTGACGGTGATCGAAAAGGGGACGGATGCGGGCCAAAACTGGTTCGCTGTCGAGGCGTCGCCGGAAACCCTGTCCTTGACCACCTTGGCGAACTGGACCGCGGGTACGGCGATCAATCTCGAGCGCGCCATGAAGGTTGGCGACGAGTTCGGCGGCCATATCGTGTCGGGCCATGTCGACGGCGTCGGCGCCATCGTTTCGGCCACGCCGGTCGGCGACAAATGGGGCAGCACCGAATTCACCTTCCGCGCCCCGGCCAAGCTGATGTCCTACATCGCGGCCAAGGGCTCGATCACGCTCAACGGCGTGTCGCTGACGGTGAATAAGGTGGCGGGCGAAACCTTCGCCGTGAACATCATTCCCCACACGCTGAAGGAAACCACCTTCGGCAAGGCCCAGGCAGGCGATCCGGTGAACATCGAGATCGACATGCTGGCCCGCTATGTCGCCCGGGCCCTGGGCAAAGAGTAATCCGGCGAAAAAGCCGTGCCGTATGAAAGCATTAGCCGCCGCTTTGCGGGGGCCGGCGTTTGCCGTATGGTCCGCCGTCCGTACAGACTGAGGAGATTTGAGTGTCCGATGCGCCGCACATCATGATCGTCGAAGCCCGCTTCTACGAAGACATCGCCGATGAGATGCTGAAGGGCGCGCTCGCCGCCATCAAGGCCGCGGGGGCGACCTACGAGAAGTTCTCGGTGCCCGGCGCCTTCGAGGTGCCGGCAGCTGTGCAGTTCGCCGTTCAGGCGCAGAAGCTCGATCCGAAGCGCAAGGCGTTCGACGGTTACGTTGGGCTCGGCTGCGTCATCCGCGGCGAGACGACGCATTACGACTATGTCTGCGGCGAAAGCGCACGCGGCCTGCAGGATCTCGCGCTGCGCCACAATATCGCCATCGGCTACGGCATCCTCACCGTCGAGAACGAGGCTCAAGCCTGGGCGCGCGCCCGCGTCAGCGAAGGCGACAAGGGCGGCACTGTGACGCGCGCCTGCCTCGACATGATCAAGATGAAGCGCCACTTCGGCCTTCCGGTTCTCTGAGGGCGGCGTGGCAAACGAGACGAAGCCTTCTGCTAAAAACGCCGGCGTAAAAAACAACGCCTTGCGCCGCTCGTCGGCGCGCCTCGCCGCCGTCCAGGCGCTCTATCAGATGGACATGACCGGCATTTCAGCCACGGCCGTCGTTGCCCAGTTTCTCGATTCGGCCAGCCGCGAAGACTG
Source organism: Rhodospirillaceae bacterium (assembly GCA_947474495.1). Taxonomy (GTDB): domain Bacteria; phylum Pseudomonadota; class Alphaproteobacteria; order SMXQ01; family SMXQ01; genus CAMAVH01. The sequence goes on from CANJIM010000007.1 coordinate 22,827, forward strand.
GTTGGAAGAAAAGCTCGTCGAATTCGATAAGACCCTGTTCAGCGCCTTGGTGGTCGGCGTCTCGGCCAAGCGCGAGGGGCTCGACGAGATCGTCGGCGCATCGCTGTCGGGCGATTGGACAGTGGGCCGCCTGGAACTGGTGCTGCGCCGCATCTTGGAAGCGGGGGCCTTCGAACTGACCGAGCGTACCGACATTCCGCCGCGCGTCGTCATCACCGAATATGTCGACGTCGCCCACGCCTTCTACGCCGGGCAGGAGCCCGGTCTGGTCAACGGCGTGCTCGACAAGATCGCCCGCAGCTTCCGCGACGGCGAAATGGCGGGCGCTGCCGCCGCGCGCTCGTAAGGCCGCATGGCCGCCGCTTCAGGCGAATTCGATCTCATCGCGCGCTACTTTGCGCCGATCGCGGCGGCGTTTCCCGGCGCGCTCGGTCTCAAGGACGACGCGGCCATCTTCGATCCGCCGGCCGGATCGCGCTTTGTCGTCACCGCCGACGCCATGGTTGCCGGTGTGCATTTCATGGCCGACGATCCGCCGGACCTGATCGCGCGCAAACTGATGCGCGTGAACTTGTCCGATTTGGCCGCCAAGGGCGCGACCCCCTATGCTTGTCTGCTCACCATCTGCCTGCCGAGCGGTACGGAAGAGGGGTGGATCGCCGCGTTCGCGAAAGGCTTGGCGGCCGATGCTGCCGAATATGCCTTTCCGCTCGCCGGCGGCGACACGACGCGCACGCCTGGGCCGCTCACCCTATCTCTGACCGCCGTCGGCCTGGTACCGGCAAGCCGCGCGCCGCTGTTGCGCTCGGGCGCGCAAGCGGGCGATCTCGTTTTCGTCACCGGCAGCATCGGCGATGCCCATCTCGGATTGGCCTTGCAGCAGGGCGAGTTCGCGGGGCTGGCGGGGGATCATCGCGCGGCGCTGATCGAGCGCTACCGTCTGCCGCAGCCACGCGTCGTCTTCGGCCAGGCCCTGGCGGCACTGCCCGGCGTCCATGCGGCAGCGGACGTGTCGGACGGGCTGGTCGCCGACCTCGGCCATATCTGCGCCGCGTCGCATCTGGCGGCCCGGTTGGAAGCGGCCAAGCTGCCGCTGTCACCGGCGGCCGCAGCGGTCATGACACAGGCTGACGTGCGATCCCGCCTTCTGACCGGCGGCGACGATTACGAGATCGTATTCACCGCCGCGCCGGACGCCGAGCCGGCGCTGCGCGCGCTCGCCCAAACCCAGGGCGTGAGACTGACGGCGCTCGGGCGCATGGATAGCGGGAAGGGTGTCACTGTGGTCGATGCGGCGGGGGAGACCATTTCGCTACTGCAAAAAGGCTATAGGCATTTCTAATCAGTGCAATAGTTTATGCCGATTTCCTCAAACTCTTAATGAAGCTTGCCAAGTTATTGAAATGTCCCGCATAGGAGCCATGCGGCGAGAACATTTGTGGTAAATCCCGGCCTTCGAGTAAACGAAGCTGTCACAAGCGTAGGGTGCCCCCGCCATGATCGCCATGCAGTACACGATTCGACTCGCCGATGATTATGGCGCGCAGAACATCCGTACGCGCGTCCAGCAGCGCTACTCGATGTTCGACAACATGCCGGGTCTCGCCCACAAGTCCTATCTGTTCAGCCCGCAAGACCGCCTCTACGCCCCGTTCTACATTTGGGCCGATCACGACGCCGCCCGTGATTTCTTGATCGGCGACGTGTTCCAGAACGTCAGCGACACCTTCAGCCGGCCGCGGGTGCGCACCTGGAATATCCTGTCCTACGATGTGTTCGACCCAACCCTGACACCGACCCTGGCGGTGCGCGAATCCGACGCCATCGCGCCGGAAGGCCGCTTGTCCGAGTTGGCCAAGACCGAGCGTGCCGCCCATAACAAGCTGAGCGGCCAGTCGGGCCTCCATTCCCATGCCGTGGCGCTCGACGCCGACCGCTGGGAACTGGTCCGCTTCAGCTTGTGGCGCGACGAGGCGGCAGGCAAGAAAAAGGCCCATGCCGACACTGTGCAGACCTATGAAGTACTGCATCTGTCGACCCCGCCTGCCGGCAAGATCCTCGGCGCCGCCTAAACAGCCGTTTTAACGCGATCTTTACCGCCCGCCGGCAGTCTGGCGGCATGGCGAAGTCGCGCATCCTGCTGTTGAGTTTGGTGCTGTTTCAGCTGGCCCCCTGGGCCGCGGAGCCGGGCGGATTCGTCTCGGCCGCCAGCGCCAACGAGGGGGCTGCGAAAGCCGAAAAGGGCCCCGAGAAGGCCGACGACAAGTCCGCCAAGGATCGGCTTCGCGCCATGTTCGGCGGCGAATTGATCCAGCATCTGCCGCTACCCTTGCTCAGCATCCCGGTCATCCGCGACAACGAAGTCACTGACCAGGTGAACATCGCCATCGTTATCGAGACCAAGGGCGATGACAACCGCGATAAGGTGATCGCCGGGCGCTACAAGCTTTACGACGCCTTCTTGCGCGATCTCTATGGTCTGCTCGCCATCAAGCGCTCCGACGGCCAATTGTTCGATCAGCAGGTGGTGAAGATCCGCCTGGCGCGGGTCAGCGAGAAGATGCTGGGCCCTGGCGTGGTCAACAACATCTTGGTGAGCGGCATTTCGCAGCGGCCGTTGAATTAGGCGCACCGGCCCTGTTGCCAGCAGCGGGCCGGCGGCGCATTCTCACCGGGCATGAACGCCTCCGCCGCCGCCGACCTCCCTGACACCGACTCGCAAAAGCGGCGCCGCGCGCGCCGCAACGTTGCGTTGCTCGCGCTCTGCCAAGCGCTTTATATGAGCGGCACGTCGCTGGTGCTCACCGTCACGGCTCTGGCCGGCTCGTCGCTCACGCCGCACCAGCTGCTCGCCACGCTGCCGCTGTCGCTGCAATTCATCGCCACTATGGCGACGACGATCCCGGCATCGATGTTGATGCGCCGCTTCGGCCGGCGCGCCGGCTTTGCGCTGGGCGCTACGGTCGGCATCTGCGGCGGCATCCTCAGCGTTATCGCCCTGTTGTGGGGCAGTTTTATCCTGTTCTGTATCGGCGGGGCGATGTTCGGCGTGGTCAACGGCTTTGCCGTGTTCTATCGCTTCGCCGCTGCCGACACCGCCGATCCGGCCTTCCGCGCCAAGGCAATTTCCATGGTCATGGCGGGCGGCGTCGTCGCCGCCTTTATCGGTCCCAACCTCGCCAAGTTCGGCGTCGATGCCATTTCGAGCCAGCTTTATGCCGGGAGCTTTGCGGCATTGGCGTGCCTGCATCTGCTGGCGCTATTGCTGCTGTCGCGCATCGACATTCCGCGTCCGACCACGGCGGACCGCGCCGCCAGCGGTGCGCCTTGGGCGGTTATCCTGCGCCGTCCGGCCTTTCTCGTCGCCATGTTCGCCGCTGTGGCCGGCTATGCCTCGATGAACCTGGTGATGACGGCAACGCCGCTCTCCATGGTAGGCCACAATCATCCGTTCGATCATGCGGCGACGGTCATCCAGTGGCATGTTTTCGCCATGTTCGCGCCGAGCTTCTTCACCGGCCATCTCATCGCGCGATTCGGCATACATAGCGTCATCATGGCGGGCGCGGCGCTGGTCCTGACCTGCGTCGGTATCAATCTCGCCGGCACCGACTATCCCAATTACATCGCGGCGCTGGTGCTGCTGGGGGTTGGCTGGAACTTCATGTTCATCGGCGCCACCACCTTGCTGACGACGACGCATGACGCGGCTGAAAAGGCCAAAGTGCAGGGCCTCAACGAGTTCGTCATTTTCAGCGCAGTGGCGCTCGCCTCGCTTGCCTCCGGCGCGGTTCAGCACGAACTGGGTTGGATCTTCGTGAACCTGGTGGTGGCTCCCCTCGTGCTCGCCGCCCTGGCCGCCGTTCTGTGGCTTCGGTTGCGGACAAGAGCCTGAAACAAATAGTTGTTTTGGCTTTTCGCGGGAGGTGGGGGAGGGTGGTCGTCAAAGCCTTGCCAGTTGCGCAAGTGGGCCAGTTCTGTCATGTTCCGCCGGCTTTTTGCAGCGGGTAAGCACAGGTTTCGCCCGTTTCGACAGGCGATGACCGGTATCGCGGCGCCTTAAGACAAAAAACCGCCCTGCCGGCCCGAACGCCGCAACCCGGCGTTTGCCAGGGATCAATCTCAAGGGGATATCAGAGTCATGACTGCTTATTGGGTGGTGCTTGCTTGCGGCGTACTCGCCGTGCTGTACGGCATCTTCGCGAGCCGCTCCGTGCTCGCTGCGCCGACCGGCAACGACCGGATGCGTGAAATTTCCGCCGCCGTGCAGGAAGGCGCCGCCGCCTACCTGAACCGCCAATATCGCGCCATCGGCATCGTCGGCATCGTTATCGCCGTCCTGCTGCTGTGGCAGCTCGGCACCACGGTCGCCCTCGGCTTCGTCATCGGCGCCGTGCTTTCGGGCGCCGCCGGCTACATCGGCATGAACATCTCGGTGCGCAGCAACCACCGCACCGCCGAAGCGGCGCGCAGCGGCATGAAGCCGGCGCTCGCCCTGGCCTTCAAAGCCGGCGCCATCACCGGCATGCTGGTCGTCGGTCTCGGGCTCCTCGGCGTCACCGGCTACTACTTCGTGCTGCAGCGCATGGGCCTCGAAATCCGCACCATCCTCGAAGCACTCGTCGCGTTGAGCTTCGGCGCCTCGCTGATCTCCATCTTCGCCCGCCTCGGCGGCGGCATCTTCACCAAGGGCGCTGACGTCGGCGCCGACTTGGTCGGCAAGGTCGAAGCCGGCATCCCGGAAGATGATCCGCGCAATCCGGCCGTCATCGCCGACAACGTCGGTGACAATGTCGGCGACTGCGCCGGCATGGCCGCCGACCTGTTCGAAACCTATGCGGTCACCATCGTCGCGACGATGCTGCTCGGCGCCATCTTCTTCACCGGCGCGACGCAGACGACCATGATGATGCTGCCGCTGGTGATTGCCGGCCTTGGCATTGTCGGCTCGATCGCCGGCACCTTCTTCGTGCGCCTCGGCTCGACCAACAACATCATGAACGCCCTCTACAAGGGATTCGTCGCCAGCGCCGTGATCTCGGCCATCCTGGTGGCGGCGGCGATCTATTACTGGATCGGCTTCGGCACCCAGTTCACCGTCGCCGGTAAGGTCTTCACCGGTCTGCACCTCGTTTATGCCGTGCTCATCGGCCTGATCGTCACCGGCTTGCTGGTGTTTATCACCGAGTACTACACCGGCACGGGTCGCGGCCCGGTCGTCAGCGTCGCCAAGGCGGCGGAGACGGGCCACGGCACCAACATCATCCAGGGCCTCGCGGTCTCGATGGAATCGACGGCGCTGCCGGCGATCGTCATCTGCGGCGGCATCCTGGGCTCCTACCTGGTGGCCGGCCTGTTCGGCGTCGCCATCGCCGCGACTGCCATGCTGGCGCTCGCCGGTATGGTCGTGGCGCTCGACGCTTACGGCCCGGTGACGGACAACGCCGGCGGCATCGCCGAAATGGCGCAGCTGCCGCCGGAAGTCCGCAAGGTGACCGACGCGCTCGACGCGGTCGGTAACACCACCAAGGCGGTGACCAAGGGCTACGCCATCGGCTCGGCCGCGCTGGCCGCCGTCGTGTTGTTCGCCGCTTACACGGAAGACCTGACCCACTACTTCCCGAACTTGCAGGTGACGTTCCGCCTGCAGGATCCGTTCGTGGTGATCGGCCTGCTGTTCGGCGGCATGCTGCCTTATCTCTTTGGCTCGATGGGCATGCGCGCCGTCGGCCGCGCCGCCGGCGCGGTCGTCGTCGAAGTGCGCCGTCAGTTCAAGGAAATCCCGGGCATCATGGAAGGCACCGGCAAGCCGGAATACGGCAAGGCGGTCGACATGCTGACCAAGGCGGCGATCCGCGAAATGATCGTGCCGTCGCTGCTGCCGATCCTGGCGCCGATCGCGCTCTACTTCGTGATCAAGCTGATCGCTGGCCAAGCCTCGGCCTTCACCTCGCTCGGCGCGATGCTGCTCGGCGTGATCGTCACCGGCCTGTTCCTCGCCATCTCGATGACCTCGGGCGGCGGCGCGTGGGACAACGCCAAGAAGTACATCGAAGACGGCCACTTCGGCGGCAAGGGCTCGGAAGCCCATAAGGCCGCGGTGACCGGCGACACGGTCGGCGATCCGTACAAGGACACCGCCGGTCCGGCCATCAACCCGATGATCAAGATCGTCAACATCGTGGCGCTGCTGCTGCTCGCGCTCGCCGCGTAACGATCCGACCTGCTAAAGCGAAAAGGGCCGCGCGAGTGATCGCGCGGCCCTTTTTGTTTCTGTGAGCGGCTTCGGCGGAGCGGGGCCTTTACAGGCCTCCTGAGCTTCTAAAGTCTGCTGAGCTTTTACAGCCCGCTGTCGCTGCCGGTGCTGCCGCTGCCGCTGGTGGCACCCGGCATGGCCGGCGAGCGGCCGAGGTTGCTGAACAGCTGGCTCCAGATGTTCTGATCGCGCCCGACGGTGGGGGTCGTGCGCGAGACCATCTGCACGTCCTGGCTGTCGTCCTTGCCGAGATTCTTGATCTCGGCGACCCGGCCGTTGTCGTCGAAAGTGATGGCGACCACTTTGCGGTCGATCACCTTGGTCGCGTAAAACGCGTAGTCTTCCGTCAGCTGCCCGACGTAGTACCAGGTCTTGTTGTCGAATGTGCCGACCGAGCTCGGCGAGCCGATCGCCTGGAGGACCTGATCGCGGCTGGCGCCGAGCTGAATCTCGGCAAGCTTCTCCGGCTTGGGGATATTGCCGCGGGCGGAGATATCGCTTTCGCAGGCGGCCGTCGCTAGGAGCGTGGCCATAGCAGTAGAAAGAAGAATGTTCTTCAAGGACTTGGTCATTTAACCTCACAAACCGCATAAGCCGCTAGCGGTTGACGGCGGGCATGAAAATCGCCATGTTGCGCGCCTCGGCGGGACAGTCGCACCGGCCTTGCCTGGCTGTCAATCACGCTTTGTTCCATGCTTTAAGGCCTATGCCCATCATGATTTTTCGCCGCCTGTTCCGCCGCTTTCGCGCCGACCCCGCCGCGGCCCTTTACGGCACGTTGGTCGCCCAGGCGCGCCAGCCCGGCTTTTATACGGTTTGCGCCGTGCCCGACACGGTCCAAGGCCGCTTCGAGATGATCGCGCTGCATGCCTTCCTGGTGATGCGCCGTCTCAAGACGGGCGGCGCGGCGAGCTGGCTCGCCCAGGACCTGTTCGATCTGATGTTCGCCGATATGGACCGCAACCTGCGCGAGCTGGGCACCGGCGATCTTGCGGTCGGCAAGCGGATCAAGAAGCTGGCCAAGGCGTTCTATGGCCGGGTCGCCGCCTATGAAGACGGGCTGGCGCCCGGCAGCGCGCGCTTGGACGAAGCCCTGGCGCGTAATGTCTACGAGGATGTCGCCGCGCCGCCCGCCGCTGTCGCCACGCTGGCCGCCTATCTGCGCCAGGCCGATGCGGCTCTGAGCGCGCAACCGATTGAGGCCCTGGCCGCCGGCAAGCTGCAGTTCGCGCCGCCGCCGGCCCTGGCCGCATAAGGAGACGAACGATGTCGAGCGATGTGACGCCGGAATTTTCCCGCAAACTGCCGGTGCATCGCGGTGTCGAGCCGGTGCAGGCCTTCAAAATCGAGGCGAATGCCGCCGAGCGTGCCGCCCTGGCCAAGCGCTTCGACATCATCGCCATCGAAAGTTTCACGGCCGAAGGCACCCTGACGACTCTCGACGGCGGCCGGCGCGCCCTGCTGCGCGGCCGCATCGCCGCCAAGGTCGTGCAGCCCTGCGTCGTCACCCTCGAGCCAGTGGCCGACCTGATCGGCGAGGCCTTCGCCCTCGACTACGCCGACGACGCGACGGCGGCAAAGATCGAAAAAGAGCTGGAATTGGACCCCGAGGCCGCCGATCCGCCCGACCCGCTGGTGGACGAGGCGGTCGACGTGGGGGAGGCGGCGGCCGAGCATCTGGCCCTGGCGCTAAACCCCTATCCGCGGGTCCCCGACGCGCAATTGCCGGGCGAATTGACCGAAGAACCGCCTCCGCCTGTGGAATCAGTGGGTTCCACCCCGAAGAATTCGCCTTTCATGGCCCTCGCAAAGCTAGTAAGAAAAGGCGGCAAATAAAGCGCGGCGCTTGCCTCACTCAGCCTTTTTGAGTATGTAAGCTGCCTTTTCGCCGGCAGCGACGGCCCGGCCCTCCAAAGGGCTTCAGGGCGACGGCGCCGAACCAGCAGAGCAGAATTTGACGATCACCGGGGCCGGCTCCGTCCAGCTCCTCGAAAAACGCGGTTGAAAAGAGACGTATCATGGCTGTTCCGAAAGCTAAAACTTCCAAGTCGCGCACCAACATGCGCCGTTCGCACCACGCGCTGAAGACCACGGCGCATGTCGAGTGCAAGAACTGCGGCGAACTCGCGCGTCCGCACAACGTGTGCCCGTCTTGCGGCCATTACGACGGCCGTGAGGTCGTCGCGCCCAAGAGCCGCGCCTAAATCGCCCGCCGATCCGATTCGCGCGGGGGCGAGGCTTTGGCCGAGCACTTGACGATCGCGATCGACGCCATGGGGGGCGAGAAAGCCCCCGACATGGTGGTGCAGGGCGTTGAAATCGCCCACAAGCGGCATCCCGATGCCCGCTTCCTGTTGTTCGGCGATCGCGCCAAGCTTGAGCCTTTGCTGGCGCGCTACAAAATTGCCGCGGAAATCTGCGAGATCCGCCACACCGACGCGGCGGTCTCCGATCACGACAAGCCCTCGGTCGCGCTGCGCAGCGCCCGCCAATCCTCCATGCGCCTTGCCATCGACGCCGTCGCCTCGGGCGACGCCGCCGGCGTCGTCTCGGCCGGCAACACCGGCGCACTGATGGCGATGGCCAAGGTCGTCTTGAAGACTCTGCCGGGCATCGACCGTCCCGCCATCGCCTCGATCGTGCCGACGCAGCGCGGCGAGAGCGTCATGCTCGATCTCGGCGCCAACATTTCCTGCGACGCCAACAACCTCGCGCAGTTCGCCATTCTCGGCGAAGTCTTCGCGCGCACCGTGTTCGGCATGGTCAAGCCGCGCATCGCACTGCTCAACGTCGGCCAGGAAGACCTCAAAGGCCATGACGTGTTGCGCGACGCCGCGGCGATCATTCGCGCCAGCAATCTGCCGATCCTGTTCGAAGGCTTCGTCGAAGGCGACGACATTTGGGCCGGCGCGGTCGATGTCGTCGTCACCGACGGCTTCACCGGCAATGTCGCGCTGAAGACTGCCGAAGGGCTGGCGCGGCTCTATTCTAATTTCCTGCGCGCCGCGTTCCGCAGTTCGATTCTCTCGATGATCGGCTATCTGCTGGCGCGTCCGGCGCTCAACAAGCTGCGCTCGCGCCTCGATCCGCGCCGCTACAATGGCGCCATGTTCCTCGGCCTCAACGGCATCGCCGTGAAAAGCCATGGCAGCACCGACGCCTTCGGCTTCGCCAACGCGCTCGGCGTCGCCATCGACATGGCATCCGGTGGCTTCAACGCCAAGATCCTTCACGAATTGCAGGCGCTCACACCGGTCGTGCCGCCGGTGCCGACGACGGTGCAAGAGGCAACGGTTTCGTAAATGCTCACGCGGTCCTACATCGCCGGTTGCGGCTCTTATCTGCCGAGCCGCATCGTCACCAACGCTGAACTGGCCACGCGCGTCGACACGTCCGACGAATGGATCGTCGAGCGCACCGGCATTCGCCAGCGCCATGTCGCCGCCGAAGGCGAGAAGACCTCCGGCCTCGCCATCGCCGCCGCGCGTCAAGCTTTGGACAAGGCCGGCGTGACGGGCGAGGGCATCGATCTGATCGTTCTCGCCACCGCCAGCCCCGACAACACCTTTCCCGCAACCGCCGTCAAGGTGCAGGCCGCGCTCGGTGCGCACAAAGCCGTTGCCTTCGATGTGCAGGCGGTTTGCTCGGGCTTCATCTACGGCTTGGCGATCGCCGACAACGCCATTCGTCTCGGCCAGGCCAAGACGGCGCTGGTGATCGGCGCCGAGACCTTCTCGCGCCTGCTCGATTGGGAAGACCGCACGACCTGCGTGCTGTTCGGCGACGGCGCCGGCGCCGTGGTGCTGAAGGCCAGCGAAGGGCAGGGCACCAATCAGGATCGCGGCATCCTATCGACCCATCTGCATTCCGATGGCCGTCAGCACGACATGCTCTATGCCGACGGCGGCCCGTCCTCGACCGGCACGGTCGGCAAGGTCCGCATGCAGGGCAAGGAAGTGTTCCGCCATGCCGTCGTCAACATGGCGGCGGTGCTGGAAGAGGCGCTGGTCGCCAACAAGCTGACCTCTGGCGATATTGACTGGCTGGTGCCGCACCAGGCCAACTTGCGCATTCTCGACGCCACGGCCAAGAAGCTCGGCCTGCCGACCGAGAAGGTCGTCATCACCGTCGACCGCCATGCCAATACCTCGGCCGCCTCGATCCCGCTGGCGCTCGCCGAAGCGGCCAACGACGGCCGCATTAAGCCTGGCCAGCTCGTCATGCTCGAAGCCATGGGCAGCGGCTTCACCTGGGCTTCGGCCGCGGTGCGCTGGTAGTTTTTGGGGCGCTACGGCCCAGGGTCTTGATTGACTCGGCTGCGCCGAGCGGGGCTTCGGCCGCGGTGCGCTGGTAGCGCGTCGCCCCGCCGGAATCCCGGTTCGACCGCGCGATTCGGGCGGGACTTCAGGTAAATCTCTCATCCCTTTGATTATTGACGGATTTCTGCCCGGGCGGTAACGTTAGGGACAGGACAGATGCGGATACAGCGTGTTGGGGGAAGTGACATGAGCGGCAATACGGTTACCCGATCCCAGTTGAGTGAGGCCGTCTATCAAGAGGTCGGCCTCTCCCGCAACGAATCGGCCGATCTGGTCGAGGCGGTGCTGGAAGAAATCAGCGGCGCCCTGATTCGCGGCGAGCCGGTGAAAATCTCGTCATTCGGCAGCTTCTCGGTCCGCCAGAAGGGTCGCCGCGTGGGTCGCAATCCCAAGACCGGCGAGGAAGTGCCGATCCTGCCGCGCCGCGTGCTGGTGTTCCGCGCCTCGCACGTCCTGAAGAACCGTATCAACACCGACGCCGTCTCGACGCCGGACGCCGCCGCGGGCGCCACGCCGCCGACGCAGGCGTGAGATGGCCGATACCGCGGAGCAGACGGACGGCGCCTTCGCCGAGGCGCCTGACGCAGCCGGCCTGTCGGCGCGGCGCGGCATGAAGTCAGCCAGCGCCTTCCGCATGATCAGCGAGGTCGCCACCGATCTCGATGTGCCGCAGCATGTGCTGCGCTTCTGGGAAACCAAGTTCACGCAGATCCGCCCGCTCAAGCGCGGCGGCGGCCGTCGCTATTACCGGCCGGAAGACGTTGAGCTGCTGCGCGCCATCCGCGCGCTGCTCTACGGCGACGGCTACACCATTAAGGGCGTGCAGAAGCTTCTGCGCGACGGTGGCCTGAAGCCGGGCCGCGCGCCGGCCGATCCGGCGGCGCCGCAAGCGCCGCGCGTCGTCGAAGCGCCCAAGCCGGCGCAGCCCGCCTCGATCGCCAGCACGGCGAAGGCCGTGCGCGCCTCGAGCCTCGATGACGACACCAAGGCGGCACTCAAGGCGTTGCTCGACGAATTGACCGGCCTGCGCGCGCTGCTGCGCAAATAGCCGTCCATCCGCGCTTTTTTGCGCTGTTTTTCCCAAGATATTTCGCCGCTTTCCGCCATTGCGACTCAGGGGTGGGCGGGGTACATTCCGCCCCCTCCGCCGACGGCTTATGTTTCCCATGCCGCCTGCGGACAAGGTCGGGGCGTAGCGCAGCCTGGTAGCGCATCAGACTGGGGGTCTGAGGGTCGCAGGTTCAAATCCTGTCGCTCCGACCATTTTCCTCACAACTTGCCGAATCGATGACGCAGCCAAACGCGGTTTGACGGCGCGCGTAGCGCTGCGCGTGGCGACGACCTCATCTTTATCGCTGCCGCAGATATGGTCTTCTCATGTCTCAAGCGAGGAGCCTGCTTTCAAGCTTGCCTTGAAGGCGCGGTCGCGCTTGAGCGCCGCTTCGCGGCGCAGCGCGTCGCCATGCGGCAGCGGCCCCTCGATATGGGCAACACTCCACGGCCCGCGTCCGCGCGTGAAGCGCGCGCCCTTGCCGGCGTTATGGGCGTCCAGCCGCACATCGACGTCCTTGGCGATGCCGGTGTAAAGCGTGCCGGCGCCGTTGCGCAGCACATAGACGAAGTAATCGGGAAAATCGTCGCTCACGCGCGCCTCAATAATGCGGCCTCAATAATGAGGCGGGGGCTCGCTATCGCGCGGCGACGGCTCCCATGAGCCGCCGCTTTCCTTCAACCGCTGCGTCAGCACGGCGATTTTCTGGTTGAGCATGGCGATCTCGGCCGCCTGTTTGGCGACGATAGCGGACAGGTCTTCTGTCATGCGTTCGCTATGGGCAAGCCGATGCTCGATATCGAGCAGGCGCTGGGTGAGGGAGTCGGTTGTCATGGGGTGTCTCTCAGAAATGCGATCCGACAGTATACGAGGATTAGCGGCGCTTTTTTCGATCTTCTATCATCGGCGCGATGGCCTCTGACGCGACATCGGCAAACACCGCATTCGTTTCAGGGGTGAAATGCGTGTCCTTGAAGAAGAGCTCGGATCTAACCCGTCCCCTGGCAAAGCTTCGCATACGCGCGCTGGCGTTTACGCACTGCAAACTCTTGTCCTGGCACAGCCGCGCGATCTCCTCATTCATGCTTGGCGCCATGGCTATGGGGCCGCATGGATCTTCTGCAGAGTAATCGACGAACTGCCACCCGACCGGAAGAATCAGGGTGACGTAATCGGCTGGACGCACGGCGTCTCGTATCATCGCGGCGAGACTAAAGGTCGCCTGCAAATCGTCGAGTCGCTGCGGTCTGGTCTCTGGATTCTGTAAGGTCCAATTTCGCATGGTCGAGAGCAGGGAATCGGAAGGGAGCGCATCGTCGCTGGCCATGTAAAGATCGTCGGGCGCTGCAGGATTTAGGATCGTGTGAGCGGGGCCAGGCCAATCGACGTTGTAATACTGCCAATCAATGCGACGGACGGCGCGATACGCCAATCGCGCCAGGGACGAATTGTAAAACAAGCTGTTGCGAAAGTTCGCTTCTGGATCGTCGGGGCGCTCGGCCCACCCCTCCGCGCCCTTGAGATAAGCGGCGACGTTGCCGTTGGCAGCGACGTCGCCGCCAAGAAAGGTATTACGTACCTCGTAGATCGAGACGATCACGAGATCTGGCTGCAATTGTCTTACATAGCGGGAAGCGTATTTCAGGAAGTTAAAGGGATTGGTGCCAGGCACGCCGAAATTGACGACCTCCACATCGCTTCCGAAACGCTGGCGTAGCATTCCCTCGATAATGCACGGCACCGAATCTTTCTCTTCGACTCCCCAGCCGAACGTGTAGGAATCACCGATATGGACGACGCGAATTTTGTCGGACTTCGGCTGGATCTCGCCTGCTTCCCGCAAACCCTGAAGATTGGTCCGATAGGTGACGTCGAATTCCGGAATGCTATGGCGCATGACGGCGCTGCGGGGATTGGTACGCCAATAGGGGACATTGGCCGGAGCCAGTTGAAGGAGATTGGCGGCAAACTCAGCGCAACCCATGGCGAGCAGCAGGGAAGCGATGATGATCAATATTCGCATGGTGTCCTTGAAAGCATTCTTGGCAGAGGTGCCATGGAGCACTGCATAATTATGTAGTTTGCAAGCTGCCCCAGGACCTGCGGGCGCAAGTGTGCCCCGCTTTATTTTATGGGGCGCGCGCTCCCGTTTTACAGGGCGCGGCGGAGGCGAACAATCGATAGGAGGATACCGGGAGCGGCTTAGGCTGCGTCGTTGTCGGCGAGCGCCTTGCGGCCCATGTCGGTGAGTTTGCAGACGAGCCAGTCGGGCTTCAGGGGATTGTTGAACCAGGGCTCGGCCCAGCCGGCGGCGAGGCAGCTGCGCACCGTCTGGCTGTCGATGCGTTGGCCGTCGCGATCGAACAGCGGCAATTTGCCGCCGGGCTGATCGAGGCCGCGCACCAGCCAGTTGCGTTGCGGCAGGGACGGGCGATGATGCGGCGCCAGGCTGTCGCTGCGTTCGGCGGATTCGCTCATGGTTCTCTCCCCTTGCCGTGCGCTAACGGCGGCTGCAGTTTATTTTAGAGTCGCGCCCCAGGCCAGCGATTCATGCGGCGGGGCAACTTTGCGCCAGTTTGTCGCGCAAATCTTACCAGGAGATTGACATGTCCCCATCGAACGACGATCCCGGCCTCATGATGGTTTATGTCACGGCCGCGTCGCGCGCCGAGGCGCTGACGCTTGGGCGCACCCTGGTCGAAGACCGCTTGGCAGCCTGCGCCAACGTGCTGGACGGCATGACGGCGATCTATCATTGGGACGGCAAACTGCAGGAGGAGGACGAGGCCGTGGTTATCCTCAAAACGACGGCCGATCTGCTGCAAGCGCTCACCGCGCGGCTGCGCGATCTGCATAGCTACGATCTGCCCTGCGTCGTCGCTTGGAAAATCGACGGCGGCAACGCGCCCTACCTCGATTGGGTGAAGGCGGAAACCCGCAAATCATGAGTTTTTCGCATGGCGATCCTCGCGAAGGCAGATTGTCCGGCTGATCCGCGCGGCCTATAACCGATCCATGTCATCCGCACCCATCTCCCTCGGCACCGCCTCCCGTTCCGCCGCCTGGTCCCAGCTGTTCGCCTGGCTCGGCCATGGCTATATGCATCTGCTGGTCGCGCTGTACCTCACCATCGTGCTGTCGCTCGAGCGCGAGTGGAATGTCGGCTACAGCAGCCTGATCAGCCTATGGACCGTCGGCGCTTTGCTGGTCGGCGTTTGCGCGCCGCTCGCCGGCTGGCTTGGCGACCGCTGGAGCAATAGCTGGATGATGGTCGTCTTCTTCATCGGCTCCGGGGCCTCGGCTGTCGCCTGCGGCCTGACTAATAATCCGCTGCAGCTCGCGATCGCGCTCGGAGCGCTCGGCGTCTTCGCCTCGATCTATCATCCGGTAGGCATGGCCTGGCTGATCAAGACCGCCGCCAACCGCGGCACCTCGCTCGGCATCTGGGGCAGCTTCGGCGGCTTCGGTGTCGCGCTCGCCGGTTTCACCGCCGGCGGCCTGATCGATCTCGTCGATTGGCGCGCCGCCTTTTGGGTGCCGGGGCTCGTCTCCATCGCCACCGGCCTCGTGCTGCTCGGCGGCATCGTCAGCAAGCAAGTCATCGAACAGCCAGGCGACCGCGCGCCCCATAAAGAACCGCCGCGCGGCGATGTGGTGCGCGCTTTCATCGTCATGTCGGTCACGGTATTTCTCGCCGGGCTGATTTATCAAGCGACGCAGATCGCCATGCCCAAGGCGCTCAGCGAGCGCATGCCTGACTTCTTCGCCAGCGGCGCCTTCGGCGTCGGTGTGCTGTTCACGTCGATCTATGTCGTCGGCGGCTTCGTGCAGATCTTCGCCGGCTGGTTGACCGACCGCTTCTCGCTGCGCACGGCCTATCTGTTCAGCTATTGCCTGCAGGTGCCGGCCATCGCCATCGCCTCGGCGTTGTCGGGCTTGCCGTTCTTCCTCGCCATGATGCTGATGGTGGTGAGCAACGTCGGCTCGCTGCCGGCAGAGAACGCGCTTATGGCGCGCTACACGCCGTCGAAATGGCGCGGTTCCGCCTTCGGCGCGAAGTTCGTGCTATCGCTCGGCGTCGGCCCGGTGGCCGTACAGCTCGTCTCGTACCTGCATGAGCGCACCGGCGAATTCTCCTGGCTCTACATCACGCTGGCCGGCGCGGCGGCTATCGTCGCCATCGCCATCCTGATGCTGCCGAAGGATCGCGCCGAGGATAGCGTGCCGGCGATAGCCGACCCGACAGGTCATGCGCAACCGATCACGGCGGCTGGACCGGCGCAGTAGGCCTCAAGCGAAGCGGACGCAGGCGATCGGCGGCAGATGTCCGGCGATCAGCGTCCAGCGGTCGCCGCCATCCTCCGACGCCCAGAGATGCCCCGTCGTCGAACCCATGGCGAGACGGTTGCCGGTCCCGTCGACGGCGAGGCCGTGGCGGTAGATCAGGTCGTAGGCGTCGCGCTGCGGCAGGCCCTCGCGCAGAACCTCGAAGGACTTGCCGCCGTCGCGCGTCCGCGCCACCACCAGCGCACCGTCGACCGGCACGCGGCATTCGTCCTTCACGCCGGGAACGAACCAAGCGGTGTTCGCATCGGCCGGATGGACCGCGACGGCGAAGCCGAACTTCGCCGGCTTGATCGCGGTGATCTCGTGCCATTGCGTGCCGCCGTTCTCGGAGCGGAAGATGCCGTTGTGATGCTGCGTCCACAGCACGTCGGGCGCGGCGGGGGACTGCACGATGCGGTGCGGGTCTTGAATGTCGGGATTGCCGCGCTGCTCGGGCGGCATGAATTCGGCGATCATGCCATGGGCGCTTTGCCGCCAGGATTTGCCACCGTCCTCCGTCAGCCAGGTGCCGGCGCAGGAGACGCCGGCGAGAATGCGGTCGCCATTGCGCGGATCGACGCAGATGGAGTGGATGCCCGGCTGGTCGTAACCGCCGCCGAACCATTTGTCGCGGCCCGGAACGTTCCACAGCGGCTCGTTGAGCGTCCAGCTTTCGCCGCGGTCGTCGGAGCGAAACAGCCCGCCCGGGATCGTGCCGGCCCACAGCAGCCCGGGCTGCGACGCGCCGCCGGGTTCAAGCGACCAGATCAGCGAGACACTGGGGGCATTCTTGTCGTCCGCCGCGTCGCCGGCCTTCGGCATCGCCGGCGCGGGCAGTTCGGGCCAGCTGGCGCCGTCGTCGTCGGAGCGGTGCAGCTTGACGCCGAAATGCCCGAGCGCCAGCGCGGCATAAAGCGCGCCGTCGCGCGGATCGCGCAGCAGCATGGAGACCGGCTCGCCGACGAAGGCCTTGTTGACGATGGACCAGGCGCCGCCGTCGCGGCGCAGGTCGAACAGGCCCTTGCGGGTGCCCAGCAGCAGGCGGTCGCTCATCGGCGTCTCCCTTAGCCGCCCGTCAGCGCTTGCATGACATAGATTTCGTCTTGCGCCCCGACGGTGTCGCTCAGCCCTTCGCGGTCGGCGATGCGGTCGTTGTTGATGAAGATGTAAATATGCTGCCGCAGGCGGTCCTGATCGTCGAGGATGTAGGAGCGCAATCGGGGATTGCCGGCGAACACGGTGTCGAGCGCCGCGCGCACGGTCGCGCCACCCACGTCCTGCGGCGGGCAGGAGATATGGCGTTGCAGATTGGGCGTGAAGGCGACGCGAGGCATGCCGAATGGTTGCCTCGGCGGTGCCATTCGGTCAAGCTTGGCGGCAGGCGCTTTCGCACTCGTGGCGGGAACTCGTGATCACGGCTGCGCGGCCATCGCCATTCATTGGAGACCGTCATGAACAAGATCACGCCTTGCCTCTGGTTCGAAAACGCGGCGGAAGCGGCGGCGAATTATTACGTTTCGCTGCTGCCCGAGTCGCACATCATCCAGCTGCAGAAAAGCCCGACGGATTATCCCGGCGGCAAGCAAGGGGATGTGCTGGTCGTTTATTTCCAGCTTGCCGGCCAGAGCTTCATGGCGCTCAACGGCGGCCTGAGGTTTGAATACAACAACAGCGTGTCATTCTCGATCGACTGCAAGGATCAGGACGAGATCGATCGGTTGTGGAACCGTATCCTGACGGACGGTGGAACTGAGCAGCAGTGCGGCTGGATCAACGACAAGTATAATGTGCCGTGGCAGATCACGCCGAGCGACCTGCCGCGCATGCTGGCCGACCCCGATCCGGCGAAAGCGCAGCGCGTGTTCCAGGCGATGATGACGATGGTGAAGATCGACATCGCCGCCCTGCACAAGGCCTATGCCGGCGATTAAAGCCGCGCCAGCGCCTGGTCGAGATCGGCGATGATGTCGGCGAGCGTTTCGATGCCGACCGACAGACGGACGACATCCGATCCAGCCCCGGCGGCGGCGCGGTCCGCGTCCGACAATTGGCGGTGGGTCGTCGAGGCCGGATGGATGATCAGGCTGCGCGTGTCGCCGATGTTGGCGAGATGCGAGAACAATTTACAGCTTTCGACCAGCTTGATACCGGCATCAAAGCCGCCTTTCAGGCCGAAGGTGAAGACGCCGCTGGCGCCTTTGGGCAGATATTTCTGCGCCAGCGCGCGATGCGGGCTTGAGGCGAGGCCGGCGTAGGACACCCAGGCGACCTTCGGATGTTTTTCCAAATGCTGCGCGACAGCGAGGGCGTTCTCGCAATGGCGCGCCATGCGCAGTGCCAGGGTCTCGACGCCGGTGAGCGTCAGGAAGGCGTTGAACGGCGCCAGCGCCGCGCCGAAATCGCGCAAGCCCACCGCATGGCCATAGACCGTGAAGGCGAGCTTGCCGAAGGTCTTGGCAAAATTCAGGTCGTGATAGGCGGACGAGGGCTCACCCAGCGCGGCGATGCGCGACCAGTCGAACTTGCCGGTGTCGATCACCGCGCCGCCGATCGAATTGCCGTGGCCGCCGAGAAACTTGGTCGTCGAATGGACGACGAGATCGGCGCCCCAGTCGCCGGGCCGGCAGAGGTAAGGCGTTGCCAGCGTGTTGTCGACGACCAGCGGGATGCCGGCGTCATGGGCCACCTTGGCGATGGCCGCGATGTCGGTGACGATGCCGCCGGGATTGGCCAGGCTTTCGATGAAGATGGCGCGGCAGGTTGGCGTCAGGGCGCGGCGGAAATTCTCCGGATCGGCCGGATCGACGAAGATTGCGCTCCAGCCGAGGCGGGCAAAGGACTGGCCGAACTGGGTGATCGAGCCGCCGTAGAGCGCCTTGGAGGCCAGGAAGCTGTCGCCGTTTTTGAGCAGCGGGAGGAGGGCGAGGAATTGCGCGGCATGGCCGGAGGCGGCGGCGGTGGCGCCGACGCCGCCCTCCAGGCTGGCGAGGCGGGTCTCGAGGGCGGCGACCGTCGGGTTGGTGATCCGAGAGTAGATCTGGCCGAATTCTTCCAGATTGAACAGTTTTGCCGCCTGATCGGCCGATTCGAAGACGTAAGAGGTCGTCTGGTAGATCGGCACCGCCCGCGCCCCGGTGGCCGTATCCGGCCCGCCGCCGGCATGAACGGCGCGGGTGTCGAAGCCTTTGTTGGCGAGGGGATCGGCCATAATCGGGGTCCGGGACTGGTCAGCGGGCCTTTTCGGTATCATAGGATCACCGCCGATCCTAGGCGGGCGGCCAATCGAACTGCTGGAACTAGCGGTATTATAATACCGCCATCAAAAACCCCCCGGAAATCCTTGACGCGGCGAGGGGTGGGCGGCATATTCCGCGCTCTTCGCCGAGCGGGCGCTGGTTCAGCGACCGTTTCGCGCATTACGTCCCTAAATACTTTCCGCAGTTGGGATCGTCCCAACGCCCTACCAGGTAGATATCATGAAGACCTTTTCCGCCCGTCCTGCCGACGTGGTCAAGAAGTGGGTGCTGATCGATGCCGAAGGTCTCGTGCTGGGCCGTCTCGCGACGGTCATCGCCACGCGCCTGCGCGGCAAGCATCGCCCGACTTTCACGCCGCATGTCGACACCGGCGACAACATCATCGTCATCAATGCCGACAAGGTCGTCGTGACCGGCCGCAAGCTGGATCAGAAGGTCTTCTACTGGCACACGAACCATCCCGGCGGCATCAAGGGCCGCACGATGGGTCAGATCCTCGGCGGCGCGCATCCTGAGCGCGCGGTCGAAAAGGCCGTCGAGCGCATGCTCACCCGCAACAATCTCGGCCGCATGCTGATGCGCAACCTGCGCATTTACGCCGGCGCGGCCCATCCGCACGAAGCTCAGGCTCCTGAAGTCCTGGACGTCGCTGCGTTGAACCCGAAGAACAAGAGGAGCGCCTAAGCATGGCCGACACGCAGACCATCAGCAGCTTGGCCGACCTCAAGGGCGGTTCGGTGACCGAAGCGGCCCCGGCCGCGATGCCTGAGCCGAAGATCGACAAGCAGGGCCGAGCCTACGCGACCGGCAAGCGCAAGAACGCCATCGCCCGTGTGTGGATTAAGCCCGGCAAGGGCAAGATCACCATCAACGGCCGCGACTGGACGACCTATTTCGCCCGCCCCGTGCTGCGTCTGATCATCGATCAGCCATTCGACGTGACGGCGCGCAAGGAACAGTACGACGTCGTCGCGACGGCCGTCGGCGGTGGCCTGTCCGGCCAGGCCGGCGCGGTGCGCCACGGCATCTCCAAGGCGCTCACCTATTACGAGCCGGCCCTGCGCAAGGCGCTGAAGGCCGCCGGCTTGCTGACCCGAGACCCGCGCGTCGTCGAGCGCAAGAAGTACGGCCGCCACAAGGCGCGTCGTAGCCATCAGTTCTCCAAACGCTAAATTACCTGCGGGTATTCTGCTCTCACACTTCAGGGCGTCCCTTCGGGGACGCCCTTTTTCTTTGCGCCATCTGCGCTTATATGGATGGAACAGGAGCACGGACATGACGACCAACACGATCAACACGGCCATCCTCGGCGCCAGCGGCTACACCGGCGCCGAACTGCTGCGCCTGCTGGCGCGGCACCCGAACGCGCGGATCAAGGCGTTGACGGCGGAAAAGCGCGCCGGCGCGGCGCTCGGCGACGTGTTCCCGCATTTGGCTCATCTCGACGTGCCGAAGATGGTGAAGATCGGCGACGTGGATTTCTCCGGCATCGACGTGGCGTTCTGCGCCTTGCCGCACGGCTTGACGCAGGAAGTGGTCGCGGCCTTGCCAACTCATCTCAAGATCGTCGATCTGTCAGCCGACTTCCGGCTGCATGACGTCGCGACCTACGCCAAGTGGTACGGCCACGAGCATCTGGCGCCCAAGCTGCAGCAAGAGGCCGTGTACGGTATTACCGAGCTGGCGCGCGAGAGCGTGGCCAAGGCCCGGCTCGTCGCCAATCCGGGCTGCTATCCGACCTCGGCGCAATTGCCGCTGGTGCCGCTGCTGGAAAAAGGCCTGATCGAGACCGGCGACATCATCATCGACGCCAAATCGGGCGTCACCGGCGCCGGCCGCGAAGCGAAAGAGGCCAATCTTTATTCGGAAGTCACCGAGGGCATTCATGCCTATGGCGTCGGCGGCCACCGGCACGCGCCAGAGATCGAGCAGGGCCTGACCAATGCGGCGGGCCAGCCGGTCATCGTCAACTTCACGGCGCATCTGATGCCGATGAGCCGCGGCATTCTATCCAGCATCTACGTCAAGCTCGCCAAGGGCGCGACGGCCGACGATCTGCGCGCCGCGCTCAAGGCACGCTACGACGCCGAGCCCTTCGTCAATGTCATGCCGGCCGGCCAGTCGCCGGCGACGCGCCATGTGCGCGGCTCGAACCATTGCCGCATCGCCGTCTTCCCCGATCGTGTGCCGGGCCGCGCCATCGTCATCTCGGTGATCGACAATCTGGTGAAGGGCGCGTCGGGCCAGGCGATCCAGAATTTCAACGTCATGACCGGCCTGCCGGAGGCTCTATCGCTCGAGCAGGAGGCGATGTTCCCATGAGTGGAATCATCCGACCGTACAAGGGCATCGTCCCCAAGCTCGGCAGGGACGTCTTCATCGCCGAAAATGCCGCGCTGATCGGCGACGTGGTGATCGGCGACGAGAGCAATATCTGGTACGGCGTGGTCATGCGCGGTGACGTGCATGAGATCCGCGTCGGCGCGCGTACCAACATTCAGGACGGCACCATCGTCCATGTGACCAGCGGGCGATTCGGTACCTATATCGGCTCCGACGTGACGATCGGCCATGCGGCGATCCTGCACGCCTGCACCTTGGGCGACGTCAGCTTCGTCGGCATGGGTGCGACGGTGATGGACGGGGCGGTGGTCGAGGACGGCGCCATGGTCGCCGCCGGCGCGCTGGTGACGCCGGGCAAGCGGGTCAAATCTGGCGAGCTATGGGCCGGCAGCCCGGCCAAGCTGATGCGGATGCTCAGCGAGGACGACCTGAAGGCCTTCAAGCTCTCGGCCGACCATTATGTGAAGCTGGCCGGCGAGTATCTGAGGGGTTAAGGCAAAACGCTCGGCCCGAGAAGGATCGGGCGTTCTTTTTGACCAGTAAGCACACTATTAATCTGTATAATCTTCGAGGTCGCCGACGATGTCGATATCACGGGCGGCGATCTCTTGCTGCATCAGGCGAGCCGCCCGCGCGTCGCCGACCGCTTCGAGGCGAGGCTCTGCTGGTTCGCGGACGAGTCGTTCGATCCGCGCGGTCGCTATCTCGTCCGTCTAGGGCCGCGCACCGTGTCGGCGCGAGTCGGGGAACTGATCTATCGTCTCGATGTCGTTTCGCAGGAACATATCGATGCGCCGCAGAAATTGAACCGCAACGACATCGCGCGCGTTCGTGTTATGCTGCAGTCGCCGGTTCCTTACGACGATTATGCGGAGAACCGCGCGACGGGCGCCTTTATCCTGATCGATGCCCAGACCAATGACACGGTCGCCGCCTGACGCATTCGCTCTCTAGCAGCTTGCACATGTCTGCCTGGAGGATCCCCATGTCTCGTTACCTTTTCGATTTCATGTCGCGCTTCCGAACGTCCGGACTTGTCAAAACATCCATTGGTTTTGCGTTCGCCTTGCTGCTGTCGTCCCATGCTTCGCCGCTTCTCGCGCAGACCCAGCTGCTCAATGTCTCCTACGATCCGACCCGCGAGCTCTACCAGCAGATCAACAAGGCCTTCATCGCCGACTGGGCAGCTAAGACAGGCCAGAAGATCAGGATCAATCAATCGCACGGCGGCTCCGGCAGCCAGGCGCGTTCGGTCGTCGAAGGTCTGCCGGCCGACGTGGTGACGCTGGCCCTCGAATCGGACGTCGATGCCGTCGCGGACCGCGGCCTGATCGATAAGGATTGGGTGAAGCGTTTGCCGGACAACAGCGCGCCCTATACCTCGACCATCGTATTCCTGGTGCGTGCCGGCAATCCCAAGGGTATCAAGGATTGGGACGATCTGGTGAAGCCGGGCGTCGGCGTCATCACGCCCAATCCGAAGACCTCGGGTGGCGCGCGCTGGAATTATCTCGCCGCTTGGGCCTACGCCCAGAAGAAGAACGGCGGCAGCGAAGAGGCGGCGAAGAAGTTTGTCGGTGACCTGTTCAAGCACGTGCTGGTGCTCGATTCGGGCGCCCGCGCCTCAACGACCACCTTCACCCAGCGCGCCCAGGGCGACGTCTTGCTCGCCTGGGAGAACGAAGCTTACCTGGCGCAGCTCGAAGAGGGCTCCGGTAAGTTCGACATCGTCGTGCCGAGCTTGAGCATTCTCGCTGAGCCGTCGGTCGCCGTGGTCGACAAGAACGTCGAGAAGAAAAAGACCCGCGAGATCGCCGAGGCCTACCTGAAATTCCTCTACACTAAGGAGGGCCAGGACATCATCGCCAAGAACTTCTATCGCCCGCGCGATCAGGAGGTTGCCGCGAAGTATGCCGACAAGTTCACCAAAGTCGATCTCGTGACCATCGCCGACTTCGGCGGCTGGCGCGATGCGCAGAAGAAACACTTCGGCGACGGCGGCATGTTCGATCAAATCTATACGCCCGGCAAAAATAAGCTGGCGTTAGGCCAAAACGAAAAGGGCGCGGCAAAACCCCGCGCCCTTTTGATTCATGTGATGATGGCTTACTTCGCCTTCACATAGCTGCCTGGCGCGTCTTCGATCGCCTTGAGCTTGCCGACCTTACCAGGCACGCGCGCCGGCACTTTCTCGCCGCCATATTGGCCGAGCCATTTGATCCAATCGCTCCACCAGGAGCCGGGCTGCTCCTTGGCGCCGGCGAGCCATTCGTCGGGCGCGGCGGGCAATTTGTCGTTGGTCCAGAAGTTGTATTTGTTGGCGGCCGGCGGATTGACGACGCCGGCGATATGGCCGCTGGCGCTCAGCACGAAGCGGATCGGGCCTTTGTAAAGCTGCGTCGCGGCGTAGGTCGATTTCCATGGCGCGATATGGTCCTCGCGCGTCGACAGCATATAGACCGGCGTCTTCATTCGCGTCAGATCGATCGGCTGGCCGAGCAGGGTGAGGGCGCCCGGCTGCACCAGCAGGTTCTTCTGGTACATGTTGCGCAAGTAGTAGCTGTGCATTAACGCCGGCATACGCGTCGAATCGCTGTTCCAATAAAGCAAGTCGAACGGCAGCGAATCCTTGCCGAGCAGATAGTTGTTCACCACGAAGGACCAGATCAGGTCGTTGGCGCGCAGCATGTTGAAGGTCGTCGCCATGTCGGCGCCCTCCAGGTAGCCGTGCTTCGACATCTTCTCTTCGAGCGCGGTGATCTGCGCTTCGTCGATGAAGACCGACAGCTCACCGGCCTCCTTGAAGTCGGTCATGGTGGTGAGGAAGGTGGCGCTGGCGACGCGGCTGTCCTTCTGCGCGGCCATGGCCGAGAGTAGGGCGGCGAGTAGGGTGCCGCCGATGCAATAGCCGACGACGTTGACGTCTTTCACGCCGGTCGCCTCGGTCACGGCGGCGATGGCGGCGAGCGGGCCTTCGACCATGTAGCTCTCGAAGGTCTTCTGGGCGTGACGTTCGTCCGGGTTGACCCAGGAAATGACGAACACGGTCTGGCCTTGGTCGACCGCCCATTTGATGAACGAGTTCTTCGGCTGCATATCGAGGATGTAGAACTTGTTGATCCAGGGCGGGATGATCAGCAACGGGCGCTCGGCGACCGTCTCGGTCGTTGGCGTGTATTGGATCAACTGCATCAGGTCATTCTGGAACACGACCTTGCCCGGCGAGGCGGCGAGATTCTCGCCGACCTTGAAGGCGTTGGGGTCGGTCATGCGGATGGCGAGCTTGCCGTTGCCGCGATCCAGATCGTCGAGCATGTTCGACAGGCCCTTGAGCAGATTCTGGCCGCCGCTTTCCGCCGTGGCGCGAATCACCTGCGGGTTGGTCATGGCGAAGTTGCTGGGCGAGACGGCGTCGATGAACTGGCGGGTGTAGAAATCGACCTTCTTGGCGGTCTCGGCATCGACGCCTTCGTTGGCCTCCTCGACGACGCCGCGCAGCCAGCGGGCGGTCAGCAGGTAAGACTGCTTGATGTAGTCGAAGACGACGTTTTCATCCCATTCGGCGTCCTTGAAGCGGCGGTCGCCCTTATCGGGGACGATCGTGGCGGCGGCGGGCGCCTGGCCGGCGGCGCGCTGCCAGGTGGCGAGCCAGAGATCCTGATAGCCTTTCCACAGGGTGGCCTGCGCTTCCCACATCTTGGCCGGGTCGGCCATCATGCGGGCGGTGAGGTCGAAGAAGGCCTGGCCGATGTTCAAGGGATCGAGCGGCTGGGCGGTCGCGCCCTCGGCCTGCTGGCGGGCAAAGAAGTCCTGCATCAGCTTCTGGCTCTTGGCGGCGAGATCGCTCATCGCCGCCGCGACCTGGGCAGGGTCGGGCATCACCGGGTTGGGGCCCGCCGTGGCGGCCTTATCGGCCGTCCCTTTGTCGCCGCTGGCTTTGCCTGCCGTGGTTTGATCGCTCATTTCGGACCCTTTCGGTCTGCGGCGCGCTTTACGCCCCGCGGGAATTACTCTACAACCCTGTCGATATTTTGCGCGTAAAACTAAGGACTTAAAATCCTTTCCTCGCGCGGGAAACGAGGGCTAACCTCGTTCATACAGCAGGAGTGCGAGAGGATCATGACACGCCCGTCGCCACAGCGGCAAACTCTCCTTCGCAGTTGCAGCATTTTTTGCCGCGCCGTGGCTTTTAGCTGCCTGGCCGTGGGCGGCCTAGCGGCTTGTTCGGCGGTGCCGGACGCGGTCAATCCGGTCGAATGGTACCAGGGCGTGTCGGGCTGGTTTGAGAGCGACGCGGCGCAGCAGGATCGCGCCACCGAGAAGACCGCCCGTGCCACCACGCCCTTGCCCGGCACCAATCAGCCTTATCCCAACCTCGCGACGGTGCCCAACCGTCCTATCATTACCCCGCCTGCCGAGCGCGGGAAGGTGGTTCAGGGCCTGGCGGCAGACCGCGCAAATGCCCGTTACGCGGAAAGCGAGCCGGCCCGTAGCGACAGCCCGGCGGCGGCCGCCGCGCCGCCAGTCTCGCCTGTGCCGGTTCCGCCGGCTCCGGCCGTCGAGGCGCTGGCGGCGGCGCCGCGCGTTTCCCAGCCGGCCCCCGTTCAGGCTTTGCCGGCGACGCTGACGCAGCCGGTCCCACAACAAATGGCGGCCGTTCAACCCGCGGTGCCGGTGACGGCGCGCGAGACCCCGGTGCCGGTGCCGACCACGCCGCGTTCGGCGACCTTTCCGCTCGGCATGACCCAGTCGGGCACCGTGTTCTTCGCCAATGGCTCGGCGGCGATCGACGCCGACGGCAAGCGGGCGCTGCGGATCCTCGCCGACGGCTACAAGGAGAACGGCGGTAGCTTGCGCATCGTCGGTTTCGCCTCGGGTCAGGCGGCCTCCGCCAGTGCCCAGATCGCCAATTTCCGCATCGCCGGCCAGCGTGCCGAGACCGTCGCTCAGGAGCTGAACCGGCTCGGCGTGCCGATGAACCACATGGTCATCAGCAGCGGGAATGCCGGGGCCGGGGATGCCGCCTTGGCCCGTCGGGTCGAAGTCAGTCTGGATTATTAAGCGCTTACCGCGAAAAGAACTCGCCGCGGCCCAATTCCCGCCACTGTCCTTTTCTACAAGGGGCGGGTATAAATATTGCGGTTTTCTGCGGGCCCGCCCACTAGGATAGGTATTAGGGGCGGTTTATAAACACCTAGACGCCCGCCCGTAGCGCCGCCCCAACACGGATCGACCCGCCCTCGCCATGGAAGAAGAATTTTACCGGATCAAACGGCTCCCGCCCTACGTCTTCGCCGAAGTCAACGCGATGAAGGCCAAGGCCCGAGCTGCCGGCGAGGACATTATCGATTTCGGCATGGGAAATCCCGACCAGCCGACTCCGCAGCACATCATCGACAAGCTGTGCGAGGCGGCGAAGGATCCGCGCGCCCACCGCTATTCGGCGTCGCGCGGCATTCCCGGCCTGCGCAAGGCGAACGCCAACTATTACAAGCGCCGCTTCAACGTCGATGTCGATCCGAATACGGAGACGATCGTCACCATCGGTTCGAAGGAAGGCTTGGCCAACCTCGCCAATGCCATCGTCGCGCCCGGCGACGTGGTGCTGGTGCCGAACCCGAGCTATCCAATCCACCCGTACGGCTTCATCATCACCGGCGCCAATGTGCGCCATATCCCGATCGGCGAAGGCTACGACTTCTTCGAGGGCTTGCAGCGTGCGGTGAAGCATTCGGTGCCCAAGCCGATCTGCGTCGTGCTGAATTTCCCGGCCAACCCGACGGCCATGGTGGTCGATCTCGACTTCTACCGCCCGATCGTCGAGTTCTGCCGCAAGCATGAGATCTATGTGATCTCCGACCTGGCCTATGCCGAGATTTACTTTGGCAACCGCCAGCCGCCGTCGATCCTGGAGATTCCTGGCGCCAAGGACATCGCGATCGAGTTCACCTCGATGAGCAAGACCTATTCGATGCCCGGCTGGCGCATCGGCTTTGCCACCGGCAACAAGACGCTGGTCGCCGCCCTGGCGCATATCAAGTCGTACCTCGATTACGGCGCCTTCACGCCGATCCAGGTTGCCGCCGCCGCCGCGCTCAACGGCCCGCAGGATTGCGTCGAAGCGGTCCGCACGCTCTATCGCGAACGCCGCGACGTGATGATCGAAAGCCTCAAGGGCGCCGGCTGGGACGTGCCGTCGCCGGAAGCGACGATGTTCGCCTGGGCGCCGATCCCCAAGCCGTTCGCCCATCTCGGCTCGCTGGAGTTCTCCAAGCTGCTGCTCAAGCATGCCGGCGTCGCCGTCGCGCCGGGCATCGGCTTCGGCGAATATGGCGACAGCCATGTGCGCATCGCCCTGGTCGAGAACAAGCACCGCATCCGCCAGGCGGCGAAGAACATCAAAACCTTCCTGCGCTCCGCCGACACGATTCTGGACGCCGATCCGAAGCTGCGAGCGGTTTCCTGATGCCCGCGCCTTTGCGCATCGCCGTCGCCGGTCTGGGCACCGTCGGCGCGGGAACGCTTAAACTTCTCGCCGCCCAAGGCAAGCTCTTGGAAGCGCGCTGCGGCCGGCCGATTCAGGTCGTCGCCGTGTCGGCGCGCGATAAGGGCCGCGACCGCGGCCTCGATCTCAAAGCCGTGCAGTGGTTCGACGATCCTGTCGCCATGGCAAAAGCGCCGGGCATCGACGTGTTCGTCGAGGTGATCGGCGGCTCCGACGGACCAGCCAAGCAGGCCTGCGAGGCGGCGATCGCCAGCGGCAAGAGCGTGGTGACCGCCAATAAGGCGATGCTGGCGCTGCATGGCGCGGCGCTTGCCGAGGCGGCCGAGGCCAAGGGCGTCACGCTCGCCTACGAAGCGGCGGTCGCCGGCGGCATCCCGATCATCAAAGCCTTGCGCGAAGGTCTTGCCGCCAACAGCGTCAAGCGCGTCTACGGCATTCTCAACGGCACCTGCAATTACATCCTGACGACGATGCGCACCACCGGCCGCGACTTCGCCGACGTGCTGTCGGAAGCGCAGAAGCTCGGCTACGCCGAAGCCGATCCGAGCTTCGATATCGACGGCATCGACACGGCGCACAAGCTCGCCGTGCTGACGGCGGTGGCTTTCGGCTGCCGCACGAACTTTGCCGGCGTCCATGTCGAGGGCATTCGCCAGGTTTCGGCGCTCGATATCCGCTTCGCCGACGAACTCGGCTACCGCATCAAATTGCTCGGCTTGGCGCGCCGCACGTCCAGCGGCGTCGAGCAGCGTGTCCATCCCTGCCTGGTGCCGGTCGGCACGCCGATCGCCCATGTCGAGGGCGTGTTCAACGCCGTCGTCGCCGAAACCGATTTCGCCGAGACCAACGTGTTCGAGGGCAGGGGGGCCGGCGCCGGCCCGACCGCCTCGGCCATCGTCGCCGATCTGGTCGACATCGCGCGCGGCGCCAAGGTGCCGACCTTCGCCGTGCCCGCCGCTCAACTGGCCGACCTGCCGGCCTCGCCGATGGCGAGCCATGTCGGGGCTTATTACATCCGCCTGACCGTGGTCGATAAGCCGGGCGTGATCGCCGATGTCACGGCGATCTTGCGTGACAACGAAGTGTCGCTGGAGTCCATGCTGCAACGGGGCCGCTCGCCGGGCGAAACGGTTCCCATCGTGCTGGTGACACACGAAACGCGCGAAGAAAACATGGCGCGTGCGCTTGCAAAAATCGCCGCTCTGGATACCGTGGCCGAACCGCCCTGCATGATCCGCATCGAGGAACCGTAACGGCGCGCTGAATGTTAGCGCCGGGTTTTCACTGCTCTTACAAACGATAAAAAACCGGAGACGACCGAATGTCTGAAATGATGGATCGCAATTTGGCGCTGGAAGCCGTGCGCGTGACCGAAGCGGCCGCGCTGTCGGCCTCGCGCTTGATGGGCCGTGGCGACGAGAAGGCGGCCGATCAGGCCGCGGTGGACGCCATGCGCACCGCGCTCAACAGCCTCTCGATCGAGGGCACCGTGGTGATCGGTGAAGGCGAACGCGATGAAGCGCCGATGCTTTATATCGGCGAAAAGGTCGGCCTCGGCGGACCGAAGATCGATATCGCGCTCGATCCGCTCGAAGGCACCACCATCACCGCCAAGGGCGGCAACAACTCGCTCGCCGTCATGGCGATGGCCGAGCACGGCGGCTTCCTCAACGCGCCGGACGTCTATATGGACAAGATCGCCATCGGCGGCGGCTTTCCGATGGGCCTGATCGATATCGACGCGACGCCGTTGGAAAACCTCAAGGCGCTGGCCAAGGCCAAGAAGACCGAGATCGCCGAGCTGGTCGTCTGCATTCTCGACCGTCCGCGCCATGCCGATCTGATCGCCACCGTGCGCGGCGCCGGCGCCCGCATCATGCTGATCTCCGACGGCGATGTGTCGGGCGTCATCGCCACCTCCGAGCCCGACTCGGGCATCGATATGTATATCGGTTCGGGCGGAGCGCCCGAAGGCGTGCTGGCCGCTGCCGCGCTGCGCTGCATCGGCGGCTTCATGCAGGGCCGCCTGCTGTTCCGCAACGATGACGAGAAGGCCCGCGCCGCCAAGTGGGGCGTTAAGGACCTCAACCGCAAATACGCCACCGAAGACCTCGCTTCGGGCAACGTCATGTTCGCCGCGACCGGCGTCACCGACGGCACCATGCTGCGCGGCGTCCGCCGCTTCCCCGGCGGCGCGACGACGCACTCGATCGTCATGCGCTCGAAGAGCGGCACGGTGCGCAAGGTCGAGACGCATCACAACTTCACGACGAAGCTCGACTTCCGTCCGGACAAGCCGTAATGGCGGTCGCGGGAGCCATCACAGCTTCCGCACCTCTCGCTTCTGAAGGCGAGACTGTCGTCGCGCGTTCGTTCACCGGCAAGCGTTGGAAGCAGCGCTTGGCCGATGAACGCCTCGGCCTGGCGCTGAGCCAAAGGCTCGGCTGTCCCGAGATCATCGGCCGCCTGCTCGCCGCGCGCGGCATCGGCCCGGACGAGGCGGCGCTCTATCTGGCGCCCACCTTGCGCGAACAACTGCCTGATCCGTCGCACTTGGTGGATATGAACAAGGCGGTCGAGCGCATCAGCCGCGCCATCCGCACCGGTGAGACCATCGCGATTTTCGGCGATTACGACGTCGACGGCGCGACCTCGTCGGCCTTGCTGCGCCGCTATCTGCGCGCCTGCGGCCAGGAGCCGTTGATCTACATCCCCGACCGCCTGCTCGAAGGCTACGGCCCCAACGGCCCGGCGCTGCTCGGCCTCGGCGACCAAGGCGCGCAAGTGGTCATCACGGTGGACTGCGGCATTTCGGCCCATGAGCCGTTCGAGCGCGTGCGCGAATACAACGAGGAATATCGCAAGGGCAACAGCCCGCTCGACGTCATCGTCATCGATCACCATCAGGCCGAGCCGAAGCTTCCCTTCGCCCATGCTATCGTCAATCCGAACCGTTTGGACGAGACGAGCGAACATGGCCAGATGGCCGCTGTCGGCGTCGCCTATCTGCTGGTCGTCGCCATCCATCGCGATCTGCGCCAGCGCGGCTGGTACAAACTCAAGAATCTCCCCGAGCCCGATTTGCTGCAATGGCTCGATCTCGTCGCGCTCGGCACCGTGTGCGACGTGGCGCAGCTCACCGGCGTCAACCGCGCGCTTGTGGCGCAGGGCCTCAAGGTGATGGCGCGGCGCCGCAATCCGGGCATCGCCGCACTGGCCGACATCGCCAAGCTCGACGCCAAGCCCGAGGCCTGGCATTGCGGCTTCTTCCTCGGCCCGCGCGTCAATGCCGGCGGCCGCGTCGGCGATCCCGGTCTCGGCGTGCGGCTACTGTCGACCGACGATGCCGCCGAAGCGCGCGATCTGGCACAGAAGCTCGACGCGCTCAACAGCGAACGCCGCGCTATCGAAGCGCAGGTGACGGAGGAGGCGGTGGCCCAGGCGACGGCGGCGAAACCCACGTCGGTCGTCTTCGCCATTGGGCGCAACTGGCATCCCGGCGTTATCGGCATCGTCGCCTCGCGCCTGAAAGAGCGTTTCGATCTGCCGGCCTGCGTGTTGTCGCTGGAAAACGGTATCGCCAAGGCCTCCGCGCGTTCGGTGCGCGGCCTCGATCTCGGTGCCGCCGTGATTGCCGCCCATCAGGCCGGCTTGCTGATCAACGGCGGCGGCCATGCCATGGCGGCGGGCTTCACGGTCGCCGAAGAGAACATTCCGGCGCTGCAGGAATTCTTGGAGACGCGCATCGCGCGCGATCTCGCCATCGCCCAGCTTGAGCCGAACCTTTCAGTTGATGGCGCCCTGCTGCCGAAGGCCTGCACGGTGGAATTGGCGCAATCGATCCAGGCGCTTGGCCCCTTCGGCGCCGGCAATCCGGAGCCGCGCTTCTGGCTGCCGGCGGTGAAGCTCGCCAAGGTCGATATCGTCGGCACCAGCCATGTCCGTATGTATGTCTCGGGCGACTTGCTCGGGGCGGGGGCGAAGGCGGGCGGCGGTGGACAGCTTAAAGCGATGGCTTTTCGCGTCGCCGATCAAGAGCTTGGCCGCGCCTTGCTCGCGGCGGGCGGCCGCACTGTCGCGCTCGCTGGCCGTCTGCGCGCCAGCGAATGGATGGGCAAATGGTCCGCCGAATTGCAGATCGACGACGCTGCTGCGGTGGACGACTAAGCCAAAAAACACTATCAAGTGCCTCAAGCGGACTGGGAAGGCTGGCGCGTTTGCGCTGGCTTTGAACCGCACAAAACAAGCCACCGCGCCCCTATGACGGGCGCGTTATTAACAGGGAGCGACCGATGACCACCAAACAGCTGTTTCGCGCCACGATTCTGTCCGCCGCCAGTCTCGCCATTGTCGGGGCCTTCGCCGGCGCGGCCCAGGCGCAGCAAAGCGTCGCCGATTTCTACAAGGGCAAGACGGTGTCGATTATCGTCAGCACCGGCTCGGGTGGCGGCTATGACGTGATGGCCCGCGCATTGGCGCGTCACTTGCCGAAGTTCGTGCCGGGCAATCCCAGCATGGTGGTGCAGAACATGCCGGGCGGCGGCCACATGCTGGCAGCCAACCATGTCTATACGATCGCGCCGAAGGACGGCACGGTGATCGCCGCGCTCAATCAGAACGTGACGTCGAATCAACTGCTGACGCCGCAAGCCGCGCGCTACGACGCCAACAAATATATCTGGCTCGGCCGCTTCGCCGAGAAGGGCAATCCGGCGCTGGCCATCTGGCATGAGGCGCCGGTCAAGACACTGGCCGACGCGCGCAAGACCGAGATCATCATCGGCGCGACGGGCGAAGGCTCCAGCTCTTACCGCTACACGGCGGCGATGAACCATGTGCTCGGCACCAAGTTCAAGATCATCAAGGGCTACAAGACGGTGCCGGAAGTGCTGCTCGCCATCGATCGCGGCGAAGTGCAGGGCCGCACCGGCGCGTTGTCGGCTTATGAAGAAGGTAAGCCGGAATGGCTGAAGGAGAAGAAGCTCAACTTCGTCATCCAGATCGGCTTCACGCGCGACCCGGACCTGAAAGACGTGCCGCTGTGGACCGAGTTGGCCGAGTCGGTAGAGGATAAGCAGATTCTCAACCTGATCGCCTCGCCGACCAACCTCGGCCGCCCCGTGAACACCACGCCGGGCGTGCCGGCGGATCGCGTCGCCGCGCTGCGCGAGGCCCTCTTGAAGATGGTGAAGGACCCGACCTTCATCGCCGAAGCCGAGAAGCAGGACATCGAGACCGATTTCCGCGGCTGGGAAGAAACCGCGCAGATCGTCGCCGCCACCCTGGCCGCCTCGCCGGAGAGCGTGCAGAAGGCCATCGAGGCGATGAAATAAGGCTGGGCTTAAGCCCGACAGCGAAGCGGCGGCTCCGAACGGGCCGCCGTTTTCGTTTGGGGACGGGAAGGGGCTTAGCCTGCTGTCATGGCCGGACTTGTTCCGGCTATCCACGACTTTCCGGGAGCCGGGAAGCCAACAGCCGTAAGGCTTTATGACGAAAGGCCGATTCCCGGCCAATCGGGCCTTGATTTGGCGGCCATTTCCCCGTAATCAGACGCACCTTCCTGGAGGCGGTCCGCTTGTCATATCCAGCCGCCATGCAGCCTCGTCCCCATCGTCTAGAGGCCTAGGACACCACCCTTTCACGGTGGATACAGGGGTTCGAATCCCCTTGGGGACGCCATTAAATCGACATAACTAATTGATAAACATAGATAATATTAATCTACGTTTATCCATCCCCCACAATAGTCCCCACACTGAGCAGGCGTCAGAGTGACGCGGCGTGAGCTGGGGTGGGACTGCTTGGCAGCAGTTTAGAGATTATTTTCAGCTTTCGCAGCCGACCGCCCCAAAGCCCAAAGCGGCAAAAGCCGGTGGCCATAGCGCCCAAGCCAGCACCTTCAGCTTCTCCCGGTAAACCGGAGAGGCGCTCAATCCTGCATCGCGATCCCCACCAACGCCACCCTCAGCGCATCGCGCTGATCTGGCGTGAGCGATGCTGCGTCGATGGTTGTCGTCTCGATCTGAACCGGGCCACCGGCGGGGCCTGTAAGCTCGCGCCCTTGGCGATCTTCCCAGCCGCTGGCTGCACGGCTGCGGTTGCGTAGCCCGAGCGACACGATCTGGGCGCTGCCGGCCTCGCCATTGGCCATTGCGAGTGCGCGCTCCTCCCACCACAGCAAGGCATGGTGGCGGCCCTCCTGAATGGCCTGCTCGAACTCTGGGTGCTTGTGCTGCC
>CANJIM010000008.1 GCA_947474495.1 Rhodospirillaceae bacterium
ACCAACCAGTTCCACAGGTTATGTAGGCTCAGCCGGTGACGCACGGACGAGAATGCCCTGCTTTGCACGATCGTAGCCATGACCTAGATCACTCCGGCCAGTGAATGGCGACCAATATGCAATCTCACTCTTTGCACTCCAGTCGCGTGACATCTTGATTGTTACCGGCGTAAGTGATCTCGCAAGTCATCCCCGCCTTAAGATCTTCGGCTTCGCTGGATTCGCCATTAATCGCAATGCGCGTCCGCTCATCGCTGACGCGGGCGTTGTGCACCGCGCCCTTGACATCGAAGCGGACCACACCCTTGACGATTTGATCGAGCTTGCTGGTAACAACCTGTAGCTTCAAACCCATGCCGCTGTACCACAGCGGATCCCAGAACTTGGCGAGTTTCTCAAGATCGGTTTCGAGAACTTCCGGATCGAGAAAAGCGATCTGGCGCCCGAGAATTTGCTCGGGAAAGGCAAGGAATTCCTTTGTCTGCAGATCCTTGTGCACGGGCGGAGCCTGATCCGAAGCGAATTGCGACACCTGCCCTTCGCGCGACATGAACCAATTGACGAACATCAAGGATGCATTGGTGTTGCCGCCCTTCATGACGACCATCTCGGAAATCGTCATCGGCACCGGTTCTGGGCAATGCCAAGCGATCGGCGCCCCCTTGTCCAATAACTGCTTCGTTCTGTATTCGGCGGCCGGCAGCGCGACATCGAATTCGCCGGCGATCGCGAGTTCGATCAGCGCGTTCATGCCCTCCTTGCGAAGCGAAGGCTTGTTCACGGCAAAGAGTTTTTCAGAGTAGTTGTGGGTCCAGGTCTCGCCTTTCATTTCCCACATCGGCAATAGCCACAGATTGGGCCGATTTCCCATGCCGAGCTTCTTGTTGCTTAAGGCCGGATTGCCGATCAAGTCGTCCCACGTTTTCGGCAGGCTATCCTTGTTCACCTTCTGGGTGTTGTAGGACATGCACCAGTAGCGGAGCCGCTGGCCGATCCACCAGCCATCCTTTTGTTGCATGGCTGGCGGCACGTTCTGCCAGTTGGGAATCTTCCCGAGATTCTCCAGGGCGTTGAGGTCTTTGAAAACTTGGAATTCCGCCCCGACGCCCGAAATCACGTCGGATATGACCCGCCCTGTCTTGAACGCCAGCAGCGGCTTGGTAACCCGGTCGAACCGCGTGCCGCGCGAATATTTGACGTCGATGTATGGATAACGTTCGCGGAACGGCGCGATGAAGGCGAGGAACTGCTCAAGATCCCAGGTGCCGGAGACGCGGAGTTGCTTTTCCTTCTGGGCACCGGCGAGCCATTCCGCCGGCATCTGCAGTTCCTGGTCCAGCCCCTCAAGCACGCTCGGCGGAAGCTGCGTGTCCTTCATAATTTTCTGTGTCGCCTTGGGCAAGTCGGCGGCAGCCAACAAACCAGGCGTAAATGCCAGACAAAATCCGGCGAGAGCGATGATCCGATATGCGCGCAGAGTCATGAGCAGCCTCTCCCTGTTTATCGATCCCGATTGATTCGGGCTTTCTTATCGAACGCGTCTCCGACGCTAGCCGGAGATCGCCAAATCATGCGGCCGCGTACCCAGACGGCGGCCTCCGCGTGGCGTCACCACCACGGTATCGCCCCATGTGCAGATTGAACTGCCGTCCGCCGTGCTGACGGACGGCTTGAAGGTGAACGTCATGTTTTCCTTCAATTCATAGGTTAGGTGACGCGGATCACGCGCGGCGCTGGTGATGATCGGGCCATCGTCGCCCGCTCCCTTGCCGTGCATGGTGAGACGCGCCTTGGCACCGGCCGCCGGACCGCTCTTTGGCATGGCCGCCGCCACGGCACTGTCAGCGATCTGCGACAGCTGGCCGAGCGTGCTTCCTGGCTTGGTTTCGGCGAGAACCTGATTAAACACGTCGCGTTGTATTTTGATCAGTTCGACATGGATCGGATTGGCTTCTTCGACGAACACGGGTTGCACGCCCTGAGCCTGGTAGCCGATCCAGCATGCTTCGAGTTCGTTGATGATCAGGTCGCCGCGCTCCAGCAGCCGGAAAGTCGGACGCGTCAACGTGCGCACCACGTTTGGTCCGGAAATCCAGTTGCAATGGATCGGCGCTTCCGAGCCATTCTTGAGCAAACCATATTGGGTCGCGGCCCAGACTTCCCAATCGACGGCGCCTGAACGCGCCGCGGCGATCTCGGCTTCGTAACCCTTTTCAATAATTTGCACCGCCTTGGTCAGGCAGGCGACTTCCTCTTCACTCTTGACGTCGCGCACCGTCATCAGGATATCGGTGGCATCGATCAACTCGCTCTCTGGAAAAGCGTCGCGAATCCGCTGCCAGGTGCCATGGATGATCAATCCCTCAGGAGAGCGCGTGCCGCCGATCTCTCCAAGGCCAGTGATGCCGATACGCGGCTTCTTCAAACCGAGTTCTCGGATTCGCCCGACGATCTGTTTCCCGTAGTCGCGCCGCGCCTCACGGACGTCGGCCGTCCAGTTCTGCACGCGCGGCGTCCAGCGGGGTACCGCCGATGTCGCAATGGCCGTGACGTCTCCGTCCAACGGGAAAACCGCGGCAATATCGGCATCGCCGCCGCCGCCGCAATGCGTGAGGTAGCGCGCATCGGCCTGGAAATCCATTGAATGGCCGGTATTCTGCGGTGCCACGATGACGTCGATGCCTCGCGCAGCCATCAACTTGCGCACCGCTGCCCAGCGACGGTCACGTTCAGCCAGTGAAAAGCGCGGATAGGGATATGGCTCTTGAATGATGGGCGCGTCGCTCATGCCGTCTCTTTCACACAAAGTTCGATGAAATTTCCGCAAGGATCGCGGAAATAGAGAGACGAACCGATCGGCGATCCCGAGACGTGATGCACCGGCCCCGCCACGGTCGCCCGCGTTTTGCCAAGCACTGCCACGGCGCGCTCCAACGTCGCACGGTCGGTCCAAAAGCCGATGCGCGGCGTGCCCACTGCGATACGCGGAGGAGACTCCTGCACATGGACCGGCGACAGATAAATGCCGAGGATGGATTCTCCCGTGTGCAGGAAAATCTGCATGTTCGGACGCGCAAGTCGCCGCCCCTGGCCCGGCTTGGCACCTGGAATATCGCGATAGCGCTCATCCCAGCGTCGGGTACCGGGAGCCATCTCCTCTTTGCCCTCGCCCCAGGCACGGGCACGAATATAGTCGCCGGTGTTCCAGCCGACGCGATGCTCAACCACCAACCCCAATAGATCGCAGTAGAACTCCTCAATCCACTCCATGTCCGATGCCAGAACGATCGCGTGATCGATTGCCGCGATACCAGGTGCCGAACGCGCCGCATCAGCGATCAGTTGAATCCGATTGCCATCGGGATCGGCGAAATAGCAATTGTCCGCCTGCTCCGCCAGCCGATCCTCATGATAGCGATGCACGCCAGCCGCACCCACGCTGAGCGATTTCAGAATGCGATCAATGGCTGCCGGTGCAGCGCGATAGGCTTGATGCACGGCAGATTCCGGCAACGTCCGCGGATTGGCGGAGGGTTTCAGCACCAGGAACTGGCCTGACGGCAATAGCAGCGCCGTCTCGTCCTTCACCGGCCAGGCCGCAACCCTTGAGGCCGGAGCGCCGATCAAACCGCTGTAGAATTCGAGCGCACGCGGCAGATCGCCGACTTCAATCGTGACATGCGCGATTGAGTGAAGCGTCAGCATCATCGCTTCCGTTCTGCGGAGGTCCATTAGCCGACTCCTCCGTGGCCGAGCGGCAGGACTTCGTTGTAGGACGCGCTCTCATCGCGGCGCCAGACGACCTCGAGAAAATTGCCGGTGGGATCGCGAAAATAGATAGATTCGCCGAATGGTCCGGTCTCCGGATGCGTCACCGGCCCTTCCAAGGCGACCTTATGATTGCGCAGCGATTGAAGAATCTGCGCAAACTTGTCCTTGGGAACACAGAAGGCATGCCGGATGCGATTCTCCCCACGCAATTGATCAAGCGGCGGAATATTCATCCAGTCTTCGCTCAGCATGATGGCAAAGAGATAATCGCTGAGCATGAGAGACGTGTGGACGGAACGACCACGCAACGCATCCTGCGTTTTGAAATTCACTCGGCTATGGACAGCCGCACCAAGAACGCCGCAATAGAAGCTCTCCGCCTCCTTGAGGTCGTGGACGCAGATACCACTGTGGGACAGGCTTTCGACATAGGCCATGGTCAGCCCTCGCTGCTTGTTGTTGCCGGAACGGCCGCCTTCACGAGCTCCAGGCCGGCCGTGCTGAATTTTGCGCCAGGTTTCGCCGGCACCACATGGGCCGGATCATGCTTCGAGCGCGCGAAGAAACGGTTCGTGTCGACGCTGATGTTCCCAGCCTCGTCGATGTCGACCGGATGCAGCCGCATGGGAGCGCAGCCCATTCGGCCGAAATAAGTGCCGGTGCAGTCGTACTTGGCGCCATGGAACGGACAATAGAAATGCCAACTTTCCTTCTGCCATACCGTGACGCCGTTCTTATGCGTGCACCAAGCCGAGATGGCGAGATAGCCATCCTCATTGCGTGACAGGAAGAAGCGGCCCTTGCCATTGCGGACAACGTCGCCCACCGCGTGATCCGCGATATTGCCGCAGCTGACGACCCCAGCGCCCGATGGCAAAATGTCCGTCGCCTCCTCGCCGAAGGCCTGAATCTGGAAACGGTTGCCGTCCGGATCGATGATATCCATGTTGTATTCGCCAACGGCACGGAATGTCTGGCGCGGATCGATCCCCGAGGCGTATCCCGCAGCTTCCAGGCGATCTCGCGCCTGAGCGAATTGATCGATCGTCAGAAGCCATCCGTGATGAATCGAACCGCCTGACGCGGGATAGGGCGGCACTTTGGGAACTTCAACAAGCAACAAGCGCTGCCGCGTATTCATCGCCAGCAGAGCATTCGGCCGATTGTCGGCCACCATATTGTGCCCGAGAAGATCCAAACCTATGACGTCGCGATAGAATTTTTCCGACTTATCGAGATCCGAGACCTCGACCACCATATGGCTGAATGCGATATCCTTGGACATTCCCTTACCCCATCTCACCAGTTAATGCGCCGAAACGGCCAACTCGTGCGGCCGCCGGCCGAGTCGACGTCCGCCCGATGGCGTCACCACAACGGTATCGCCCCATGTGCAAATATGAGTTTTGTTCGCCGTCTGCGCGGACGGCTTCATGATGAAGGCCATGTTCTCGGTCAAGCGGGCCGCGAGCTGCTCGGGATCTCGCGCCTGACTCGTCACAATCGGACCGTCATCTCCGGCGCCGCGGCCGTGCATCGTCATGCTGACAATTGCCCCGGCTGCGGGACCGCTGGCCGGCGCGACGCGCCGCCCCGCCGCT
The DNA here is from genome assembly GCA_947474495.1 of Rhodospirillaceae bacterium. Classification (GTDB taxonomy): domain Bacteria; phylum Pseudomonadota; class Alphaproteobacteria; order SMXQ01; family SMXQ01; genus CAMAVH01. Next base: position 5,373 of record CANJIM010000008.1, read on the forward strand.
GCCGTGGTTTCGGCCAATTCGCGAACTGTGATGCCAGGCCTCAGGCTCTCCAGCACACGATCGAAGACTTCTCGCTGCACCTTGAACAATTCCTGGTGCACTGGATCTGCAACCCCGACGAAGACAGGCTGCACCGCTTGCGAGCGATAACCTATCCAGGAGGCTTCCAACTCGTTGATAATCAGATCACCGCGCTCCAGCACGCGCCAGGACGGACGCGTCAGGGTTCGCACCGGGTTCTTGCCCGAAATCCAATTGCAATGCACCGGCATTTCCGAACCGCCGTGCATCAAGGCAGACTGGGCAGCCGCCCACACATGCCAATCTATCGCGCCCGTGCGCGCCGCCGCGATCTCGGCAGCAATCCCCTGCTCGATTATCTCCATGGATTTTTGCAGAGCGGCCAGCTCCTCTTCGCTTTTCTGAAAGCGTATTTCCGTCAGGAGGCGGGTCGCATCGACGAGGTCCGCATCGGGAAAGGCCGCACGAATTTGGCGCCAAACTCCGTAATTTACAGTGCCTTCCGGCGTCCGCGTCCCGGCATCCACGCCGAGTCCGACAATACCGATGCGCCCTCGCTCGACCCCAAGCTCCTTCAAGCGCTCGACAATCACCTTGCCGTACCGCCGTCGCGCTTCGCGCACGTCCGTCGTCCATTCCTGAACTGTCGGCCAGCGCGGCGCGGCGGAGGTGGCAATGGCCGTCACGTCACCCGAGAGAGGAAAGACCACGGCAATGTCGGCGTCGCCGCCACCGCCGACATGGCTCAGATAGCGCGAATTGGCCTGAAAGTCCGTCGAGTTTCCTGTGTTGTTCGGGCATACGATCACGTCGATGCCCATTTCGCTCATCTTCTGGCGAACGCACTTCCAGCGCCGATCCCGCTCCTGCAACGAGAAGCGCGGATAGATATGAAGACCGCCAGGGCCGCAAGGCTGCAACACCGAATTGATCATGTCGCCCGATCCATTTGTCTCGTTCCAGACATCGCGATCACCCTGGATTCAGCCAGCGACTGCGATTTGATGAGGGCGCTTGCCGAGGCGGCGCGCGCCGTTGGCGCCGATCAGAATCGTATCGCCCCACGTCACGATGCGCTTCTCGACGCCGGCGCCGGTTTCGGCCGACGGCTTAAAGATGAAGACCATGTTCTCCTGCAATTCGACCGAGAGCTGCTCCGGATCGCGAGCCGTGCCGGTGATGATGGGGCCGTCGTCTCCGGCGCCGCGGCCATGCATGGTGAGTTTGCCTGTTGCGTTCGCCGCCAAGCCGCTCGCCGGGGCCGCTTTGCGCGCGATCTCCTCCGTCCATTCGCCGATTTGCCGCACGGTGACCCCGGGTTTGAGACGCGAGAGCATCTCATCGAAGATTTCCTTTTGAACCTTGAATAGCTCTTTATGCACCGGGTGGATTTCACCCACGAACACCGGCTGCACGGCCTGCGCGCGATAGCCGATCCAGGAGGCCTCCAACTCGTTGATGATCAAATCGCCGTGCTGGAGGAGACGCATGGTCGGACGCGTGAGCGTGCGAATCGGATTCTTGCCAGAGAGCCAGTTGCAATGCAGCGGCGCTTCGGACCCATTGCGCAGCATCGCGTATTGCGCCGCAGCCCAGACTTCCCAATCCTTGACGCCAGGCCGAGCTGTCGCGATTTCAGCCGCGACGCCCATTTCGACGATTTCCATGGATTTGGTGAGGACCTGGATTTCCTCCGGACTCTTGAGATAGCGCACCTGCGTGAGGATCGGCGTCGCGTCGACAAGCTCGGCTTTCGGAAAAGCCTCGCGAATCTGCGTCCAGAAGGCGTGCGAAATGGTGCCTTCGGGCGTGCGCGTACCGCCCCCGAGGCCGGTTAAACCGATTCGGCTGTTTTCTACGCCCAGCTCCTTCAGGCGCTCCACGACGGCCTTGCCGTAGCGTCGCCGCGCTTCGCGCACGTCCTTGGTCCATTCCTGGACCAGCGGCCAACGCGGTGCGGCCGACGTCGCAAATGCAGTGACATCGCCTTCAAGTGGAAAGACCACGGCGATATCAGCGTCACCACCACCGCCGACATGGCTGAGATAACGCGAGTTCGACTGAAAATCCGTCGAATGGCCCGTATTGTTGGGCGTGACGATGACATCGAGATTCTCTTGCCGCATCCGCGCGCGGACCGCTCGCCAGCGACGGTCACGTTCAGCGAGGCTGAAGCGAGGATATTCATAAAGCTCGGACATTTACGTCTTCCTATACAAACGCCAGGGTATTTGTCTTTAAGCTGTCAAAAGCGAGAACCGCTCGGGGGCGATATGGAGGTAGACCTCCGCACCATCCTCGAATTGATGGAAAGGATTGACTCGTGCGCGCACTTGAAAGTCGCCGCAAGCGATAGTGCAATCAATGAATTCACCGAGAAAAATCGAGGAGATGACCCGTCCCCGCCATTCATTCGTTTCGCAGTTGAACGAGGATGAGGAGACACGCACATTCTCCGGCCGCAGAAGGACCATCAGAGAATCTCCCTTGCTATGAGCTTTCGTGGTCAGCCCTTGGCACAGCAAGGATGTGAACGGCAGATCGACACGAACCGTATCGCCTGCATCGCCGTGGCGTAACTTAGCGGGCATGATATTGGTCAAGCCGACGAATTGTGCGGCGAAGCGACTGGTCGGATGTAGGTAAATGTCGCGTGGGGCCCCCACCTCTACGATCTTGCCTTTTTCCATCACCGCGATGAAATCGGAAATCGACAGTGCTTCGACTTGGTCATGCGTGACGTAGAGGGATGTGATTCCGAGTTTGCGCTGGAGAGCACGAATATGGCCGCGCATCTCTTCGCGCAGTTTGGCATCCAGATTCGATAAAGGTTCATCGAATAGGAATATGCGTGGATCACTGGCGATCGCCCGCGCGAGGGCGACACGCTGCTGCTGGCCACCTGAAAGTTTTGGCGCGGGCCGATCCTCGAATCCCTCTAAATCGACCATCCGCAGAGCCTCACGGGCTTTGCTTTCGATTTGCGCGCGCGAGAGTCCCTTGCCCTTCAGAGGGTAGGCAATATTCTGCAAGACAGTCATGTGGGGCCAGATCGCGTAGGACTGGAACACCATGCCGATCTTGCGCTTGCTGGGATGGAGGGAGATTCCCCGCGTCGATGAGAAGACCGTCTCACCGAATAAGTTTATCTCGCCCGCGTCAGGCTGCTCGAGCCCCGCGACCGAACGAAGTGAAGTCGTCTTACCGCAACCGGAGGGCCCAAGCAGGGTGAATATCTTTCCTGTCTCGACCTGAAAATCGACGCCGTCGATCGCTCTGACGTTGCCGCCTGCGTATGTCTTGGCAAGTCCTTGGACGCTAATCATGTCCTTATTCCCCAGCTTTGATCGCGAAGCGGGCCGAAATCAGCCTCGTCAGCCCCGCAACAACGGCGATGAATATCGTGAGAATGACGCCCATCGCGCACAGCTCGGTAATTCCGCCGCTCTGATACAGACTGAAAATGAGCACCGGCAGCACTTCCGTCCCGACATGCGAAAGCAGAATCGGAATCGAAAGAACTTTGAAGGTCAGAGTGAGAATGTAGAGCCAGCCCACCAGCAGCCCCGGCAAGATAAGCGGCACGACAATCGAAAAGAGATTGCGCAGCCAGGACGAGGAGGAAAGCTCCGCTGCCTCCTCCAATTCCTTATGCACCTGCAACATGCTGGCATGCACCACGCGCAGGCTGATCGGAATGAACTTCGTCACGAAGGCGATAATCAATATCCAGAGCGTGCCATAGACCGGAAGCGGCACGGTCAGATAGAGCCAGAGCAAGGCCAGGCTAAGCACGACGCCCGGTAAGGCGATCGGCGTGAAGGCAATGATATCGAGCATCTTACGCCCTGGAATATCGGTGCGAATGACGATCCAGGCGATGCCAACCGACAGCAGGACCGCGATGGTCGCGGCGGAGACGCCCGTAACCAGATTGTTCCAGAAGGCGCGATAGAACTCATCGAGCTCAAAGACCGCGACGTAATTGGCAAAAGTGGCCATCGAGAGCATGTGCCATGACGGCTGGGCATAAAACGGCATGAAAGATGCCCAAAGGACGATTGCCAAGGGCAGGAACACGCCGATGAACAAGACAAGCATCGTCAGGCAAAGAACGCCGTAGCGCCATGTTCCGAGATCAATCACCCGCGGCCGATAGGCCTTGCCAGTGATCGTCGCAAATTTCTCCGCGACGCGCGTCACACGCAGATACAGCAGCACCCCGATCACGGTAATCAGGAGATAAGCCGTCGAATAAGTTCCGGCGAGATTGTAATCCGTGGGCGCGCGCCGCAACGCGAGGAAGATTTCTGTCGCGAAGACAGGTATTCCCGCCGGGATTCCGATGACGGCCGGCGCCTCGAAGGTTTCAATGCCCCTTACAAACAACAGCAGACATGTCGCCAGGATGCTCGGAAACATAATTTTCAGATTGATTTGATAGAATTGACGCAGCGGCCCCATCGACGAAATGCTCGCCGCTTCTTCCAAAGTCGGATCCATGGAGCGGAAAGCTGCCGCCATCAGCAGAAACGGCAGGGTGATGTGATCGATCCCGAAGGTCCAGACCATGCCGGCGAAGCTGTAGATATTGAAGGGCGGCTTATCCAGGCCGAACAGACTCTCAGCGACCTTGTTGATGAGGCCAATATTGGGCGACAGCAGAAAGACCCAGGATATCGTCGTCAGGATACCGGGCACGAGAAACGGCACGAGCACCGCGATGTAAATGACTCCTTTAAACGGCGTATTGGTTCGCTCTGTGACCCAGGCTAAATAGCAACCGATAATGAAGGAGATGATTCCGGACAATACGGCGAAGCTTACCGAGTTGAATGCCGCCCGAAAAATATCGGGAGAGCCATAGGCGCGCACATAGTTCTGCAGTGTAAAACTAGCGCCCGTACCAGGAGGTCCGTCGGTGAGAGTGCCGTAAAGGATCATCCCTAGCGGAACAAGGGTGAGATAGACGACGACGAGCGCGATGATCGCGAGCGCACCATGACGCCACGTCAGCCGGCGCGACAGGCTCAACAAGCCTGCGCGCCGGACGATCTGTCCTCCGGTAGCTATCTCGGCAATCTGGCTCATATAACTCTCGTCAACGCCAAGCCCATACCCGCAGAGCAAAACAAGCTTGGATGAAGAACACGGCTGCTATCTCTGAAAGGAACGGCGAAGGATTTTCTCGTCGAGAAGCTTCGTTGTTTCTTCGAGTGGCGCACCGCCGACGCCCATCTCGTCGAAGGCCACACGCGGATCCTGGACCGCGGCCTTCTCGCGCTCGTTCTTCACCGATGCGTTGGGATTTGACGGTGTGCGCCCCATGGCGGCATAGACTTCCTGCCCCTCCTTTGAAAGCAGGTAGTCAAACAGCAGCGCGGCGGCATGGGGATGAGCCGCACGGCGCGAAATGGAAGTTGGCTGCAGAAGGCCCGGATTCTGGTCCAGCAACGCCCAATCCACTGGCGCGCCCTTGGTCCGCAAGTTCTCGATATCGTAGGGGTATACGGTCACAGCGATGGGCGCTTCGCCGGCCGACAACATTTGGGACAAGGTCGTGCGACCAGTCCGAATCTGCAGATTGCCACTGGCCCCAAGCTTTTCCACATAGGCGGCCGTACGATCCTTGCCCCAGCGCGCATAAAGCACGCCAACTTCCGGCAGTGAGGATTCGTCAAACAGAATTTTGCCTTTCCATTTTGGATCGAGCAGGTCATCCCAGCTCTTAGGCAAATCTTCGCTCTTCACCAGCTTGGTGTTGTAACCCATGACGCGAACGAAGGTGAATACGCTGGCCCATTTGTCTCCCTGCATAGCCGCAGGTATCTCCGACTTGGTCGGCGACTTGTAAGAGGCGAATACATTGGGCGGATACATGTCGTAGGTTTCCGTCGATGTTTTCGCCAGATCGAACAAGTGCCTGTTCGCCCGAGCCTCCGATGTGATGCGGTCGGCGATCTCACGGCTTTTGCCGCGAATAAACTCGGTCTTCACCCCAGGATATTTCTTAGAGAAGGCCCGGAGGATCTGCTGAGTCGGTTGCGGGCCATCGGTCGTGTACCAGACAACCGAGCCCTCCTTTTTAGCACCCTCGAACAGCTTGGCCTCGCGCTGGGCGGCGGAGAGCGATTCCAGGCTAGCGAAGAAAGTCTCCGCATCCGCGACCGCCTGGGCCGTCACCGGCCGCGAGACGACCGTAAGCGCGGTCATGAGGGCCAGTCCGCAAGCCGCGAACTTCAGTCTCACTGAAAATATGCTCGTCATAGGATGTCCTCCCCGTCGATATCGTTTTTATCACCGCCGTTTTTTTCCACCGATGTCCGGTATGGCGATGCGCTTTTTCTCGTCGCGCCGCTATCTGCGGGTGACGTATTTCTTTAACAGCGGCGAATCATAGTCAGCACATTTGACGCCCGAGAATTCGGCATAGTGTTTGCCAAGTGATTTTCCGTTGCTGTCGTATTTCGTCCCCAGATAGAGCAGAGGATCGGAATCGTCCTTGTAAAGTTCGCCTTCCATGCATCCCTTGCGCATGTAAGCCGCGAGCGCTTCGCCGACGAACAAGTCGGTGGCGTCATCGAAGGGCATCACTTTTTGGACGCGATATTCGACGTTGCCGATAGCCTCTGCGATCAAGGGGACAGAAATATGCCTGGGTTTGACGGGGGTCAGTCCCGTCGCCTCCCATTTGTTGGCCTCACGGCCCGATACCCGCCCGGCCATAACAACAATGTCCATCATGTCGCGCGATGGCGCGCTCATGACAAACTCTCCGGTCTCCATCAGTCGCTCGTGAGTCAGAGTGCTCTTGGAAACTGCGACAATCATTCGCGACGGCTCGAACCCAATCGGCGTGAACCACATCGCCGTCAAGAAGTTCAACTCTCCGTCTTTGCTCTTTGTCACGAGCAGAGCGGGCACACGTAATGCGAAGGGCTTGTTCCCGTGGCCAGCCTCCTCGAACATATCGGCGTCTACCCACTCCATGGCGACTAAGCCCTCTTACGGCGCGCGCGCATGCGCTCGGTCGACTCGGCAAGCAACCGGTCGGCCTCGGCCGCAAGCGAAGCAGGCGGCCAAGCCGTCTCGTGCACCGTGAGTTTTTTGTCGTAAGGACCGGCCGGCAGACTCGCGTGGTCCGGATAGTGCGAGCAGTGCAGTTCCAGATGGTTTCCGTCGGGATCGTTGAAATAGATCTCCGCGCCGCCGGTCCCGGCTCGCGTCATAGGCCCGACGAAGGGCACGCCCCATTTTTTCAGATGGGCCGCCCACTGCATCAACGTCTCGGCCGGCACATCGAAAGCATGATGCGGATGCGATTGATCCCAATTGGGCTGGCCATAATCTTGTTCGAAGAGATCGATCTCGAGACCGGAACAAAGACGCACGCCCACCTGCAGCGACCGCGCCAGGCCCTGCTTCACGCGGTCAGGCGCCGATTCATGGTGCATTTCCCCACCGAGCACCGCCACGTAGAAACGCGCCGCCTTGTAGCGATCGCGTACCGGAACCGTCGTATGGTTCAACGCCCGGATATGCAGATTGGCATCCGGATTGAAATCCATGTCACTGGTCGTCGCCTTATTCATGGCAAGTCCTCCTCGTGAATGAAGCCTTCGATAGGTTAAGCGGCCGAAATGGCGAGATCATGCTTCAATGTCCCCAATCGAACGCCGCCCTGCGGCGTCACCACAGCAGTGTCGCCCCAGCGGCAAATGGTCTTTTCTCCGCCAACCAACGTCTCGACCGACGGCTTGAGAATGCAGACCATGTTCTCTTGCAGCGGCACGTTCAGATCCGGCGATTTGAATGGATCATTGACCATGATGGGACCATCGTCCCCGGCGCCACGGCCGTGGAGCGTCATGCGGCCCTCCGCCGTGGCCGCAGGCCCCTTGCTAGGCCGTGCCTTCTCGCAGCTTTTTACCGTCGTCTCGGCGATCTCTCGGAGAGACACGCCGGGACGGAAGCGCTCGAGCACGGCATTAAAGACCTCGCGCTGGACCTTCATCAATTCGACATGTCGCGGATCAGCAACGCTGACGAACACAGGCTGTACGACCTGAGAGCGATAGCCGATCCAGGATGCTTCAAGTTCATTGATGATGAGATCGCCCTTCTCAAGGGGCCGCATGGTCGGACGCGTCAGGGTCCGGATGGGGTTTTTACCGGATAGCCAATTGACGTGGACCGGCAACTCAGAGCCGTGATGCGTCATGCCGGCGATGGCTGCCGACCATACTTGCCAGTCGAGAACCCCTGGACGTGCCGCGGCGATTTTTGCCTCCACGCCCTTTTCGATGATCTGGACCGACTTGCGCAGCACACCGACTTCCTCTTCGCTTTTAACGAAGCGGACGCTGCGCATGAGGTCCGTGGCATCGACAAAGTCAGCTTTGGGAAAGGCACCGGCAAGGGACTGCCAGAACCCATACAGCATGGTGCCTTCCGGCGTGCGTGTGCCCTTCCCCATTCCGGCAATGCCGATGCGGCCGTTATCGACCTTGAGCTCCTTTAGCCGCTCGACAACCGCCGTGCCATATGAGCGGTTGACCTCGCGGACATCACTCGTCCAATCCTGCACGCAAGGCCAGCGTGCGGCGGCCGAAGTGGCAAATGCCGTCACCTCGCCATCAAGCGGAAAGACTGCAGCAATATCGGAATCTCCGCCGCCGCCGACATGCGTCAGATAGCGGACGTTGGCCTGGAAATCCATGGAATGGCCAGTATTGTTTGGCGCGACAATGACGTCGATCCCATCGGCTCGCATCCGCGCGCGCACAGCAGCCCAGCGTCGGTCCCGCTCGGCCAACGAAAAGCGCGGATACGGCAGTAAGTCCGCCATCTGTCTCTCTCCCTGTCGTCGTCTTATTCTTTTTATTTATGTCGTCGTCGTGTCGGTACCGCACGCTTTGGTGCCTACAGAATGAAGCTTGCCGCCCAGAGTGCCCCCAGTTCTTCCGATGAAAAAACACGACGCGTCTTGATCTTGAGATCGCAGCTGATGTTGCTCAGAACATAACGCCACGCCCCGACGTAGGTAGAACTGCGTTGGGAACGGCGGAAACGGTGGCAAACGAAATTTGCGGAGACGTGAACCGAATCGCGTTACCGATACGCTCGCGGCAGACGACCGAACCACGATGCCGGCAGGTATTGAAGAAGCAGCGAACATCGCCAGCTACCGTGCGGCAGAAAATGACAGCCCGGCGCGCGACGATCCGCGTCACAAAATCGCCGAGACGCGTGATTTCCGACGCATGCCCGATATAAGTCCGGCACTTGGCAAAGATGCCCGCGCGCTGCAAGTGGCTCACAGCTTCAGACACACGCACGTCCAGGCTGAGCCGGGACATCTCCCGCTCGCCATCATCGAAAATGTACGGACGGGCCTCGGCCATATTCGGGAATGCATCCTCAGAGGTAGCGGATAACTAACCGTGCGAAACAGGGCCTGAGCTTATTTCCAAAGAGCGCTTTTATTGAACAGGAATTTATATTTTCAATTCCCATAATATGGGATTTGATATTATATAAGACTAAGATTTCGTTATTTTATAGGCATTTAATTGTGTTTAGAGGTTTTATATAATTCCCATTATATGGGATTATTTGCACTCATTCGCAGGTCGCTGCGAAGATCCTCCATCAGACAACAGGGCGCCCAAGGGAAAGGCCGAGCGACTATCCGCTGCTCGAGGCCATAGCCGCCTGCGCCGTCGATCGGAGCGACAGCAGCAGCCCGTCTAGCCTGATCGTCAAACGGGAGATCACCGTTGCAAAGGCTGCGGTCCTGGCCACCGGCGGGTGCAACAAGGACGGCGCGGACTCCGGCTGGCGACGGCCGATGGGATGATTATGCCCTGCGATGGCGTGACCAGGACGCCACAAGCCGACCGCGCACGGTGACCCAGGTGTGACCAGCAAAATCAGGAAATGAAAAAAAGTGGTAGCGGAGGAGGGATTTGAACCCCCGACACGTGGATTATGATTCCACTGCTCTAACCAACTGAGCTACTCCGCCCCAATCAGATGGCCGCAAGCGACGCTTGCGGCCATTTTCCTCTTATGGGACCGGCACTTGACCGATCCCCGCCTACCCGGCTCGAACGCCCGGAGGGCGCGGGGAAACAGGCGTATAAGTCCCCCCTCCCCGACTGTCAAGCAAGGCCGCCGGAAGACCGCCTTATCTTACAGTTTGGCCGATATATCGCGGGCGATCATGCCGCCGCCGAGTACGCGGCTTCCCTGGTAAATGACGCAGGCCTGACCAGGCGCCACAGCCTTTTCCGGCACATCCAGCACCACTTCGGCGCCGTCACCGCGGAGGAACAGTGTCGCCGGCGCCGGCGGGCGTGTTGAGCGGATCTTCACCTGCACGGCAAGCCCTTCGGCCGGCACGTCGCCGGCCAGCCAGTTGAGGTCGCGCAGCGTGACTCGCGCGCGGCCCAAGGCCGCTTCCGGCCCAACGATGACGCGACGCGTTTCCGGCTCCAGCCGCACCACGTAAAGCGGCTCGCCGCCGGTCTCCGCATCGCCGATGCCAAGGCCGCGGCGCTGGCCGATGGTGAAATGCAGAATGCCGTCGTGACGGCCGAGCACACGGCCGTCGAGATGCACCACCTCGCCCGGTTCGCCGGCCTCGGGACGGAGCTTCTGCACGACGGCGGCGTAGGAGCCATTCGGCACGAAGCAGATGTCCTGACTATCGGGCTTATCGGCCACGGCAAGGCCGTGGCTGGCGGCGAGTGCCCGCGTCTCGGCCTTGCTCGCCAGCGTGCCGAGCGGGAACCGCAACAGTTCGAGCTGCTCGCGCGTCGTGGCATAAAGGAAATAGCTCTGATCGCGCGCCGGATCGGCCGCCATATGCAGCTCCGCCCCATCGGCGCCGTCGCGGCGCTGGACGTAATGGCCGGTGGCCAGCGCATCGGCGCCGAGATCGCGGGCGGCGGCGAGCAGGTCGCGGAATTTCACCGTGCGGTTGCAGGCGATGCAGGGGATCGGCGTCTCACCGCGCGCGTAAGCGTCGGCAAAGGGCTCCATCACGTCCTTGCGGAAGCGGCTTTCGTAATCGAGAACGTAATGCGGGATGCCGAGGCGCTCCGACACGCGGCGCGCGTCGTGAATATCGTCGCCGGCGCAGCAGGCGCCCTTCTTGGCGACGGCGGCGCCGTGATCGTACAGCTGCAGCGTGATGCCGATCACCTCATACCCTTCGGCCGCCAGCATCGCCGCGACGGTCGAGGAATCGACGCCGCCCGACATGGCGACGACGACGCGCGTATCAGCTGGCCGCTTAGCGAAGCCCAGCGAATTCAGGCCCATCTCGCCGGAAACGGCGGGGGCGATCTGCTGGGCCAGAGTCATGATCTATGCGCTCGAATCACTTCATCATGTTGCGGGTTTCGGACGGCAGCGAAACTGTGAGGCCGTCCAATTCGTCGCTCATGATGATCTGGCAACCGAGGCGCGAGGTGCGCGTCAGGCCGAAGGCGAGGTCGAGCATGTCTTCTTCGTCTTCCGTCGCTTCGCTCAGGCGCTCGTAGTCTTCCGGCTCGACCACCACATGGCAGGTCGAGCAGGCGAGCGAGCCTTCGCAAGCGCCCTCGAGGGAAATGTCGTTGGCGTGGGCGATCTCCAGCACCGAGAGCCCGACAGGGGCATCCACCTCATGGCGGGTGCCATTGGGCTCGACGAAGGTCATCTTGGGCATCGGTGCTCTCTCACTACGAAATGGAAATGATTTGTTACTGCGCGGCCGACGCCGCGCCAGCCGCTTGGCGCAAATGGCTGACAGCGGTGACGATTTGGGCGATAGCGGCCTCGATCTCGGCCTCCGTGTTAAAGCGCCCGATACCGAAACGCAAGGAGGCGCGCGACAGATCGTCCGGCAGACCGATGGCGCGCAAGACGTAGGACGGCTCGACCGAGGCCGTGCTGCAGGCGGAACCCGACGAAACGGCCAAGCCCTTGAGGCAAGCCATCAAAATCCCGGCATCGACGCCGCCGAAACTGACATTGAGATTGTTTGGCAAACGCGGCCCGTTCGGCCCCGGACCGTTCACATGGATGTCGTTCAAACCTGCCAGCAGGCCGTCGCGCAGTCGGTCGCGCAGGCCTTTCAGGCGCGGCGCTTCGACGGCCATCTTAGCCGCCGCGATAGCGGCCGCTTCGCCGAAACCGACGCAGAGCGCCGCCGCCAGGGTCCCGGAGCGAAGGCCCCGTTCCTGTCCGCCGCCGTCGATCAAAGGCTCCAGACGCACGCGGGGACGGCGGCGCACATAAAGCGCGCCGATTCCTTTCGGGCCGTAGACCTTGTGGGCCGAAATACTCATAAGGTCGATATTCATCGCCTCTACGTCGAGCGGGATCTTGCCGAAGGCTTGCGCCGCGTCGGTATGAAACAGCACGCCCTTCGCGCGGCACAGCGCGCCGATCTCGGCGAGCGGCGCCAGCGTGCCAATCTCGTTGTTGGCCGCCATGACGGAGACGAGCAGCGTCTCGTCGGTCAACGCCGCTTGCAGTTCGTCGAGATCGATACGCCCGTCGCCGTCAACCCCGAGCCAGGTGACGCGAAAACCTTGGCGTTCCAGGCGGCGCACGCTTTCGAGCACGCATTTATGCTCGGTGACCGCCGTGACGATATGACGCTTGGCGCCCTGCTCAAGCCGCTCTTGAAAGTAACCGGCGCCCTTGATGGCGAGATTGTTCGATTCAGTCGCGCCCGACGTGAAAACGATTTCGCGCGGCTCGGCACCGATCACGCCGGCGATCCGCTCGCGGGCATATTCGACAGCCGCTTCCGCTTCGAAACCATAGAGATGGTTCGTCGAATGCGGGTTGCCGAACATCTCATTCATGTAAGGCATCATCGCATCGCGGGCCGCCGGGTCGAGCGGCGTCGTGGCGTGATTGTCGAGATAGATCGGGTGTCTTTGACTCATACTGAAAGTCTCACATTCATGATTAGGCTGCCGTGCCGCGCTTTGCTTGAGCAACGCGCGCATAAATGCTGCCCCAGGCCGCAAGGAATGCATCGACATCGCTCTCGGTGCTACGCCAACCAAAACTGACCCGGATCGCCGTTGCCGCCTCGCTGTCGGGCACGCCCATGGCGCGCAGCACATGCGAGGCCGTGACCTTGCCCGATGAGCAAGCCGCGCCGGCGCTCACCGCGATGCCCGCGAGATCGAGCGCCATCACCTGCGTCTCGTTGGCAACACCCGGCATGGTCAGGCAGGACGTATTCGCCAGACGCGGCACCGCATTGGCGAAGAGACGTGCAGTCGGCGCCAGCGCCAAAACGCCAGTTTCCAACTTGTCACGCAGTACCGCCAGGCGCGTCTGTTCGCTCATGCGCGCCATGGCTTCCGCCGTTGCCGCGCCAAAACCGGCGATGCCCGAGAGGTTCTCTGTGCCGCCGCGCCGCCGGCGTTCTTGTCCACCGCCGACGATCAAAGGCGCGATATCGACACCGGGGCGCAGCACCAGCGCGCCGACGCCCAGGGGACCGCCCAGCTTGGCCGACGAGATGCTCATCATATCGACGCCGAGCGTGTCCATGTCGCACGGCATGCGGCCGGCAGCGGCAATCGCGTCGCAATGCACGAGTGCGCCACGCGCGCGGGCGAGTTTGGCGATGTCAGCGACGGGCTGAAACGCGCCCGTTTCGTTGTTGGCGAGCATGACGGACACCAGCACGTCGGATGCGTCGGGGCCGAGCGCCTTGTCGATCGCCTCGACATCGACCACGCCATCGCCGTCAACGGAGATTTCAGCGCACACGGCCGCGCGCTGGGCCGGGGCGAGAACCGAATCATGTTCGATCGCCGAGACAATAATGCGGCGGCGACGCGCACCGTGCAACGCCAGCGCATTGGCTTCGCCGCCGCTCGATGTGAAGATGACACCGGCAGTCGTCGCGCCGGTCGAGACGGCGATCTGCGCGCGGGCATCTTCGATGACCCGTCGCGCCAGACGTCCGAAGCGGTGCACAGACGACGGATTGCCGGTCATGCCGAGCGCCGACAGCATGGCTTCGCGCGCCGCAGGACGCAGCGGAGAGGCGGCATTGTCGTCGAGGTAGACGGCGGACGGCATGGGCTCGGCTTTCAGAAACTATTCGGCGGCGGTCGCGTTGGCGGACATCGACTTGCGCGTGATTGTGCAAGAGGTGCCGAGCACGCGCCGTTCGCAGACGTCGGCCAAAGACACAGCGCTGAGAAAAAGATGGATGTGATTGCCGAGTTCTTCCCACAGATCATGGGTGATGCAGCGGCCGTTCAGGCCGGTGCAGCCCTTCGGCGCACCGGGCAAACAGCGCGTCGCGCGGATCGGCTCGTCGACCGCCTGGATGATGTCGGCGATGCGCGTGTCTTCCATCGGCTGGCCGAGTAGATAACCGCCGCCGGGGCCGCGCACGCTGCGCACCAAGCCGCGACGGCGCAACCGGGCGAACAGTTGCTCCAGATAGGACAGCGAGATTTCCTGGCGCGTCGCGATGTCGGCGAGCGGCACCGGCTTTCCGGCGCTGTTCTTCGCCAGATCGGCCATCGCCATCACCGCATAGCGGCCTTTGGTGCTGAGTTTCATGACGCGCCTTACCGGTGAATAACCTTGTTGCGCTCGCCTCCGTCACGGGCCTCCGCCTCGTTACGGTCCTGGCGCTCGACCTCTTCTAGGCGGCGGCGCAGCGTGGCGACCTGATCGGCCAAGGCATCGATGGCGCGCGCCACCGGATCGGGCAGGTCGGCGGACGGCGTGCCATAGGCATAAAAGCAGTCCTCGGAAGCTGCCGCATCGAGCGGCTCGCCCCGCGGCTTCGCCGTGCCGCTGTCATAGGTGGCGCGCTGCGCCAGTTCGATCACCGCGGCATCGCGGTCGATCACGGCCCGGGCGGGAATACCGACCATGGTGGCGGCTGCCGGCACGTCTTTCAACACCACGGCATTGGCGCCGACGCGGGCGCCCTCGCCAACCGTGATCGGCCCCAGGACCTGGGCGCCGGCGCCGACGATGACCTTATTCATGAGGGTTGGGTGGCGCTTGCCACCCTTGAGGGAGGTGCCGCCAAGCGTCACCCCCTGGTACAGGGTCACGTCGTCGCCGATCACGGCGGTCTCGCCGATCACCACGCCCATGCCATGGTCGATGAAAAAACGACGACCGATCTGTGCCCCAGGGTGGATTTCGATACCGGTCAGGAAGCGCCCCAGCTGGGTCAGCCAGCGCCCCAGCAGCATAAAACCCCGCGTCCAGGCGGCATGGCCCAGGCGATAAAAGAACAAAGCATGAAAACCGGGATAGCAGAGGACCACTTCCAGCCGCGAGCGAGCGGCGGGATCGCGCGCCATCATAGAGTCGATGTCACTGCGAAGATGCTTGAAAAACATGGGGCCCGCCGTGGTAATATCCGATTATGACAACTATTCCAGCGCGTTGAGCCGCGCCGCGACCAGGCCGCGTCATTTACGGCGTATTCCTCGGGTCGCAGCGATCAACGCGCCGCGTCTCCGATGTTCGGCCCTTCACTCCCGACCCGGTGACGACCATATAGAATTCCCCCTCACCGGGGTCAAGTTTAGCTGCCTTAAAAAGGAACAGTCTATGTCGATTACCCGAGTCCAGAACTCAGCTATCGGCGCCGCTCGCGCCGTGCTGATCTGAGGCTGCCATGCCGGACGTGATTTTCAACGGCCCCGATGGCCGCATCGAAGGCCGCTATCAACATAGCAAAGAGCCGAACGCGCCTGTCGTGTTGCTGCTGCATCCCCATCCGATGCACGGCGGCACGATGAACAACAAGGTCGTCTACACCCTGTTTCATACCTTCGCGAAGCGCGGCTTCTCAGCTTTGCGATTCAACTTCCGCGGTGTCGGCCGCTCGCAGGGCGGTTTTGATCAGGGCATCGGCGAACTCTCCGATGCCGCCGCCGCGCTCGACTGGGTGCAATCGCACAATCCCGACGCGTCGCGCTGCTGGGTCGCCGGATTCTCGTTCGGCGCCTGGATCGGCATGCAATTGTTGATGCGCCGACCGGAGATCGAAGGCTTCATCTCGATCTCGCCGCCGGCCGACCGCTACGACTTCACCTTCCTCGCGCCCTGCCCGTCCTCTGGTTTAATCGTTCAGGGCGACAAGGACGAGACGGTGCCGGAAGCCGATGTCGCCAAGCTGGCGCATAAGCTCGCCAACCAGCGCGATATCACGGTCGACTACAAGCTGGTCAAAGGCGCCAATCACTTCTTCACCGACAAGCTTCCGGAGATGGAAAGCCTGGTCGACAAATATCTCGACAAGGCCCTGGCGCCAGCCGCCGAGAAGCCGGCCAAGGTCGCCAAGGCGAGCTGAGCCCCGGCGATACGAGAATCAAACAGGCGGCGAAAGTGATTTCGCCGCCTGTTTTTTTGCGCTCCGCCGTTTTATACGGAACGCATTTATCTAGTCGCCATCATGCCGCACGCACCCGCGCGATGAACTCGACGACGTTGCTTTGCAACGATCCGGATTGGCGCGCCAGCTCGCTGGCGGCGGATAGGACCTGGCTCGCAGCAGCACCCGTTTCGTCTGCCGCTTGGGTGACCTCAACGATGTTGGTCGTCACTTCCTGGGTGCCCGCCGCCGCCTGCTGGACATTATTGGCAATCTCTCCAGTCGCCGCCAATTGCTCGCCGACGGCCATGGAAATGCTGGCCGCGATATCATTCAGGGTGGCAATAGTCCGGCCGATCGCACCGATCGCCTCCACCGAGCCATTGGTCACAGCCTGCATCTCCGCAATCTTGCTGGAGATTTCTTCAGTTGCCTTGGCCGTTTGCATCGCCAGATTTTTCACTTCGGATGCCACGACCGCGAAGCCCTTGCCGGCCTCGCCGGCGCGCGCCGCCTCGATCGTGGCGTTGAGCGCCAGCAGATTTGTCTGGCTGGCGATGTCACTGATCAGCTTGACGACGTCGCCAATGCGCTGAGCGGCCTCCGACAATTCATGCATCTGAGCATTGGTGCGTTCGGCCTCCTGCACTGCACCGCTAGCGATTTTCGAAGATTCATCGACCTGCCGGCCGATCTCGCTGACTGACGCCGAAAGCTCCTCCGTCGCTGCTGCAACGGTCTGCACATTGCTCGACGCCTCTTCCGACGCGGCGGCCACCGCAGTCGTCCGCACGCTGGTTGCATCCGCCGTGCCGGCCATCGACTGCGCCGTCGCCTGCAACTGGTTGGCTGCGGATGAAACGGTCTCGACGATTTCCTTCACGGTCGATTCGAATTCATCGGCCAGACCATTCAAGGCGGACTTCTTATCGATTTCGGCCTGACGTTTCATCTCTTCCTGTTCGCCGCGCAAGCGTTCGGCGTCAATCATGCTGTCCTTGAAGACTTGCACGGCCTTGGCCATGGCGCCGATCTCGTCACCACGGTTCAGCGCAGGAATCTGGCTCGACGTGTCGCCGTCCGCCAGCCGGCTCATCGCCTCCGTCATGCCGGTCAGATTGCGGGTCACGGCTACCACCACGAACACGCCGACAAGCACAATGACGCTGCCGATGACTATCAAGGCGATGAAGATCATGGTCGACCTCGCCGCCACCACCTGGGTCTCCTCGTAGTGAGCCTTCACTTCCTTGATGGTGAAATCGATCAGATAACCAACTTCTTCGCTGATCGGATCGATCGCGCCATAGAGACGGTTGATCACGATATCGTCGAGCGCGGCATGGTCGCGGGCGATGAAGTCCTTGCGCAGCTCCAACGTCAAGGCATCCGCCGCAGCGAACAGCTTGACCGATGTCTGCAGTCTTTGACGCTCTTCGGGGGAATGATCGATGGCGAAATAAGTTGCCCAACGATCCTTGATCGTCGCCGAAGCCTTATCCAGAGAAATGACGCCCTCATCCCAGGCCAGACCGCCATTGCGAACCTTATGCGCGGTATCGACGATGTTGACCGCATACATATCGGCGATGATCTTGAGATGCTCGATCGGCACGACGCCGTCATCATGGATATCGACGATATTATCGTTGCTAAACGAAAGCTGGGTATAGCCAAAGGCGGCTATGACGAGAACGGCCAGAGACAGGCCGGCGAGCACGGAAATTAAGCGAGCTTTGACGTTAAACGACATGACTAGCCTCGATACATTCGGGGATTAGTGAATGACGAGACCCTATCCAATCCGGAGGGAATGCAAAGCTATCGAAAATCGTTCTCAAAAGCTGAATACCGACTTTCGTCGAGGATGATCGACCCGTGAACGGCATGCCGCTCGGCAATCCCGGCAGTTTTCTTTACGGGAAATTAATCTTCGACGCGTGCGGGCGGTTGAGCCTGTCAGGCCTTCGTCGGGAGGACGAGCCTGCCGCCCGTGGTCGCAATGGCGACCCCGGTGGTGCGCGGCAAGCTGAGCGGCAGGCCGCGCAGGCTACGCACGGCGAGAAATCCGAAGGCCTGCGCTTCGAGCGCATCACCGTCCCAACCGAGATCGTCGACTGTCTGCACCGGCGCGGAGAGCGCTACGCGCAAGGCCGCCATCAGCGCCGCGTTGTGGCGACCGCCGCCGGCGACCAACCAGCGTTTCGGCGCCGCCGGCAGATGCTCTTCGGCGCGCGCCACGGCGGCAGCTGTGAAGGCGGCCAGCGTCGCCGCGCCATCCGCCACCGACAGGCCGGCAATCGCCGCCGTCATGAAATGATTGCGGTCGAGCGATTTGGGGGGCCGTCGCGTGAAGAACGCATTGTCGAGCAATGCCGCTAGCCGCGCCGCATCGACGCGGCCCGACGCTGCCAGCTTGCCGCCATCGTCATAGGCCGCGCCCGTGTGATGGCGCACCCAATCATCAAGCGGTGCATTGCCGGGGCCGGTGTCGAATGCGAGCAGGTCGTCATCGTCACCGATCCAGGTGACGTTGGCGACGCCGCCGAGGTTGAGCACGGCGAGCGGCAATTCGAGATCGGCGACCAGCGCGCGATGGAAGAGCGGCACGAGGGGGGCGCCCTCGCCGCCCGCCGCCACATCGGCTGAGCGGAAATCGTTCACCACCGGGATCCCGGTGAGCCCCGCGAGCCAGGCACCGTCGCCGATCTGTCGCGTGATGCCATCCTTTGGACGGTGCAGAATAGTATGACCGTGAAACCCGACAACATCGACGCTGGAAGGCGTGCGGCCGGCCTCGGCCAACAACTGCCGCACGGCCTCGGCGTGGGCTTCGGTCAACTGACGGGCGACGGCGTCCTCCTCGGCCGCCGAGCCCTCGCCGCCGAGCAAGCCGCGTAAGCGCTCGCGGAGCTCGGTGCCGTAGGGGAGCGTCAAGGCGGCGCCGGTCTCCTGCACGGCGACGCCGTCGCTCTGGATCAGCGCCGCGTCAATGCCGTCAAGCGACGTGCCGCTCATCAGCCCTAAAGCCCAGATCGGCTGGCTGGCGCGGGCGCGCAGCATGGCAGCCGGATCGGCATCGGACGGGGACATTTTGGGGGCGGTCAGGGCGATGGCGGCGAATCCTATGGAAAAGGCTCGAAAGCCGTTCCGTTGTCGTTTCCCGGCGGATTGTGCTAAATCCACCCGCCGTCTGCAAACGGAACCGCGCGCCGACGGCCCCTTTTCAGTCCCGCCCCTTTCAATATCCACCCACCGGCGCCGTCATGACCAGCTTCCAGCCCCGCTCCGATTTCCTGCGCGTCATCATCGAGCGCGGCTATCTGCACCAATGCACCGACCTGGAAGCGCTCGACAAGCGCCTGACCAGCGGCGTCGTCACCGCCTATAACGGTTTTGACGCCACGGGCGATTCGCTGCATATCGGCCATCTCGTGCCGATCATGATGCTGCGCTGGCTGCAGAAGACCGGCCACCGGCCGATTGCGCTCATGGGCGGCGGCACCACCAAGGTGGGCGATCCGTCCGGCAAAGACGAGACGCGCAAGATGCTGAGCGACGCCGACATCGCCGCCAACATCGCCAGCATCAAGCGGCCCTTCGCCAAGCTGGTGAATTTCGGTGCCGATGATGGCAAGGGGGGCCCGACCGACGCCTTCATGGTGAACAACGCCGATTGGCTCGACGAGCTGAAATACATCCCGTTCCTGCGTGACGTCGGCAAGCATTTCACCATCAATCGCATGTTGACCTTCGACAGCGTGAAGCTCCGCCTCGAGCGCGAGCAGCCGCTGACCTTCCTCGAATTCAACTACATGATCCTGCAGGCCTACGACTTCGTGGAGCTGGCGCGCCGCCACAACTGCTCGCTGCAGATGGGCGGCTCCGACCAATGGGGCAATATCGTCAGCGGTGTCGACCTTGGCCGGCGCGTGGCCAACGTCGATCTGTTCGGCCTGACCTGCCCGCTGATTACCACGGCGTCGGGCGCCAAAATGGGCAAGACCGTGGCAGGCGCGGTGTGGCTCAACCCCGACCGCTTCTCGCCCTATCAATATTATCAATTCTGGCGCAACACCGAGGATGCCGACGTCGGCCGCTTCCTCAAGCTGTTCACCGACCTGCCGCTCGCCGAGATCGCCAAGCTCGAGGCGCTGCAGGGCGCCGAGATCAATGAGGCGAAGAAGGTGCTGGCGCTCGAAGCGACGGCGCTTTGCCACGGCCGCGAAGCTGCCGACGACGCTGCCGAGACGGCGCGCAAGACCTTTGAAGAAGGCGTGACGGGCGACGCCCTGCCGACCGTCGAGATCGCGCGCGGCGAATTGGAAGGCGGCATCGCCGCTTTTGCGCTCTTCGCCCGCGCCGGCCTCGCCGCCAGCAACGGCGAAGCCCGCCGGCTCATCAAGGGCGGCGGCGCCCGCCTGAACGATACGGCGGTGTCTGACGAAGCGCAGAAAGTGACCGCGGCAGATGCCACCGACGGCGTCATCAAGCTGTCCGCCGGCAAGAAACGCCACGCGCTGGTCAAGCTGGTTTAGTTCTGCGCCTCGATCGGGGCTTTCGGCGGCGGCGCTTCGCGCTCGGCCGGATCGGCGCCCGGCGCCGGCATGTCGCTCTCGAAAATGCCGAACAAGCCGCGCAAGAAGCCTGGCGTCAAGGTGGCCAGCGGATTGACCGACACGTCGGGATCGGCAAGCTTGCCGGTCATGCGATAGGTCGCGGCGAACACGCCCGAGCCGTCGCCGCCAGTCAATAAGCGGCCGAGAAGCGGGATATTGCCCAGCACCGAATTGATCGTGTAGGCCGGCACCACGGTGCCGCGCAGCGCCAGCGTGTCATCGCGGAAACTCACCCAACCCTCGGCGGTGAAGCCGAGCGACGGCCCGTTCATCTTTGTCGCCTTGGTCACCAGCACGTCGTCCTTCAGAACGAAGGGCGCATCGAAGCGGTCGAAGCTGATGCCGTCGCCGCGCAGGATGTTGAGGATGCCGGTGAGCGAGGCGACCGACAGCAGCTTGGCGAGGCCGGGCGCGTTGATCAGATGGAAATTCTCGATCTGCGCGTGGCCGGTGAGCGGCGGATCGCCTTTGGCCGCCTGCGAATCGTCGTAACGCCCTTCAATGCTCAGCTTGCCGCCGACGAAGTCCTCGCTCACGTCGAGCGCCTTGAGCACGCTGCCGGCATCATCCGATTGCACGACGACGCGTCGGTTGGCGCCATCGGGCAGCAAGCGAAAGGTGAAACTCTTGCCAGGCGCCGGATAGCCGTCGACGGCGATATTGCGCCAGAGCTTGCCCTCGCGGCGCAGGGTGCCATTGGCGGCGCTCAACCCTCCGCCATTGCCGAGCCGCAGCGTATCGACTGCCAACGTGATCGATAGCGGCGGCGGCTCCTCCACCGGCAGGGCATTCGGGTCCGCTGCCTCTTCGCCCTTGAGCGTGAAGAATGGCTCGACGTCGAGCGTCTTGCCCTTGAGCGCGACATCAAAACCGCCGGCCGAATGCAAGACGACATCCGCCGTCAGATCGCTGTTGCCGTAAATCATGCGATCAAGGCGCACCGATGCCAACTTGCCGTCACCAGAAAACTTCGCCGACCCTGCGGCGCGCAAGTCGGCCGCATCAACGGCAAAGGAACGGATCGCCGTCAGTTTCTCTCCGGCGAGCGCGATATCGGCCTTGAATGTGCCTGGCACGCCGGCGACCTTGCTCCAGCCGATCGGCGACAGCGCCAGAACGACGCTTGCCAAATCGCCAGTCACCGCCAGGCTTTTGACCTTCTGCGGCGTTTCGGTCAAGGTCGCGTGGACGCCGACCGGGCCGGTGACCATGTCGCCGAATTCGAGACCGATGGCTGTACGCGCCGCATCGTCGAGATCGGCCTGCACCACCAGTTTGCGCTGTACGTCACGCGCGTTGAAAGTCTCATTCCACGTGATCGTCGCCGGTGTGCCGCCGAGCTTGGCAGTACCGGTCACATCCATGCCCTTGCCGTCGAGTTGCAAGTTGAACGCGCCCTCGGTCAAATCCTGGCCAAGCGCGATTTGCGGTAAAGAAAGGTCCCGCGATGTCGCCGAGGCTGCAATCTCGACCTGCTTGAACGTCAAGCTGTGGAGCAACGGCAGCCGGATCGCGAGACGCACCGCCGCATTGCCGCCCGCATCGCGCGGGTTGACGCCAAGCTCCTTGGCATAACCGAGACGCGGCCGATCGAGAATTTCGAGAATTTGCCGCATACCGCCGCGCGCCGTCGCCTCGACTGCGATGCGTTCGTTGTCGCCGTCCAAGCCGAGGATGTCGACCTTGCCCGAATCGAGCTGCACGCCGTTCGTTTCGCCGCCGGTCACCGCAAAACTCAAACCAGAGAGTCCGACCGTCGCGGTACCGCGCCCCTTGGTCAGAATCGGCAGCGGCTCAAAGTAACGCAGAGCGATATCGGTATAATTGAAGGTGCCGACTAGACTATCGGGCTTAAAACTCTCGATGCCCTCTTCACCGGCGGCGCCGCTCAGCGTCACCCGCGCCTGACCGACGCGGCCCTCGATCATGTTCGCCATGACCCATTCGCGACCGTTTTTCGCGACGTCAGGCGACCAATAGCGCTTGAGATCGGCGAGCGGCAGCGCCTTCAACGCCACGTCCGCGTTAAGCTTGAACGCGCCGCCGACAATGCCGGGCTGCTCACCGTCGGCCGTGAGTCGCGCGTCAATGACCGTTCCCTGCTCTTCCGGTCCGATCGCCAGTGTGAACTGATCGAGATCGGCGACGGAAAGATTGTCCGTAAAGGTGCCGCGCAGCACGAGCGATCGCACCGACATGCCGGGCCCTTGCGGTTCCCAGGGCAGGTCGATACTGCCGGCGCCGCCGACGATGTCGATCTCGGCACGGCTGATAGTGCCGTCGAGATCGGCGTTGATGCGAAGGCTACCGCTGATCGGCAGCTTCGCGCCGGCCAACGGCGCGAGCAAGGGGACCCGCGCGGCGAACAGCGACGGCGCGATTTCCTTGAGCTCGAGCTTGGCCGCGATATTCCCGCGATCGATATCGTAGGTTCCATCGATGGCGAAATTGGCCGTCTCGCCGCCCATATCGAGGCCGAAGCTGCCGCGCAGGCGAATATTCGCGGCGCCCCGCAAGGCCACGAAGGTTGCCGACGGCGCCCGCCAAGTGAGGTCAAGTTTGCGGTCCACCAGGGTGATGTCCGCATCAAGGAGCGTAAAGCTCGTCAGATAGCCAAGATTGGCATGCGGATCAGGTGGCGCCAGAATATCCTTGACGATTTTGCTGAAGACATCGGCGCCGCCCTGTCCCAAAGCCTCCTGCTCCGGCGTGGTGGCGACGTCCGGCATAGCCTCGGTCAACTGGATCTCGCCATCGGCATCGCGTGTCAAGACCAAGTGCAGCCCGACGACCTCCAAGCTGGTCGGCTCGAGACGCCCCCGCAGCAGCGCCCGCGCGCTCAGTCCTACGGTGAGTTCCGGCAACTGAGCTTTCACCTGGCCGTTGGCATCGGCGATGCGCACGCCCACGGCGCGCAATTGCAAGGCGCGGCCGCGGCCGTCCCAGGTCAGAATCGTATCTTGCAGTTCGACTGAGAGCGAGCCGTCGTCGGGTTCTAGCGCCTGAACGATATAAGGCGTGAAGAAGCTGACCGACACGGGCCCGCTGGCTAAGCGGATCGTCAGGAAAACGCCGAGAATGGCCATCCCGGCCGCGAGCAGGGCGATGGCCTCGAGCAGAAACTTAGCGGTGCGACGCATCGTGAAGAAGGGGCTTCCCTGAGCCTAGAGGTGATCGGCCGGTACGTTGAGATAGGCGGTCATATGGGCCCGCCTTGACCCTGCGGGAAACTTACCGCAGTCTGCGCCAAATTGCGGCGACAGGAAATGGAACAGTTGGCTTTTTTACCCGATCCCGCTTCCTTGCCGCAGGCTGCCGACAATCAGGCTGCCGCCCGCGGACGCAATCAACTGCGCGACGCCGTGGCGCCTAGTGGCGATGGGGCCGAAGATGCCTCCCTCAAAAGCTTTGTCGACGATCTTATCGCAAATCCGTCCGGCGCCGCGCTCTGCGATGCGCTATTCGGCAATAGCCCCTTTCTGACCCAAGCGATTCTCGCCGATCCGGACGATTTTCGTCGCCTGCTCGCCGAGGGCCCCGACACGCGCTGCGCAGCCGCCCTTGCCGATGCCACCGCCGCGGCGAACGGCAGCGCCGACGAGCTCATGGCGGCCTTACGCCGCGCCAAACGCCGTAGCGCCCTCGCCATCGCCGTCGCCGACATTGCAGGAACTTGGCCGCTGGAACGCGTCACCGGCGCCCTCAGCGAGTTGGCCGAACGAACGCTGTCGCTCGCCGTCAGCCATCTCCTGCGAAACGCCGCCGCGCGCGGTGAAATTGGGCTGAAGAACCCCGACGCGCCTGAACAAGGCTCGGGCTTCACGGTGCTCGGCCTCGGCAAGCTCGGTGCGCGCGAACTGAATTATTCGAGCGACGTCGATCTTTTCGTGCTGTTCGACGAGGAGACGATGGACTATCGCGGCACGCAAAGCCCGCAGCAGTTTGCCGTCAAGCTCGCGCGCGACATGGTGCGTATGATGGAAGAGCGCACGCAGCATGGCTACGTGTTCCGCACCGATCTGCGCCTGCGCCCCGATCCCGGCGCGACGCCGCTTGCCGTCTCCATGCTCGCCGCCGAAATTTATTACGAGAGCATGGGCCAGAACTGGGAACGCGCCGCCATGATCAAGGCCCGCACCGTGGCAGGCGACCGCGCTGTGGGTGACGCCTTCATCGCCAGCCTGCGCCCCTTCATTTGGCGCAAAAATCTCGACTTTGCGGCGATCCAGGACATTCATTCGATCAAACGCCAGATCAATGCCCATCGCGGCGGCGAGAAAATCGCGGTCGCCGGTCACAACGTGAAGCTCGGACGCGGCGGCATCCGCGAGATCGAGTTCTTCGCGCAGACGCAGCAGCTTATCTGGGGTGGCCGCGATCCGCGCCTGCGCGCGCGCCCGACTTGCGAGACACTCGACGGTCTCGTCGCCGTCGGCCGCGTGCAGCCGGCAGCGGCGGAAGAGTTGAAGGACTCCTACGTCTTCCTCCGCCGCGTCGAACACCGCCTGCAAATGATCGAGGATCACCAGACCCATACCCTGCCCGAGAATGACGAGGCCTTGCGCCATGTCGCCGTCTTCCTCGGCTACGACGGCACGGAGGCTTTCGCCGCCGACCTGACCCGGCATCTCACGCGCGTCGAGAAGCATTACGGCGAGTTGTTCGAAGAGGCCCCCGACCTGTCAGGCGACACCGGCGGCAGCCTCGTCTTCACCGGCACCGAGGACGACCCAGACACTTTAAAAACCCTCGCCGAGATGGGATTCAAGGACGGCTCGGCCATCTCTACCGTGGTGCGCGCCTGGCATCACGGGCGCTACCGGGCGACGCGCAGCGCCCGCGCCCGCGAGTTGCTCACCGAATTGATGCCGCGCCTGCTCGGCGCGCTCGGCAAAACCGCCAATCCGGATGCCGCATTTCTCCATTTCGACGAATTTCTCAAAAATCTGCCCGCTGGGGTCCAGCTCTTCTCGCTGTTCCATGCCAATCCGAACCTACTCGGGCTGCTGGCCGAGATCATGGGGAGCGCGCCGCGTCTTGCCGCCTATCTCAGCGGCAATCCCTCCTTGCTCGATGGCGTTCTGACCGAAGGATTCGAGGACGCCATTCCCGGCATCGAAGCCCTGACCGCCGATCTCGATTCGCGGCTGGAACAAGCCCGCGATTTCGAGGACGTGCTGGAGATTTCCCGGCGCTTCGCCAATGACAACAAATTCCGGGTCGGCGTGCAGACCTTGCGCGCCCGCATCGATGCCGACATCCAGGGCGCCGCGCTCGCCGACATCGCCGATACGCTCATCGCCCGGCTTTACCGCGAGGTGTCGCGCGATTTCGCCCGCGTCCACGGCACGCTGCCCGGCGGCGAGATGGCGGTGATCGCCATGGGTAAGCTCGGCGGCCGGGCCTTGGCGGAAAACTCCGACCTCGACCTCGTCTTCGTTTACGAAGCGTCCGACATGGAAGCACGCTCCACCGGCGACAAACCGCTCGGCGCCAGCCTCTATTACCTGCGGCTCGGCCAGCGGCTGCTCAGCGCCCTGTCGGTGCCCACGTCTGAGGGCAAACTTTACGAGGTCGACATGCGCCTGCGGCCATCGGGCACATCCGGCCCGCTCGCCACCAGCCTGACGGCGTTCTCGCAATATCACGCCGAGGCGGCCTGGACCTGGGAACAGATGGCTCTGACGCGCGCTCGGCTTATCGGGGGCGAGCCGGCTTTGCGCCAGCGTCTTGAGCGCGAAATCCGCGACATCCTGACCCGGCCGCGCGATCCCGAACGGCTGCTGACCGACGTCGACGATATGCGCCAACGCCTGCACCGCGCTCGCCCCGCCGCCTCGATCTGGGACGTGAAGGACCGTCGCGGCGGACTGATCGACGTCGAATTTACCGCGCAATATCTCCAATTGCGTCACGGCCATGACCGCCCCGAGGTCTTGTCCGTTTCGACCGGCGCCGCCCTCGCCTTCGCGGCGCAGATCGGCGCGCTGGGTCCGGCGCAGGCCGAGATTCTCATCCAAGCCGACAAACTGTGGCGCACCATCCTCGGCATGCTGCGCCTGACCGTCGCCGGCAACTTCATCGAAATTCAGGCGCCTGCCGGATTGAAGGCGGCGCTCGCCGCGGCCGCCGGCGCGGCGGATTTCGACGCGCTCAAGCGACGGATGGCCGAGACGGCGACAAATGTTCAGGCTATCTTTCGCGACGTCATTGAAGATCCGGCGCAGCGGGCCCTAGGCGTGCCGCCGCGAGCACCGGAAACAGACAGCTTCTCTTAAATACCGCAACACACTTACAAGGAGATCTCCTCATGGCTTTGCAGGTTGGCGACACCGCCCCCGACTTTGAAATGCCCACGGACGACGGCAGCAGCATTTGGCTATCGGCCCTGCGCGGCAAGAAGGTCGTGCTGTATTTCTATCCCAAGGACGACACGCCGGGCTGCACGGTCGAGGCCTGCTCGTTCCGCGACAATCTGCCGGACTTCAAGGGCATCAACGCCGAAATCATTGGCGTGTCGCGCGATGACGGCGCCAGCCACCAGCGCTTCCGCAACAAGTTCGGCTTGAACTTCACGCTCGCCTCCGACACCACGGGCAAGGTCACCGAGGACTACGGCGTGTGGACCGAGAAGAGCATGTACGGCAAAACCTTCATGGGCATCCAGCGCGCCACCTTCCTGATCGACGAGAAGGGCAAGATCATGCACATCTTCCCGAAGGTCTCGGTCGATGGCCATACCGCCGAAGTGCTCGCCGCCCTGAAGGGCGAACTGCCGCTCGCTGCGCCGGCCGCTGCCAAGCCGGCCGCGAAGAAGAAGGCCAAGCCCGCCGCCAAACCTGCCGCCGCCAAGAAGCCCGCGAGCAAGAAGGCCACGCCGAAGAAGGCCGTGAAGAAAGCCCCGGCCAAGAAGAAGGCCGCGAAAAAGACGGTGAAGAAAACCGTGAAGAAGCTCGCGAAGAAGTCCGCCAAGAAGGCGTCGAAGAAAGTCGCGAAGAAAGCTGCCAAGAAGACAGTCGGCAAGAAGGCCAAAAAGAAGGCCGCGAATAAGAAGTAAGCGCCGCGGCGCATCGACAAGGAAAAGGGCCGGGATCACTCCCGGCCCTTTTTTTGCCTTAAACCCCAGTATAATCTTTGTCAGGTGAGACGAACGACAAACCGGGGGGTTATGCGCGCCGCAATTTTTTTAGCTTTAGCTATGTCCGCCGTTGCCTGGGCGCCAGCATCTTCTCAAGAGGAAGATGAGTGGAGACTAATTCTCGCCATACCCGGCGCCGTCGAGACCAGCCATACAGACATTTTCGGACATCGCGTTTACAACATCCATTTTCCGAGTGGCGTCCATTTTCAACGAGACGACTACCAACGACGCATCGTAGGCATAGATGAGAGTAAAAGTGGCCCTGTGCTATGCGCGCGTATGTTCATGATAGCGTCTATCTCTGCTCTTCAGCTTTGCCCAGTCAACAACAGAGATGCCTTGATGGCTGAATTGGATAGCGCTCTTGACCGCGTCGATGAGTTCATCGCTGCCAATGGGTGGAAGCCAACTTCAAAGGAACAAGAGCGCAAAAAGCGGATGGAGGAAATCAAGAGCACCATGAGTCCATGGGTTTCCGCCACTCCGGAACAGACCGAAATAATGTGCCGCGATCCGCAATCAATCGCTTTATTGATCAATCAAGCTAATCAATTGACAGTCGAAAACGTACGCGCATGGACCGACGGCCTCCTTTCCGTCCCTCGCCCACCCGTTAGTAACTGGTGTCTTTAAAAGCAAAGGGCCGGGATTACTCCCGGCCCTTTGCTTATGCGCAGTCATACCGCGCCCGTCAGTCGATATCGGCGACAGCGCCCTTCTTGGGTTTCTCGCCGGTCACGCGCTGGGCCAAGGCCGCCTGCATGAAGGGATCGAGATCGCCATCGAGCACGCCGCCCGAGTTGCTGGTCTCGACGCCGGTGCGCAGGTCCTTCACCATCTGATAGGGCTGCAGCACGTAGGAGCGGATCTGGTGGCCCCAGCCGATGTCGGTCTTCTGGTCCTCGATCGCCTGGGCGGCCGCTTCGCGGATCGCCAATTCACGCTCGTAAAGACGCGCCTTCAGCATATCGAACGCATAGGCGCGGTTGCGGTGCTGCGAGCGGTCGGTCTGGCAGGACACGACGATGTTGGTCGGCAGGTGGGTGATGCGGATCGCGCTATCGGTCTTGTTGATGTGCTGGCCGCCGGCGCCCGATGCGCGGTAGGTATCGATGCGCAGGTCCTTGTCGAGAATCTCGACCTCGATGCTGTCGTCGATCTCGGGATAGACATAGATCGAGGAAAAGCTGGTATGGCGGCGGCCCGCCGAATCGTAGGGCGAGATACGCACCAAGCGGTGCACACCGGTCTCGGTCTTGAGCCAGCCGAAGGCGTTGGGGCCGATGATCTTGACGGTCGCGGACTTGAGCCCGGCTTCTTCGCCCTGGCTTTCTTCCATCCATTCGACCTTATAGCCGTGCTGCTCGGCCCAGCGCGTGTACATGCGCAGCAGAATCTCCGCCCAATCCTGCGACTCGGTGCCGCCGGCGCCGGCATGGACTTCGAGGAAGGCATTGTTGAGGTCGGCTTCGCCCGACAGCAGGCTTTCGAACTGGCGCTTTTTCGATTCGTCGCGCAACACGGTCAGGGCCGCCTGCACCTCGTCGAGCGTCGCCTGGTCGCCCTCGGCATCGGCCATCTCGGCCAGCTCGACGTTGTCTTTATATTCCTGCTCTGTTTTGCGCACACCTTCGACCAGCGTCGAGAGCTGGGTGCGCTCGCGCATGATCTTCTGCGCGGCTTGGGCGTTGTTCCACAGAGCGGGGTCTTCGGCCTTGGCGTCAAGTTCGCTCAGGCGGCGTAGCGCGTTGTCCCAGTCAAAGATACCTCCTCAGCAGCGCAAGCGACTGCTGGGTCTCGGCGGTGAGTTTTTCGATCTCGGCGCGCATGGGATGTCCTAAAGCAACGCGAACGGCGGTTGCCGCGCGTTATGGCGGAAAATGCCAGATCAGTAAAGGCGATCAGTAAAGGCCGCCGGCCCCGCCGCCCGAACCGCCGGTCAAACTGCGCAGGGGACCCGTCGACGCCGCCAAAGGATCGGCGCCGCTGCCGTCGAGCACATTGTCACGGCCTGTCGGTTCGGTGCCCGGCTTGAAGGCTTCGAGAATGCTGCCGCGCTCGCTCGCCGAGGCCAGCTGGCCATTGTTCGGGTTCACGCGCACCAGGCGGATGCCCGGCGGCACGCGGAATGGAATGGCCGGTTGGTCCTTCAGCGCTGCTTCCATGAAATCGCGGAAGATCGGCACGGCGATGGACGAGCCGGTCTCGTCCTTGCCGAGCGTCTTGGGATTATCGAAGCCGATATAGGTGCCGACCACGAGGTCGGGCGAAAAGCCGACGAACCAGGCGTCGGTATAATCGTTGGTCGTGCCGGTCTTGCCCGCCAGCGTCTTGTTCAATGAGGCGATGCGAATGCCGGTGCCGCGCTGCACGACTCCCTGCAGCATCGAAACCATCTGGTAGGCCGTGCGGGGATCCTCGACCTGCTCGCGCGTATCAGGCAGCATCGGCAGACGCTTCACGTCCGCCAGGCCTTCGGTGCAGCCGTCGCAGGCGCGCGCGTCATGGCGGTAAATCGTCTTGCCGTGGCGGTCCTGGATGCGGTCGATCAAGCTCGGCGTGATGCGCTTGCCACCGTTGACGAACATGGCGTAGCCGGTGGTCATGCGCAGCAGCGTCGTCTCGCCGGCGCCGAGCGACATCGCCAGCACCGGATCAAGGCGATCAATGATGCCGAATTTCTTAGCGTAGGCAGCGACCTTGTCCATGCCGATGGTCTGCGCCAAACGCACGGTCATCAAATTGCGCGATTTCTCGATGCCGGTTCGCAGCGTGCTCGGCCCCAGGAAATCGTTGGCGTAGTTGCCCGGCTTCCACAGGCCGAGACCCGGCCCCTGGTCCATGACGAAGGGCGCATCGAGCACCAGGCTCGACGGCGTGAAGCCCGAGTCGAGCGCGGCGGTATAGACGAACGGCTTGAACGACGAGCCGGTCTGGCGCATCGCCTGAGTCGCGCGGTTGAACTGGCTGGCGGCGTAGGAGAAGCCACCGCTCATGGCGAGCACGCGCCCGGTGTGCGGATCAAGCGCCAACAGTCCGCCGTTCACATCGGGAATTTGCACCAGCGCGTAGTTGGCCTTGCCTTCAGCCTCGACGGCAACGACATCACCAACGGCGAGGACATCGGACGGCGATTTCGGCACGGCGCCGACATGCTGCTCTTTCTGCCAAGGACGCGCCCAGCGCATCAGCTCGAACGGGATCGTGCCTTCATCGGCGCCATCAACACCGATCCGCGCATGATCGCCGGCCAGCTGCAAAACCACCGCGAGCTTCCAAGGCGCCAGCGCCGGCGGCAAGGCGACGCCCCGCAGCTTGCTTTGCCAATCACTGCCGTCATCCAGCTTCACGCGGGCTATGGGCCCGCGATAGCCGTGGCGGCGGTCGTAGCGGATCATGCCATCGCGCAACGCTTTGTCGGCGATGGCCTGCAACTTGGTGTCGAGCGTGGACCGCACGGAGAGACCGCCGCGATAGAGGCCCTTTTCGCCATAACGGTCATAAAGCTGACGGCGCACTTCCTCGGCGAAGAAGCCCGCTTCGATGATGCGCGGCTCGCTCGCCGGACGCACGCCGAGCGGCTGCGTTTGCGACGCCATCGCCTGTTCGTCGGTGATGAAATGCTCTTCCGCCATGCGGTCGAGCACCCAATCGCGGCGCGCCTTGGCGGCGGCGGCCAACCGGTACGGGTTATAGTTGTTCGGCGCTTTCGGCAACGCGGCGAGATAGGCCGCTTCGCCCACCGTCAGCTCGTCGAGCGACTTGTTGAAATAGTTGAGCGCCGCAGCGCCGACGCCGTAGGAGCCGAAGCCGAGATAAATCTCGTTGAGATACAGTTCGAGAATGCGGTCCTTCGACAGCACGCGCTCGATGCGCAGGGAGATCAACGCTTCCTTGATCTTGCGCTCGATCGACACTTCGTTGGTGAGCAGAAAGTTCTTCGCGACCTGCTGGGTGATCGTCGAAGCGCCGACCGGGCGCCGATTCTGGCCGACCTGCGACAAATTCTGTAGCGAGGCGCGGGCGATACCGAAAATGTCGATGCCGGGGTGCCGATAGAAGTTCTTGTCCTCGGCGGCGAGGAACGCCTCCTTCACCAAGGTCGGGATTGCGTCGATCGGCACGAAGACGCGCTTCTCGGTGGCATATTCGGCGATCAGGCTACCGTCGCCGGCGTGCACGCGGGTCACCACCGGGGGCTCGTAAGTCGCGAGTTGCTGGTAGTCCGGCAGGCCGCGGCCGTAATGATAAAACACAGCCAGCACGCCGCCGATGCCGACGAGGATCAGCAGCGCGAGGCCCGCCAAGAGGGCTGCGAAAGACCTTAAGATACGCATGTAACCCTGAGACCCATCGTGGGGGCCGCTCCTTGCCGTGACGCCCCCCGGCTGCCGCAACGGCAGAATAACGCAGACATATGGGCGCGGTTAAGCAACGTCAATGGCGGCGAAACACTCCCGTGACGGGGGGTTTTTACCGTGGCCATCCGGCCACGCCTGGAAATCACGGTTAAAACTGCCGGCGTCCCGGAAAACCTTAGAGATTGGGCCGTTCGCGGAAGAATTGGTCGGCGGCGCGGACGATGCCATCGGCCATTTTGCGGCGATATTCCGGCTTCAACAGCTCCCGTTCTTCCGCAGCGTTCGACAGATAGCCCATCTCAAACAGCACAGAGGGCACATCCGGCGCCTTAAGCACGGCAAAGCCAGCAAATCGGTGCGAATTGCTGAGCAGTTGCACCGATTTGCCCAGCTCGCTCACCATGATAGCGGCGAAGCGCGCCGAATAATTCATCGTCTCGCGCTGGGCGAGATCGAGCAGGATGCTGGCGACTTCGCGGCTTTCATGGCTGAGATCCATGCCGGCGA
This sequence comes from Rhodospirillaceae bacterium, assembly GCA_947474495.1. Taxonomy (GTDB): domain Bacteria; phylum Pseudomonadota; class Alphaproteobacteria; order SMXQ01; family SMXQ01; genus CAMAVH01. The sequence goes on from CANJIM010000008.1 coordinate 38,397, forward strand.
TCAGGTCGGCCTTATTTTCCTTGGCCGCCAGCGATTCGGCCTCTTTGTCGGAGGCCACTTCCGACAGGGTATAGATCGAGCCGCCGCGCGTATTGCGGTTGGCAATCGCATCGGCATGCAACGAAATGAACATCTCCGCGCCCGCCGTACGCGAGATTGCAACGCGCTCGCGCAACGGAATGAAGATGTCCGCATCGCGCGTCAGCACCACTTTGTAGCGCCCCGTCCCCTCCATGCGCGCCTTCAGTTCGCGCGCCATGGCCAAGGTCACATTCTTCTCATAAGTGCCCCCGGGGCCGATGGTCCCGGGATCGACACCGCCATGGCCGGCATCCACCACCACGATGCGGCGGCTATCGCGGCGATCGCGCGGACGCGGCTGGGGCTGCGGCGCTGGCGGGCGCGGCGCAATGGCGGCCTGGGGTGCCGCGGCCGATGGCACCGGTTGGGCTTGCGGACGCGGCGCGGCCGGATTGTGGTCCTGGAAAGCCGCCGCGGCGACACGCTCGATGTCGAGCACCAGGCGATAGCGATGGCCTTCGCGCGGCTCGATGACGAACGCCCCCTTCACGGTGACCGGCGCGTTGACGTCGATCACCAGGCGCGAGCGGCCAGCTTCAAATAGACCGAAACGGAAGCCCTGGACCAAACCGCCCTTGGCGCCGATGTCGTTGGGCGGCAGGCTCCAGCCCACCTCCGGGAGATCGACGACGACGCGGTAAGGCGAGCCGAGGGTATAGACCTCCGGTTTGACCGAGTTGGTCATTTCCAAGACGAAACGGGTGGAGGCAGTTGTGCCGCCGATCCGGACCCCGAGGACGGTCGTGCCGGCCTGTCCCGAGGCCGGCAGGGTCAAAATCGCCGTTTGGAGCCCAAAAATGCCGAAAGCGGCAATAAGAGTGACGTAGGCGTGGTGCAGCCATGACGGCAATCGCCCCCATTTCCACCCCATTTCCCGCATAAACTCAGGCATATATCGACATCCGGTTTCCACAGGCCGCTACATATAGCGTCGGCAGGGCGCCAGCGGCAACCCGAAAGCCCCCGGAGCGGCCTCGGGCATGTCCCATTAACCGATTGTGGAAAATCACTTATGAGATTATTTTGACTGCGGAATAACTCCGGTCGGCCTTTCCTGACCGCCCTACGCTTCGGAAAATCGCGAAAAAAACCGGGCGTCGGCTGGGAATAGGCGGCGCGGCGTGGTTCAGGGGACGGCAGACCATGAGCGCCGTCGGATGAACCAAGGCGCGCTCAGACAGTCAGGAGTCGTATGAACCCTGAAGCTGCCCTACGGCAACCCCGGCTTTAAAGAGCCAGCGCCGCAGGGATCGCGGTCCCCTCCGCCCTCCCCGTCTCCCGATTCCCACCAATAGGGTTTCCAGGTCACGCGGGTCGAGACGAGACACCGCCAGCTTCGCAGATATGACGACGCTACCGCCGGCGCGCGCCCCGAATATGGCGCGCAGCCTGTAGAGGCGTCGCGGAGCATAAGGATAAATGGTTAAGCGCATGCTGATCGATGCGACCCACCTCGAGGAAACTCGGGTGGTCATCGCAAACGGGACCCGCCTCGACGAATTCGATTTCGAAAGTTCAACAAAGAAGCAGCTCAAGGGAAATATCTACCTCGCGAAAGTCACGCGCGTAGAGCCCTCGCTGCAAGCCGCCTTCGTCGACTTCGGCGGCAATCGCCACGGCTTCCTGCCGTTCAGCGAAATCCACCCGGACTACTATCAAATCCCGGCGGCCGACCGCGCCGCACTGCTCGAAGAGCAGCGGCGCTCCGGCGGCTTCGGCGGCGGCGACGACGCCGACTTCGGCCCCGAGCCCGACGAAGAGCCGGTCCCTGAACAAGAACAACCCGATCACGACCATGTCGCCCAAGGCGATCATGGCCATGATCACGGCGATCATGATCATGGCGACCACGAGAACGGCCAGGCTCAGGCCGCGCATGATCACGACGATCACGGCCAGAACAATTATGGCCATGACGGTGCCCCCGCAGAAACGGCGTCCAGCGATGCCGCCCCGAGCGAGCCGGTGGCGGAAGTTCAGCCGGCGTTCGTGGCCGATGCCCCGGCCGTCGTGACGGACAGCGAAAGCCCTGCTGAACCGGCCGCTCAGGCCCTCGACAATCTGCCCGCCGATGGTGAAGTGCTCGCCAGCGCCGAAATTCCCGCCCCTGAGGGCGAGGCTCCAGCCAGCGAGCCGACCGGCGACAATATCGCCGAGGTGGCCGACGCCGCCGCGCAAAAGCCGGTCGAGATCGTCGGCGGCGCCGACGAAGTCGAAGCGGAGGTCGAAAGCGCCGCCGCCGAGCGCCGCCGCGGCCGCAGCCGCAGCCGCCATCACTACAAGATTCAAGACGTCATCAAGCGCCGGCAGATTCTGCTCGTGCAGGTCGTCAAGGAAGAGCGTGGCAACAAGGGCGCTGCGTTGACCACCTATCTGTCGCTCGCCGGCCGCTTCTGCGTGCTGATGCCCAACACCGCGCGCGGCGGCGGCATCTCCCGCAAAATCAGCAACCCGGCCGACCGCAAGCGCCTCAAGTCCCATCTCGACGAGTTGGAGATTCCCGAGGGTATGGCGGTCATCCTGCGCACCGCCGCCGTCGAACGCACCAAGCCGGAATTGCGCCGCGACTACGACTATCTCGTCCGCCAATGGGACGAAGTGCGCGAACTCACGCTGAAGTCCATCGCGCCCGCTCCGGTCTACGAAGAAGCGACGCTGATCAAGCGCTCGATCCGCGACCATTACAGCAAGGACATCGACGAGGTTCTCGTCGAGGGCGACGAAGGCTACCGCAACGCCAAAGAATTCATGCGGATGCTGATGCCGAGCCACGCGCGCAAGGTGCAGCAGTACCGCGACCCAGAAATTCCGCTGTTCCACCGCTACCAGATCGAGACCCAGCTCGACGCGATGCATAATCCCGTCGTCACGCTGAAGTCCGGCGGCTACATCGTCATCAATCCGACCGAAGCGCTCGTCTCGATCGACGTGAATTCGGGCCGCGCCACGCGCGAACGCAACATCGAAGACACCGCCTACAAGACGAACCTGGAAGCGGCCGAGGAAATCGCCCGTCAGCTCCGTCTGCGCGATCTCGCCGGCTTGATCGTGATCGACTTCATCGACATGGAAGAGTCGCGCAATCAGCACACCGTCGAGAAACGCCTGAAGGAAGCCATGCGGGTCGACCGCGCGCGCATCCAGATCGGCAAGATCAGCGCCTTCGGCCTGCTCGAACTATCACGCCAACGTCTGCGTCCGAGCTTCCTCGAAGCTTCGACCGAGATCTGCAAGTATTGCGCCGGCAGCGGCGTGACCCGCTCGACCGAGTCGGCCGCACTTCATGTGATTCGCGCCGTCGAGGAAGAAGGCATCCGCCGCCGCGCCAGCGAGGTCAAGCTGACCGTGCCGACGACGGTCGCCATCTACCTGATGAACCACAAGCGCGCCGCCATCGCCTCGCTCGAAGCCCGCTACGATTTCCGCATCTTCGTCGGCACCGACGACGCGCTCATCCCGCCGGATTTCAAGATCGACCGGCTGAAGGCGCAGACCAATCCGCCACCGGTGCGCACTATCGAGCCGGTCCTGCCCGATCCCGAAGACGACCTCATCGACGAAGAACTCGAAGAGGACGAGGTCGAAGAGACGGCCGCCGAACCGCAGGTCGAGGGCGAAGAGCGCAAGGAACGCAGCAGCGAAGACGGCGAACGCCGCGGCACGCGCCGCCGCCGCCGCCGCCGCCGTGGCGACGAGCGTGAGCCACGCGCCGCGCAGGGCGAAGTTTCCGCCGAAGGCGAACAAGCGGCGTTCGCCGGCGAAGAGACCGGCGATGTCGCCTCCGAAGACGGCGAAACCGGCCGCGAACCGGCTGAAGCCGGCACTGACAGCGCGCGTGGCGAAGATGGCGAGCGCAAGCGCCGCCGTCGCGGCAAGCGCGGTGGCCGTCGCCGGCGTCGCGATGGCGACCGCCCCGAAGGCGAACGGCTAAATGGCGAGCGTCCCAGTGACGAACGTCCGGCGCGCAGCGAGAACGGCGGCTTCGCGCAGGCCGCGCAAGACGCCAACGGCCGCGTCGAGCATAGCGATGAAGCCATGGCGCAACCGACGTCGTGGCGGTCCGAAACCACACCGCATACGATCGCCGATCCCACGGCAGAGGCGGTCGCTGCGCCGCGCAACGATTACGGCGCGCAGACCAGCTATGCCCCGCCCCCGGTTGCACAACCGGCGCCCGCGCCGGAACAGTCCGAAGACCCCAACGCGCCGAAGCGCAAGGGTTGGTGGCAGCGCCTGACTGAATAGGCAGGCTGCCGCTCATAAAAAGATATAAAAGCCGCGCCTCTCACGAGACGCGGCTTTTTCTTTGTCGACTGATTTCCTTACGGCTTGAGCCAGGCCTTGAGCCGGCGTGAGCTGTCACGCATCTCGTCTTCACTGCCGGCGAAACAGAAGCGGACGAAACGCTCGCCCTGCCGCTCGTCGAAATCGACCCCCGGCGTCGCGGCGATGCCGGTCTCGGCCAGCATCCGCGCGCAGAACTCCGTGCTGCTCGCGGCGATGCCGCCGAGATCGGCATAGAGATAGAACGCGCCGTCGGCCGGGGCGAGACGATCCAACCCCGCTGCGGCCAAACCCTCCATCAAGATCGCGCGGTTGCGGGCATAGCGTGCGACATTGCCGCGCAATTCGTCATGGGCGTCGAACGCCGCGATGCCGGCGACCTGGGCCAAGGTCGGCGGCGAGATAAACAGATTCTGCGCCAGACATTCGACAGCGCGGGTTAAATCCGGCGGCACGATCATCCAACCGAGCCGCCAGCCGGTCATCGAAAAGTATTTCGAGAAGCTGTTGATGACGATGGCGTCCGGATCGAAGGCGAGCGCCGTTTCGGCGCGTGGTCCGTAGACGATGCCGTGATAAATTTCGTCAGAGATCAACCGCACGCCGTGGGCGCGACACCAGGCGCAGACATCGGCCAGCGCTTGCGGCGTCATCATGCTGCCCGTCGGGTTGGCCGGCGAGGCGATAATGAGACCGCCGAGCGGCGACTGCGTCTGCGCTTGATCCAACAAGGCTGGCGTCGGCTGAAAGGCATCCGCCAGCGTCGACGGCAAACCGACCGGCGTCACGTCGACAGCACGCAGAATGTTGCGATAGGCGGGATAACCCGGCTCGGCCAATGCGACCCGATCGCCGGCATCGAAGGCCGCCAAGAAGGCGAGCAAGAAGGCGCCGGACGATCCCGTCGTGACGACCACGCGCGCCGGATCGACCGCGACATCGTAAGCCTCGCGATAATGCTGGGCAATGCGGGCCCGGAGGTTCGGCAAGCCGAGCGCCTCGGTATAGCCGAGCCGGTCGCGCGACAGGGCCGCTTGCGCCGCGGCGATCACGGTCTGCGGCGCGCCCGTCGAGGGCTGGCCGACTTCGAGATGGATGACGTCGCCACCCGCCGCCGCCCGCGCATGGGCGGCGCGCATGACTTCCATCACGATGAAGGGCGAGATACGGCCGCGTTCGGAGACCTTAATAGCCATGAGACTCAGCGCGTGGCGAGGCCGAAGCCGCGCTTATCCGCTTCGACGCTGCAGACGCTGATGGGCTTCTCCGCGCCCGGCGACACGAGTCCCTCGGGACAATAGAAGGCATTCACAAAACCTAGGGGTATCTGCGGCTCGCTCACGGCTCGCCCAGCAGAAACCCAATGGCTGCGCGGTGCGGCGAGCGCCGCTGCCAACGGCTTGCCCTCGATCATCGTCCCCAGCCCTGTCAGCACTTCGGCGGCCGGCGCGGGCGCACCTCCCGAACCGGCGGCAGCGAAGAACATCTTATTGACGCGCGGGTTGATCGTCAGCATCGGCGCGATGGCAAGCGCGTCGCTGGCCGTCGGCGGCACGGCCATGACGATGCCGGTATCGCCGGCCGGCTTGGCGCTGCCGAACATGCGGCCCATGCTGAAGGCGCAGGCCACCGTGTTGCTGTCCTGATCGGCAATGACGAAGCTCGCGCCGCTCTGCGACGCGCCGAGCGGCATCTCATTCATCCCGGACACCGATTGCGCCACCGCTTTGGCTTGCGTGTCGGCCAACAAGGCCGGACGCGCCTGGGCCGCAGCGCCGCGATACTTGCCGTCAGTGGCGAGCCCCGTCCACATCCCGGCAGCCACCGCACCGCCTGGCGTCGGCGCGAAGTGGCTAATAAGAAGATCTTGCGTCACCTGGATCGTTTCCCGGAACTGCGGCGCATAACCGCGCATAGCTTCGACCGTCACATCGCTGCCGGTAGCGCGCGCCGCAGCGACATAGCTCTGCAAGAATGCCCCGTTGTAGAAATCACCCGGTGAACGACGAATCACGCCGAGTGTCGCCGCCAAAGCCAATTGGCTGATGCGCTCGCCTTCGAGCGGTAGGCGGCCGCCTGAGCCGGCATAGAGCCGCGCCAAAGCCGGATTATCGGCGAGGAGGGCGCTCGACGCCGCCAAATCGCGGGCGAAGCCGCGCGACACCAGAAAGCCGAAGCGGGCCATATCTTCGGCTGGCTTAACCATTTGCTCCCAACGCAGCTTGCCGTATTTGGCATGTAGCGCGTACATCCCACGCGGCGCGCCGGGTACGCCCGGCGGACCAGCGAAATCGAGCGCCTCGACGCGTTTGACCTTTTCGCTGAAAAGCACGCATTGACCGCTGCTGGCGAGGCCGGCGATTGACGGGCGCGTGACCGTCATGGTGAAGAACACCGCCACAGCCGCGTCCATCGCGTTGCCGCCGGCCGAAAGGATTTCACGGCCAATAACCGCCGCGCGCGGTTCGTCCGCCGCGACGCCGCCAAGGAACCCTGGCACAAAGCCCAGGTCCCTCTCCTTCGGGTTGCCGGCGCTCGGGCTGCAAGCGCCGAGGCCAATTGCGGCAATTAGAAGGCAACCCCAGAGCCGGACGGCAGATTGACGCCGGTGAGCGGCATACCTACCTTGGGGGGGAAGTTCAGGAGCCAATTGCGTGCGCAAAGCTTTCAAATCCTTATGCGTCGGTCTGACCACCGCATCCGTCGCCTTGACGCCGCTCGGCCTGAATTGGAATGGGCTTCGCTCGGGCTTGCCGGTGATCGAGCTGACCTCCGGGGCCGCTTACGCCGCCGCGGCGCCGCGCTTGATCCGCGATGCCGAAATCGAAAATACCATTCGCGCTTGGGCGTCGCCAGTCTTTGAGGCTGCCGGGCTGAATCCCGCCGACGTCGATATCTACCTGGTCAACGACAACTCAATCAACGCCTTCGTCGCCGGTGGCATGAACCTGTTCATCCATACCGGCCTCTTGATGCGCAGCAAGACGCCAAACCAGGTGATCGGCGTGATCGCCCACGAAACCGGTCATATCTCCGGCGGCCACCTGGCGCGCTTTCAGGACAAGATCAAGGACGCCTCGCTGACCGCTATCCTCGCTATGGTGATCGGCGCGGGCGCGGCCGTGGCGGGGGCCGGGGGCGCCGGCATCGCCGTGATGGGCGGCGGCATGGGCGTGGCGCAAAACAGCATCCTCGCCTTTAGCCGGACCCAGGAAGCCTCGGCCGACCAAGCCGGCATGCGCTTTCTTGAAGAGACCGGTCAATCGGCGCGGGGCATGGCGGAATTCTTTCACGTCCTCTCCGGCCAAGAGCTGCTCAACAGCAGCCAGCAAGACCCCTACGTCCGCACCCACCCGCTGACCCGTGACCGTATCGAGGCAGTGGATGCCCAGGTCGCCAAATCGAAGTTCGCCGACGCATCGGATAAGCCCGAATTCATCGAGATGCACAAACGGATGATCGCCAAGCTTTCTGGCTTCATCCTGTCGCCGCCAACCACACTCTCGCGCTTCAAGGAAGACGACAAAAGCGTGCCCGCGCGCTACGCCCGCGCCGTCGCCTATTACCGCCTGCCCGACATGGCGAAGGCGCTCCCGCTGATCGACCAGCTGATCGCCGAAGAGCCGAACAATGCCTATTTCTATGAATTGAAGGGCCAGATGCTGTTCGAGAACGGCCGCGGCAAGGAAGCCCTCACGCCCTATCAGAAATCTGTCGATCTTATGCCCAACGAGGCGACCCTGCGGGTCGGCCTCGCCCAAGCCATGATCGAGCGAAACGATCCCGCCTTGAATAAGGAAGCCATCAACAACCTGCGGCGCGCGACGCAACGCGAGCCACTCAACGCCTTCGCCTGGTCGCAGCTCGCCATCGCCTATGGGCGCGACGAGCAGCTCGGGATGAGCGCACTAGCGTCGGCCGAAGCGGCGCTGGCGCGCGGCAACAAGCGCGAAGCCCGCCTGCAGGGCGCCCGCGCGGAAAAGCTGCTGCCGCGCGGCTCGCCCGGCTGGATTCGCCTGCAGGACATCCAAACCGCCGCGCGCAAGAGCGACGACGATTAGTTTGACTAAGCCGCGTCAGGCTGACGGGAAGGCTGGGCCGCAGCGAAGGCCGGCAGCTTTTCGCAGGTCTCGTAAATCCGCATGATCGTCGGATAATCGCCGAGCGGGCAGTCGAAGCGCTTGGCGTTGAACACCTGCGGCACCAGGCAAATATCCGCGACGGTCGGTGCGTCGCCCTGGCAGAACAAGCCGGTTTCGGCGTTGTCGGCCAGCATCGGCTCCAGCGCGTCGAAGCCGAGCTTGATCCAATGACGATACCAGGCGAGTTTGGCGTCTTCCGAAGCGCCCAGCGTGCCTGTCAGGTAATTGAGCACGCGCAAGTTGTTCAGCGGATGCATCTCGCAGGCGATCATCAGCGCGATGCCGCGCGCTCGGGCGCGTGCCGCCGGGCCCTGCGGCAGGATCGGCGGCGTCGGGTGGGTCTCTTCGAGATATTCGAGAATGGCCAGCGACTGCACCAGAGCATGGCCGTCGTCTTCCAACACAGGCACCAAGAGCTGCGGATTGAGCTTGCGGAACGCCGGCAAGAATTGGTCGCCGCCGCCTGGCCGCGAGATATGCACGGACAGTTGCTCGGCGGCGATGCCCTTGAGCGCCAACGCGATGCGCAAGCGATAGCTCGCGGACGAGCGGAAAAATCCGTGCAGCTTCATCACTGAATCCTTTTTTGCTTTTTAGATGAGGCCGGCGAGCGGCGACGATGGATCGGCATAACGCTTCTTCGGCATACGGCCCGCAAGATAGGCGAGACGACCGGCCTCAATCGCGAGCTTCATGGCGCGCGCCATCTTGATCGGATCCTTCGCCTCGGCGATGGCGGTGTTCATCAGCACGCCGTCGCAGCCGAGCTCCATGGCAATGGCGGCGTCCGACGCGGTGCCGACGCCGGCATCGACCAGCACCGGCACCTTGGCCTGCTCGATGATCAGGCGGATGCCGACCGGGTTCTGCACGCCGAGGCCGGAGCCGATCGGCGCCGCGAGCGGCATGATGGCGACGCAGCCCATCTCTTCCAGCCGCTTGGCTTGAATCGGATCGTCGGCGCAATAGACCATGACCTTGAAGCCCTCTTTGACGAGGGTTTCGGCGGCGCGCACGGTTTCCGGCATGTTGGGATAGAGCGTCTTGTGATCGCCGAGCACTTCGAGCTTCACCAAGTCCCAGCCACCTGCTTCACGCGCCAGGCGCAACGTCCGCACGGCCTCTTCCGCCGTGTAGCAGCCGGCAGTGTTGGGCAGATAGGTGTAGGTCTTCGGGCTGACGTAATCGACCAGCATCGGCTTGCCGGGATCGGTCACATTGACGCGCCGCACGGCAACGGTGACGATCTCGGCTCCCGACGCGGCGATGGCGCGCGCCGTCTCCTCGAAGTCCTTATACTTGCCGGTGCCGACGAGCAGACGCGACGTGTAACGTTTGCCCGCGACAGTGAAGCCGTCATCCCCCGCACTGGCGGTGCCGTCGGGCGCACCACCGCCTATGAAATGCACGATCTCCATCTTGTCGCCGTCGCCGACCTGCGTCACGCCATAGGCCGAACGTGGCACGATCTCGAGGTTCAGTTCGACCGCGACCTTGCGCGTGTCGAGACCGAGCGTATCGAGCAGTGCTTGGACGCTTTGCGGGGCCGCAAGAGGACGCGGCTCGCCGTTGATGGTGACTTGCATGAACTGTCCCTGGCTGAGCGCGCCTGACCCGAAGGGCCGGGCGCATGAGATCGTCTGACGGGCGGAAGGTTCCCGCCGCAGCGTGTTTTGCCAGGATTATGGCCGATTCAGCCCCCGGTTCAAGACTCCGGGTTCAATGCGGGGAAAGCCCCAGAAACAGGGCAAAAGGCGGCTTGGGCGACAGCGCCCGGACTGCGCGTTTAGCCCGCCAGGCTATGCAGCGCGTACATGATGCCCATTCCGGCCATGACGATGGCGCCGAGCGTCAGGCAGGCCATGATCATCATGCTCGTGAAACTTGCCTTGGCCTTTTTCGGAATCGGTTTCTTCGGTGGCGCCGCGATTGTCGACGGCGCCTTCCTGCGCTCCGCCGATTCAGTGTTGACGCGATCGACCTTGGTCGAGCGGTAGACCGTGCGCGTATTGCCCTTCTCGGTCACCTCGTCGTAGGTCTCCTCGACGACGCGGATCGCCGAATAGCGGCCGGCGCGCTCCATGCGCTGCGCCTCGTTGACAGCAAGGTCCTTATCGTCGAGGACCGAATCGATCTTCCATACGCCTTCGCGGAACGTATGAATCTCGAAAACGACCATCATGGCTGCGGGTTCTCAATGACTTCGTCATGGCCGAGAATGCGGCAATTGGCGCCGCCAAGCACCACGCTGATGGTTTTGCCGTCGGCGCTAAGCGGCAGCAGGATGCTGCGATAAAGCAGGCCACGTCCCTGGAAATCAACGAACTGATTGCCGTAGGTCACCGGCACGCCCTTGGCGAGAACATCGCCGAGATAAAAGACATCGAGCGGCCGATCAGCGTGTCCTTCTGGACCTCGTGAAACGCGAGGCCGGTCGGATCGCTGCCGTACATTTCCTTGTGATAGTCGCCGACATAGCTGAGGCGCGGCGCCCGCTTCGGATCGTCGACCATGAAGCAGAAGGTCCACATGTCGGGAATCGCCGTCGGATCGACCGCTTCGGGCTGCGGCCAGTCGCGCTCGTCCGCCATCTGCCGCCAATAGTCGAGCAAACGCAGGACCAGGCGTCGTTCGCGCGGGTGGGGCTCGGTCACGGGATACTCCCAATTCAGGACAATTCTATTCAAAATAAATAAGGTAAAATGGTTAACGGGTTGTAAAACGCCTGGGTTACGCCGTCCATACCCCTTGCCCGATCAGGCACTTGTCCGGGGATTCTGCCATTGGCCGGTTGCGCCCCGTAAAGGCATGGGATAAAGCTCGCCAACCGCCTCTCGAAGGAAATTTGCTGCCGATGCCACAATCTGTGCTGGTCCTGAACGGTCCCAACCTCAACCTGTTGGGGATCCGCGAGCCCGAGATTTATGGGCGGGAGACCCTGGCCGATATCGCCGCGCTGTGCAAAGACGCCGGCAAGCGGCTCGGCCTCGCCATCGATTTTCGCCAAAGCAACAGCGAGGCCGAACTGGTCGGCTGGATTCAGGAGGCGCGCGGCAAGAAAGCCGGCATCCTGATCAATGCTGGCGCCCTCACCCACACCTCAATCTCGCTGCTCGACGCCTTGCTGGCGAGCGAGCTGCCGGTGATAGAAGTTCACCTGTCGAACCTGTTTCGCCGCGAGGAATTCCGGCATCACTCCTACATCTCGCGCGCCGCGCGCGGGCTGATCTGCGGCCTCGGCTCGCAGGGCTACGTGCTGGCCCTCGAAGCGATGGCGCGCATCGTCGGCGACGACGCCGCGACTGGCAAAAACGCCCCTAAGGCTAAGAGGACGAAATAATGGCGAAGCCCAATGTCGAAGAAGACTTGGTCCGAAAGCTGGCCAAGCTACTCGAAGAGACCGGACTGACCGAAATCGAAGTTGCCGACGGCAGCTGGAAAGTGCGCGTGTCGAAGGCCTCCGGCAATGCCGGCATGGTCCCGGCGGCGGTCGCTGCGGCGACCACGGCGGCCGTGAACGCCGCGACCCATCCGGCCGCGGTCGAGGACATCTCGCGCCACCCCGGCGCCGTGACCTCGCCGATGGTCGGCACTGTCTATGCCGCCCCCGAGCCGAATGCGCCGGCCTTCGTCAAGGTCGGCGATCACGTCACCCAGGGCCAGACCCTTCTGCTCATCGAAGCGATGAAGACGATGAACCCGATCCGCGCGACGCGCGCCGGCAAGGTCAGCCAGATCCTTGTCGTCAATGCCGCGCCGGTCGAGTACGGCGAAGTGCTGTTGATTATCGAGTGATGTTCGACAAGGTCCTCATCGCCAACCGCGGCGAGATCGCGCTTCGTATCCATCGCGCTTGTCGCGAGATGGGCATTTCAACAGTGGCCGTGCATTCGACTGCCGACGCCGATGCCATGCATGTGCGCCTAGCAGACGAAAGCGTCTGCATCGGCCCCCCAGCGCCCAAGGACAGCTATTTGAGCATGCCGGCAATCCTGTCGGCGGCGATCATCACCAATGCCGACGCGATTCACCCCGGCTATGGCCTGTTATCGGAGAACGCCACCTTCGCCGCCATGGTCGAAGAACATGGCTTCACCTTTATCGGCCCGTCGTCGGAACATATCCGCATGATGGGCGACAAGATCGTCGCCAAGGAAACCATGATTGCGGCGGGCGTGCCCTGCGTGCCCGGTTCGGCAGGATCGCTCGAAGATCCAGAGACCGTGCGCGCCACGGCGAAGCGCATCGGCTATCCGGTGCTGATCAAGGCATCGGGCGGCGGCGGCGGTCGCGGCATGAAAGTGGCCGAAGACGATTCTCAAGTGGTCGAGGCTTACATGAGCGCCCGCGCCGAAGCCAAGTCGGCCTTCGGCAACGACCAAGTCTACATGGAGAAGTATCTTTCCCATCCGCGCCATATCGAGGTGCAGATCCTCGGCGACGCGCATGGCAACGTGGTTCATCTCGGCGAGCGCGACTGCTCACTGCAGCGTCGCCATCAGAAACTGCTCGAAGAGGCGCCGTCGCCGGCACTCAATCCCGAAGCCCGCGCCCGCATCGGCAAGATCGCGGTCAATGCGATCAAAAAGCTCGGCTATCTCGGCGCCGGCACGCTGGAGTTCCTCTACCAGGACGGCGAGTTCTACTTCATCGAGATGAACACCCGCCTGCAGGTCGAGCATCCTATTAGCGAGATGATCAGCGGCGTCGACATCGTGCGCGAGCAGCTGCGCATCGCCGCCGGCTCGCCCCTCAGCTTCAAGCAAGAAGATATCAAGTTCAGCGGCCATGCGATCGAGTGCCGCATCAATGCCGAAACGTCGGACACCTTCACGCCAGCGCCGGGCAAGGTGCGTGACTACCACCCGCCAGGCGGCCTCGGGGTGCGCGTCGATTCGGCGCTTTATGCCGGCTATACCGTGCCGCCCTACTACGACAGCCTGATCTCAAAGCTGATCGTGCATGGCGCGACGCGCAACGAATGCCTGATGCGCCTGCGCCGTTCGCTCGAGGAATATGTCATCGCCGGCATCGAGACGACGATTCCGTTGCATCGCCGCCTCGTGAACGCGCCGGACTTCGTCAACGGCGAGTACGACATCCATTGGCTCGAACGGTTCGTTGGTCTTAAGAAATAACGGGCCTTAAGAAATAACGGCGGCGCACAGGGCAATCTTATTCCATGAGCAGGACGGGATAGATGAGCGCGCGGGACGGACAGATGTCGGAGCTGACGCCGGACATCCTGATCCGGACCTACGCCGCGGGAATCTTCCCGATGGCGGAAAGCGCCGACGACCCGACCCTGTTCTGGGTCGACCCCGACAAGCGCGGCGTGCTGCCGATCGACGCCTTCCACATCACGCGAAAGCTGCAAAAAAAACTGCGGCACAACCCCTTCGAGATTCGCTGCGATACCGCCTATGAGGCGGTGATCCGCGCCTGCGGTGCTTACCGCCCAGAGCGGCCAAAAACTTGGATCAACAGCGAGATCATTCGACTCTATTCGGGGCTTTTTGCCATGGGCCATGCCCATTCGGTCGAGACCTGGCTGGGCGACCGCCTGGTCGGCGGGCTTTACGGCGTGTCGATCGCAGGCGCCTTCTTCGGCGAGAGCATGTTCAGCATCGAGACAGACGCCAGCAAGATCGCGCTCTGCCATCTGATCGCGCGGCTGCGCCGCAGCGGCTACAAGCTGCTCGACACCCAGTTCACGACGACGCATTTGATTGGCTTCGGCGCCATCGAAATCGACCGCGCCGACTATCGCCGTCAGCTGACGGCGGCGCTGCAGGTGCCGGCAAATTTCTATCTGGGGCCGCTGGAGCCGTCGGATTTGACGTTCAGGCAGTCTTTGACCCAAACGTCGTAGACCGGGTGCTCGAGCGCCGACAGCGCCGGCGAGGATCCGAACATCCAGCCCGAGAACAGCACGCGCGGCTCTTCCTCCGGCCGCACTTCCTTGATCTCGAGGAAGGCCGCGCTTTCAGGTGAGTCTTCCGGCGGCGCCTTGACGCAGCGCTTCACGATAATGTCGAGCGTGCCGAAGCGCACGTCGGCGCCAATCGGCGCCTCGAAGCTGGAGGTCCGCGCGGTGACCTTGTCGAGACCCTGCAACAGCGCGCCGCCGCCTTCGAGCGCCCGCGCCGGCGTGGCAGCAAGCAGCGCAGCAGCCACGCAGAATGCGATCAAACGGGTCATCAGCTTTTGCCGCCCATCAACTTTTGCGATAGGGGTTTTCGAGGGCTTCGACGAGGCGGCGCAGCACGTCGCGCACCTGGGCCTCGTCGCAGCCCATCAACACGGCGTCCTCGAAGGCGTCCTGTACCATACCGTGAATCTCGCCGAGGTTCTCGTTCAGCAGCTTGATCTTCTCGGTGCAGGACACAGCCGCGCCTTCAGGCGTTTTCCACACCGCCGGGATGAGAGCTTTGTCGCTCTCGGCCATGATCTAGAGCGTGCCGCCCGGCACGCCATCCGGAGCCGGCGCGGCCTTGTCGCCATCACCGCTCTTCTGGTTGCTGAACAGCAACTGGCCGATGAGCGATTCGAGGTTGATCGGCGACTGGGTGAATTTGATCTCGCTGCCGGCTTCGAGCAGCTTTGTGTCGGCGCCTGGCACCAGCGACAGATATTTGCCGCCGAGCAGGCCATCGCTCACCACTTCCGCCGCTGAGTCTGCCGGCAACTTGATGCGCGGATCGACCGACAGATGCACCACCGCGAGGTAGCTCTTGGGGTCGAGGTCCTGGCCGGTGATGGTGCCGACCTTGATGCCGCTCATCTTCACGTCGCTACCGGTGTTCAAACCGTCGACACGGTCGAACTTGGCGACCAGCGTATAGCCGCTCACTGTGCGCAGGCTGGCGTTGCTATAGGCGAAGATGACGAATAGGGCGGCCACCAACAGGACGACGGCGCCCAGGACGGTTTCGATGACATTACGGCGCATGGCGCGGACTTTCTGTAGCTACGCTGGGGATGAAGTTAGGCGGCCGCGCTTAAGACGGACGCCAGGGCTCGTAATCGCCGGTCGCCGGGGCTCGCTGGCCGCCGGCCAACAGGGAGCCGGGCGGGCGGTAGGCTTCGGCAGTACCGGTCAGATTGGGTAAATGTTCCTTCTGCCAGCCGTAGATGCGCGCCGGATCCTCGGCGCCCTCTGCCGGCGGCTGCTGGACGCTGTAATGCAGCCAGGCGTGCCACATCGGCGGCACCTTGGACGCTTCGGCCTCGCCATCATACAGCACCCAGCGGCGTTCCTGGGACAGGCCGGCGCCGACCTTGGCCTTCACGCCGCGCTTGTCGCGGTAATAGCGGTTGCCGAAGCGATCCGTGCCCACCTGCTCGCCATGGAGCCACGTGAACAGGCGGGTACCGAGGGACATCGCAAACTCCAGACTGATCGCGGCGGCAAAGCCCAAGCCAAGCCCCAAGCCAAACTCAGGCCCCGCGCGGAAAATTCGGCGGGACTATCGCATTGTGCCCCGACTTCGACAAGCCGTGCGCCCGGACGCGCAAACCGCCCGAGGCCTGACGTTGCACGACTGTCGCCGGTCGCCATGAGCCATATTTAGTACTACTAAAGCATTGTAACACAAAATACGGTTGACCGAACTACATCTAGTGGCATACTCGCGATTCCATTCCGCATGTTGCGCCTTAAACGGCTGCACAGACGGAGCGGAGGACCGGTATCGGTCCGGGGGCGAGCCTAATTTCAAATCAAAATTCAGTCTTCGTGTTGGGGGGACCATGCGTATCGCACGTCATTTCACTAAAAGCGGTCAGTCGCCCTACGCGGATCTGGTGTTCCGCCCGGCAACCAGCGAAATCCGCAATCCGGATGGCTCGGTGGTGTTTCGCCTCGAGGGCATCGAAGTGCCCGAGGAATGGTCGCAGGTCGCCTGCGACATCATCGCGCAGAAATATTTCCGCAAAGCCGGCGTGCCGACGGCGCTGAAGCCCGTCGAGGAAGCCGACGTTCCGGCTTGGCTGTGGCGCCAGACCGCCGACGAGGACAAGCTCGCGGGCACAGAAAAGGCCAAGCGCACCGGCGGTGAAACGCAGGCGACGCAGGTCTTCAACCGCCTCGCCGGCACCTGGACATACTGGGGCTGGAAGGGCGGTTATTTCGATTCCGACGAGGATGCCCGCGCCTTCTACGACGAGCTGTGCTTCATGCTCGCCAAGCAGATGGCCGCGCCCAATTCGCCGCAGTGGTTCAACACCGGCCTGCATTGGGCCTATGGCATCGACGGTCCGTCGCAGGGCCACTACTACGTCGACTACAAAACCGGCGAACTGACCAAGTCCAACTCGTCCTACGAGCATCCGCAGCCGCATGCCTGCTTCATCCAGGGCGTCGCCGACGACCTGGTGAACGAAGGCGGCATCATGGACCTGTGGGTCCGCGAAGCGCGTCTGTTCAAGTACGGCTCGGGCACCGGCAGCAACTTCTCCAAGCTGCGCGGCGAGACCGAAAAACTGTCGGGCGGCGGCAAGTCGTCGGGCCTGATGAGCTTCCTCAAGATCGGCGATCGCGCCGCCGGCGCCATCAAGTCGGGCGGCACCACGCGCCGCGCCGCCAAAATGGTCACGGTCGATCTCGACCATCCGGACATCGAGCAGTACATCGATTGGAAGGTCGTCGAAGAGCAGAAGGTGGCCGCGCTGGTCGCTGGCTCCAAGCTGGCCAACCAGCATCTCAACGCCGTCATCAAGGCCTGCCACACGGCGGCGCAAGACATCGTCGGCGCCGAGAAGTTCGACCCGAAAAAGAACCCCGCGCTCAAGAAGGCCATCATCGCCGCCCGCAAGGTGATGATCTCCGAAAACTACATCCAGCGCGTGATCCAGTTCGCCCAGCAGGGCTACACGGAAATCGACTTCAAGGTCTACGACACCGACTGGGACAGCGAGGCCTACCTCACCGTCTCGGGCCAGAATTCGAACAACTCGGTGCGCGTCACCAATAAATTCCTGCAGGCCGTGCTCGACAACGGCGAGTGGGAATTGATCCGCCGCACCGACGGCAAGGTCCACAAGAAGATCAAGGCGCGCGACCTGTGGGAACAGATCGGCCATGCCGCCTGGGCCTCCGCCGATCCCGGCGTGCAGTTCGACACCACGATCAACGAGTGGCACACCTGCCCCGAATCTGGCCGCATCAACGCGTCCAACCCCTGCTCCGAATACATGTTCCTCGACGATACCGCCTGCAATCTGGCGTCGATGAACCTGCTCGCGTTCCGCCGGGACGACGGCAGCTTCGACATCGCCGGCTTCGAACACGCCACGCGCTTGTGGACCGTCGTACTCGAAATCTCCGTGCTGATGGCGCAGTTCCCGTCCAAGGAAATCGCCGACCTGTCCTACGTGTTCCGCACGCTCGGCCTCGGCTATGCCAACGTCGGTGGCCTGTTGATGGCCAACGGCCTCGGCTACGACTCGGCCGATGGCCGCGCCATGATCGGCGCCATCACCGCCGTGCTGACCGGCATCTCCTACGCGACCTCGGCCGAAATGGCCGGCGAGCTCGGCCCGTTCTCCGGCTTTGCCAAGAACCGCGAGGCCATGCTGCGCGTCATCCGCAACCATCGCCGCGCCGCCTATGGCGAAACCGAAGGCTATGAAGGCCTGACGGTCCCGCCGGTGCCGCTCGACATCGACAACTGCCCGGATGTGAACCTGGCGGTCGCCGCAGCGCGCGCCTGGGACAAGGCCCTCGAGCTCGGCGAACAGCATGGTTATCGCAACGCCCAAGCCAGCGTCGTTGCCCCCACCGGGACCATTGGCCTGGTGATGGATTGCGACACCACCGGCATCGAACCCGACTTCGCCCTGGTGAAGTTCAAGAAGCTCGCCGGTGGCGGCTACTTCAAGATCATCAACCGCGTCGTCCCGGTCGGCCTCAAGACCCTCGGCTACA
>CANJIM010000009.1 GCA_947474495.1 Rhodospirillaceae bacterium
AGCCTCGGCTACCGACCGCCGGCCCCGGAAACCGCGACGCTGCCATTGCAGCCTTCCGGTTCCGCTTCGCTCCACCTTCAGCCGGCAATGGCGAAGGAGAGACGAATGCACTAACATTCTACCTGGACCACTCGATGGGGGCCGATCAGTCGCGGTACTGAAAGCGCAGGGGCTTTACAAGTCGCCGCTTGGCTCCGGCAAGCACGACATGACATGCCCGTGGGTGGCTGAGCATACCGACGGGTTAGACACGGGTGCCGCCTATTTCGAACCTGACGAACTATATCCTGTCGGCGGCTTTTGCTGCCAACACTCGCATCGAGACAAATATCACATTCGAGCATTGCTCGAATTCCTTGGTGTGCGCAACGCAGAGGCGCGGCACAAGCCGGTGATCCGCGTGGTGGCCGGTGACCTGCACCGCATCGTTGATGCGGCGGAAAAGGAGTTGGCAAACCGTGGGAGGCATTATCAGGCCGGTGGCTTGATTGTTTCCGTCTCGACAGAGCCTACCTGTGGCGACCCTTCGATTGTACCTACCAGCGCACCGGCGCTGACTCGTGAACTATCAGTCGCGGCGACATGGGAAAAATACGACGGGCGAGCGGAAGACTGGGTCCGCTGCGACCCCCCGGCGCGGCATGCCGCCATCCTGTTTGACTCGCAGTGCTTTCGCTACTTGCCGCCATTGGCTGGTGTGGCGCGGCAACCCTACTTTCGGGAGTCTGACGGAGAACTCATCACGCAGCCAGGATACGACAAGACGGCGCAGCGTTTCGGCGTGTTCGATGCGCGGCAGTTCGTCATCCCTGAACCAACACCCGAAGCGGCGCGGGCGGCACTAACCCTGCTTGAAGACCTGCTGACCGAGTTTCACTTTGTGGGTGACAGCGATAAGGCGGCGGCTCTTGCGGCGATCTTCACCGCAGTCGTGCGTCCTACGCTAGTGGATAACACCTGACAGATGAGTCCATTTTTGGGATTCCCTGCGCTGCTGAACCGTGCGATTGGGCGTCATGCGCACCGGGATCAAATTCGACGTATCGCCGCCTGACCGGCTTCGGCTTGAACGGGTAGTCAGGGATCGTAACGCGCCGCAAAAGCATGCGTGGCGAGCATCGATCATCTTGATGTCTGCCGATGGCGCGGGGCCACCTACGCTCCACCTCCAGCCGGTAATCGCGAAGGTCGGCATCATGCACTAACATTCAAACCAGACCACCTAATGGGGGCCAATCACTCAACTGATTGCAGCGCATAGCGCAGATGGGCCGCAGGGATGACGGCCCAGCCATATTAGATCACCGGGAGTTCAACCTGTGAGCGCGACGATGCGCGGAAGAAACGACTGCGGCGCTGCGCAGAACCGCACAAAGGATTGACATTATTGATAATTTAAATATGTTTTCATTTATCAAAAAGGATTTCTTAAAAAGAATCGTTACGCGGGATCGGCCGCTACGGCCTGCCACCCAAAGCAGCGGTAGGTTTCAACATTAATAAGCCTGTTCGTCCACAACCCCGCATGTGGATGTATAGCGCG
The DNA here is from genome assembly GCA_947474495.1 of Rhodospirillaceae bacterium. GTDB lineage: Bacteria > Pseudomonadota > Alphaproteobacteria > SMXQ01 > SMXQ01 > CAMAVH01. The sequence goes on from CANJIM010000009.1 coordinate 1,544, forward strand.
CCCGATACCAGGGAGTTCACGCATGATTACGAGTTCGGACCTTTCGGGGCTGATGGCCATGATGCCGGCCTTCGCCACCGACGACGCGGCCGACATCCACGCCACAAACACGGTCTCGCTCGATCGACTGGAGAAGGGCCTCAACTCAATGATTGGAGATGGCGCCGATATCATTTCGACCACCGGCAGTTTTGGTGAATTCCATACCTTGTTGCCTGACGAGTTCGAGACGATCACGCGAGCTGCGACCGAGATCAACAATCGCCGGGTGCCGATGTTCGTCGGCGTCACCAGCCTGAACACCCGCGAAACTCTTCAGAAAATGCGGATCGTCGCCGAAACCAAAGCCGCGGGCGTGCTCGTCGGTGTGCCATTCTATTTCCCGTCGTCACCGGAGAACGCGATCCGTTTCTATCGCGATATCGCCGCCGAGTTCCCCAAGCTTGGGATCATGATCTATCACAATCCGCCGCTGCATAACGTCAAGCTGACGCTCTCGGTGATGCAGGAGATCATGAAGATACCTAACGTGGTGGCGATGAAGGACAGCCATCGCGAACCTGTCGAGTTCATGCGCCTCGCGCAGATGGCGAAGGGCCGGATGACCGTCGTGGTCAATCAACTGCAATACGCGATGTTTCATCAGACTGGAGCGCGGGCGTTCTGGTCCATTGATTCGTGGTATGGGCCATGGCCATTGCTTGCTCTGCGCGACGCCGTGGCCCGGGGTGATATGGCGCGTGCCACCGAGATCACTTTGGATATCGCGCCGCCGGTCGGAGCTAAGCCGAAAAGCCTGTCGTGGCGAGAGACCGCCGCGAAAATCGGCATTCGTTATGCAGGCTACGTCGATCCCGGACCGCTGCGTTCGCCGTTCGTTGAAATCCCGGCAGAAGTCGATGCCGAGCAGAAAGCCAAAGCGATAAAATGGAAATCCTTGTGCGAAAAATATCGCAAGGATGTCGCTGTCCCGGCGTAAACTGACAGGATTTTGTGTTTTTTACGGTCCGGCGGAGTGACATCCGTCGGGCCTTTTTGCATTGGCGCGGGCAAAGGCCCAGCGGTCAGCGGCTCAGTTCGACCGCGCCGCTTTTGCGATCATCTACGCACCGCCTTCGTTGCGGCGCGACTGCATCGGCGCGCCAAGCTGGCGCGACAGTTGATTGGCGCAATCCTTGAGCGCCTTGGCAGGCGCGCCGTCGTAGCTATCGTCGAACGTGCCGATGATACTGATGATTCCCACCGTCATGGCGAGCTCATTGTCGTGATTGAAAACGGGCGCCGCCAGCGCGGCTAAGCCCGGATTTTCCTCGCCAACCATGCGCCCTAGGCCATACAGCAGAACATTGGCGCGCAATTTCACAGCATTTTCCTTGGTTAAGCGCTTGCTCTTCGCCGTCGAAACGCTCTTAGCTTCAATCTCCCGCTCGAGCAGTGGTCGGCAATATTCTTCAGCTTGATAAGCGAGAAAAACTCGACCGGCGGCCGTTGTCAGAAGCGGAAGGTTTCGCCCTTCGCGGATGCGTAAGGCTGTGTCGATATGGCCATTCTCCCACTTGATGATCGTCGGGCCATGCGTACCCCAAGTGCAGAGCAGCGAAACCAATCCAGTTCGTTCGGTCAGGGCCACAAGCGCCGCGCTGCCGAGCTTAACGACGTCATTCTTACCCAGCGCGATCAAACCGAGTTCAACGATCGTGGCGCCGAGCGCGTATCGGCCCGTGCCGATGTCTTGCTCGACTAACCCGGCATGGATGAGACCGGCGAGATAACGGTGGGTGCGGCTGGCGGACATACTGGCTACCTCGGCGATCTTCCCGAGCGTCGCGTGGCCTTTGATCGCTGCGATAATCTTGAGCAGGCGCACCGCTACGACGACTGAGCGGTTGCCATTCGCTACGCCGCCATCGACCGCGGCCGGACGTTTGCGGCCTTTAGCAAGTTGTAATGAAGCCATTGGTCAGACCCCCCCCCCCGCAATTCGTTAGTCGCGAAAATAACCCATTAAATTCAATCGACTATCTAATTATCATCATACGGGAGTTGAGTGTAGCGAGCAAGCGCGCGCGCCGCGCGCCAGATTTTCAAAAAACAAAACTATTTATGTTTTCTGAAAATCAGCTTAACGCTAGAAGCAAGTCTGTCATAGCGCAGATAAAAAAATGGGGAGAAAAGATCAGATGCGTCGACAAACTATTGTTATGTCCGGCACCGCAATATTGCTCTCCGCATTTGGTTCAAGTCCCGCGCTATCTGATGATCCGGCTTTTTTTGCGAGACGCGAAATCAAACTGATTGTCGGGACCAGCGCCGGCGGCGGCTATGACTCCTATGCGCGACTAGTCGCACGCTTTTACGGTAGGCATATCGCCGGCAATCCAGTCTTCGTGACGCAGGCCATGCCAGGGGCGTCAGGTGCTAAAGCAGTCAATTTCATCTATAGTGCCGCGCCCAATGATGGCTCGGTGATCGCCACCTTCAACAACGCCATGCCGTTTTACCAAGCGCTTGGCGAGCCTGGCATCCAATTTAAGTCAGAGGAATTATCCTGGCTTGGCAGCCTAAGCGGCGTCGTCAACGTGGTCTCCGTTTGGCATACGGCTGGCGTGAGGACTCTCGAGGACGCCAAGCACAAGGAAGTCATGATGGGGGCGACCGGGGCAGGCGGCACGATGGCGTCCTATCCGGCGATCCTCAACGCGATGCTCGGGACGAAATTTAAGATTGTCACCGGATACGAGGGCGGCAACAGCGTCAATCTCGCGATCGAGCGGGGCGAGGTTCAGGGGCGCGGCAGCAATCCGTGGACTTCGTGGAAGGCCACGAACCCCGACTGGGTGCGTGACAAGAAGATCCTGCCGCTCGTGCAGGTCGGCCTTAAGAAGGACCCCGACTTGCCGGATGTGCCTTTGCTTCTCGATCTGGCTCGCAACGACACCGAACGCCAAATGTTTGAGTTTGTGGCGTCGAACATCGCCATTGAGCGCCCGTTCGCCGCGCCGCCGCGCATCCCTTCCGCGCGTCTGAAGGCCTATCGCGACGGCTTCGAGAAGATGTGGAGCGACGCTGAGTTCATTGCGGAAGCTGCGAAGCGCGACATGGATATTGACCCGCTGCGCGGCGAGCGTGTTCAGGAGATTGTGGCCTCGATCATCGCGACTCCCCCCGACATCATCGAGAAGACTAAGCAGGCGAGCTATGTCAAAGGCGCGACTGGCGGGGCTGATTAAGATTCTAGGATGTCAACACTGGACGGCCGAACGATGGGCAGGCCAGTGACCGCGTGAGTCAACTTATCTCTATGTAACTGCGGATAGTCGCATAGGTCCGCCACAAGATTGGCGAGGGGAAAAGCTATGTTTGATGGCGTAATTGAAGGCCTAATGGGCATTCTGACATGGAAAACCATGCTCTTGATGGTGGCCGGTGTCTGTATATCTAGCTTTTTTGCCGCGGCGCCCGGTATCGGCGGACTTCTGCTGCTATCCCTGTTGATGCCCTATGCCATGACTTTGCAGCCTTACGAGTTCATCGCGCTCATCATCGGTGCTGCGACCGTTGGCAACACCGCGTCGACGTTTACGTCAGTGTTGATAGGCGTGCCCGGCGGCGTCGGCTCGCAGGCAACGATTCTCGATGGCTATCCCATGGCCAAACGCGGTGAGGCTAACCGCGCCTTTGGCGCAGCCTTTCTCGGCTCGGCCGTCGGCGCGGTGATCGGCGCTGCCACGTTCATTATATCTTTGCCTTTCTTCAGTCCTCTCGTGCTGAGCATGGGCTCTCCCGAATTCTTCATGTTCGTCTTGTGGGGCTTGACCTCGGTAGCCGTGCTGGGGGGCACTGAGCCAGTGAAAGGGTTGATCGCGGCGTGCGCCGGGCTGGCAATCGCTCTTATTGGCACCGACGCGCGCACAGGGATAGAACGCTTCACCTTCGGCAGCGCCTATCTATGGGACGGACTGGAGATTGTCATCATCGGCATGGGCGTTTTCGCAGTCCCGGAAATGTTCGAAATGGCGGTTAAGCGCACGCCAATTGCCAGCGTTCAGTCGCTCGGCAATGGTCTGGTCGAGGGTATGAAAGACGTCTTTCGCCATAAGTGGCTCGTAGTTCGCGCGAGCATGGTTGGCGTATGGATTGGCGTGCTACCTGGCCTCGGAAGCTCTGTTGCGGATTGGTTTGCCTACGCCCATGCCGTCCAGACCGAAAAAAACCCCGAAAGATTCGGTACGGGAGACGTCCGAGGCGTCCTGGCTACGGAGAGCGCGAACAACGCCAAAGAGGGCGGCGATCTTATTCCGACGTTGCTATTCGGCATTCCGGGCGGGACGTCGATGGCTATTATCCTCGTCGGCCTCGTCGCTGTCGGCATTCAGCCTGGCGCGAGCATGCTGACGACTCAGCAGCCCTATATGTTTTCCATGATTTGGACGCTAGTGATCGCCAACTTCATGGCGACCGGGTTAGCTTTGCTGTTCGCTAAGCAATTCTCCAAGGCCTGTATGGTACCTTTCTACTTTCTGGTGCCAACTGTTTTTCTGTTCTGTATCATCGGCGCCTTCGCAACCAATCTCGATTACAACGATCTGATCGCTTTTTTAGTATTCTCGGCTATCGGGATATTCATGAAGCGCTTCGGCTGGCCACGTCCGCCCCTGATTATAGCCGTCGTACTGGGGCCTCAACTTCAGCAGTATTTGTGGCTCTCGACTGATCGCTATGGCCAAGAATGGCTAACCCACCCGAGCATCATCATCCTAATGATCTTGATTGCGCTCACGGTTATTTGGCCTTTCTGGCGCATGCGCCGCAGCAAGAAAAAAGCGATCGATATGGACATTCAGCACGACGTGCGGCATCCGACCGAGAATGGCAGCCTCATCATCTGCGGACTATTGTTGGCCGTGTTTTCCAGCATGATTTTGGTCGCCGCGAATAACTGGCCGATCTTTGCCTCACTGTCCGTTTATTTCATTGGGACATTGGGTATCCTGCTTGTGCTTGTGCAGGTCTTTAGGGATGTGCGTTCAAAGCGCCTAATTGCGCTTGGGCTCAGCTCTCAAGAGGCCACAGTGGCTTGGACATGGGGCGAAGTCAGGCGCGAGCTCATCGCCGGCGCTTGGCTAATCGGACTCGTCGTCTCGCTGGTGCTGGTCGGCTTTCACATCACCTTCTTCTTCTATCCGCTGATTTACATTTGGATTTACTCCGGCGAATGGAAACGAGGCCTCTATATTTCGGTCAGTGCCGTCGGCCTCCTCTACCTTATTTTCGATTATATGCAGGGCGCGATCTGGCCGAAGCCGCTGCTGCTGCCCTTCCTCTATTCCTGATCGGAGCGGATTTCCAGGCGCGCCGACGCGACCTTTCAAAAAGTAAAATCAATTTACATTTTTGATCTGCAGGCGTTAAAAATACGATATGTTGACTGCGGCAAGTTTAGGAAAGTTTTCGTATAAAACTATGGATACCAAGTCGCAGAAAATCTTAGAAGACTCATCCGTCGCGAATAACCCATCGCGATCGGGGCGGCCTTCTCGCGAAGAGGAGAAGGCGAGCCTCGCTCGCTACGACAGCGCTGCCTTGGAGCTGTTTCAAGCCGATCTGGCGCAGGCCCATATCCGCGGTCAGTGGCAGAACGAAGTTTTGCGTAAATCGGGCAATGCGGGCGTATGGAGCGACGGCAGCCTCGCGCCAAAGTCGGGCGGGCAGCCTTTCTTGTGGCAGTGGAGGCTCATCAAGGGCTTTCTCGAGCAATCCTGTCTCGCGGTTCCCGAAAGCTACACCTCGCGCCGCTCTCTGATGTTTAACAATCCGGAGTTGGCGCGGGGCACCACCAATACGATCAATATGGGCGTGCAGATGATCCGCCCTGGTGAAATGGCTTGGGCGCATCGCCATAGCATCTCGGCGTTGCGATTCGTGATCAGCGGCGACCCGAATATCTTCACAGTGGTCGATGGCGTGCGCTGCGCGATGGAAACAGGCGACCTAATTCTGACTCCGCAATGGCGGTGGCACGACCACTATAACCAAACTGCCAATCCGGCTATTTGGCTCGACGTGCTAGATGGTCCAGTGATGGGCGCATTTAATCAGGTCGTTTTCGAATCCTATGGCGAGCGCCAGCAGCCGATCCTTAACTACGAGAGCGATGTCGCCGAGGATGGACGAGTCTTGCGCTTCCGCTTCCAGGATGTCGTCGCCGCGCTCGCAGCCATGCCGCAAGAGGCGGTCTCGGCTGCCGACGGTTTTGTCTACGAGTATCGTGATCCGGTCACCGCGCAGGCGCCGCTGCCGACGCTCGGTTGTCGGATGCTGCGCTTGGCGGCAGGTTTTTCTGGCGAAAACTGTCGGCGCAGCACGAGCGAAATCTATCACGTCGTGCGCGGCCACGGCCGCGCCATCATCGGCGATAGGGTTCTTGAATGGGGGCCGGGCGACTGCTTCGCGCTGCCCAACTGGAGTTGGCGCTCAATCCAGAACGCGTCCAGCGAGGAAGATGCCCTCCTGTTCGCGGCGCATGATCGACCGCTCATAGATATGCTCGGCCTCTATAGAGAGGCGCGCGGCTAAATAATGCGACCGCCCGCTGAAATACGGGCGGCCAAACATAGTGTAAGCGAGGAGATAACCATGGCGACTGCCCTGAAATCCGATATCGACCTGAACGCCTTCGTCAAAAAAGTCAGCGCCATGGCGAGCGCTCAATTCGACTCCCAGCAGTACAAGCGGTTGCTGTCGACGCCGCTGACCGTCGCGCGGGCGCAGCGTTATACTTTGCAGAAAGCTTTTTGGAATATTAATCGCCGCGACTGCTGGGCGTTAGCTCAAGGCATAGCGCCTATGGACATCAAAAAGCTCGTGTGGGCGCACGAGGAGGACGAGCTTTCCGGCAACAAGGCGCGTGGGGTTGCCGATCATTACAGCCTCCAAGTCAAACAGTCTGAGCTGATCGGCCTTTCCCCGGAGGACTTCATGAACGAAAAGATCGGCGGCGAGACTCGGACGGTCATCCACGCCTGGTTGCATTTGTGCAAGCATAGTCCTTGGCAGAAGTCGCTGGCTGCCTGCATGGCGCTAGAGGTCAGCAATTCAACTGAATGGGTGCCAGCAGGCGGTATGTCCTATCGTATGGGCAAGAAGTATGAAAAAGACCTGGGTATCCCGTTCGACAAGCAGATCAATGCCAAGGAGCACGCCGAGGTCGACGTCGATCACGGCCATATGCTGGTTCAGATTATGGAGATGTACGGTTCACAGCCCGGTACGCTCGACCTAATCATGGAAGGCTTGATCGAAAGCTGGGAGATCGAGCGAGTGTGGAAGGGTCTATTGGCCGACATGATGGCCGAGATTCCCGTCACACAATAAATCAATAATCCAGATCGAAAAGTGGATTGCCGCACATGACGGATCAGCCCCTCAGATACTTGCTCGATCCCTACGGAGATTGGGCAAAGGATGAGGGGATTCCGATCACCGAAGATGTCGCTGTCGATTTGCATGCGGTCGAGGTTGGCCCCTGGGCCCGTTGGGACGCTCGCGGAGGATTCGTGCACCTTCGTGGGCGCGGCGACTTCGTCGCTCTCCAGGTCGTCGATCTTCCACCCGGGGGGAAGACTGCGCCGCAGCGCCACTTGTACGATGAGGTGTTCTACGTTCTCTCGGGCCACGGCAGCGCCATCATCGAGACGGTGGATGGCCGTAAGGCGAGCTTTGAGTGGGGCCCGCGCAGCCTGTTTTCGCCGCCGTTGAACGCGCCCTTCCAACTGTTTAACGGCTCCGGCGTCGATTCGGCACGCATCGTCTCAGCTAACGATTTGCCGCTGATGATGAATATGCTGCACGCGCCGCATTTCATCTTTGACAACGCCTGGAGCTTTTTGGACCGCGCAGGCAAGCAGTCTTATTACGCCGGCGAAGGAGACTTTCTCCCGCTCAAGCCTGGCAAGCACATGTGGGAAACGAACTTCGTTCCAGATCTCGGCACGTTCGCGTTGCCAGACTGGGAAGCGCGCGGCACCGGCAGCAAGAACATCAAGTTTATTCTGGCTGATAGCGTCATGCATGCGCACACCTCGGAGATGGCGGTGGGCACCTACAAGAAGGGCCATCGCCACGGCGCCGGCGCGCATGTCTTCGCGGTTAGCGGAACCGGGTACACGCTCATGTGGTACGATGGTGACAAAGAATTCACGCGTCATGAATGGCGGCACGGTTTTGTGTTCGCGCCGGCCGATGGCATGTTCCATCAGCATTTTAACACCAGCGGCGATCCGGCGCGATATTTGGCGCTTTCATTCGGCAGCCATCGTTATCCCGTTCTTCAACGCAAGAGGGACCGCAAGCAGAATCCTGAAGCTAGCGTCAAGGATGGCGGATTGCAGATCGACTATGAAGATCAGGATCCGAGCATCCATGCGATCTGGCTGCGTGAGCTGGGTAAAACAGGCGTGCCGTCGCGCATGGGGCATATATTTGATGAAACACGAATGAAGAATGAGATGTCCTGACATGGCCGAATCTACTGTCAAATTCCTTCTTGATCCTTACATGGACTGGGCGCGCGGTGAGGGAATACCGCTAATCGATGAATTCGGCGTCGATCTCCTGTCTTTGGAGACCAAGTCTTGGCCGCGTCTCGGCTCTGGCTGCGGCGGCGCAGTCGTCAACCTCAAGGGGCGCGGCGACTATATGACCGTGTTCCTTATGGAGATTGGGCCGGGCGGCAAGTCGGATACGCAGCGACATCTCTATGAGGAGGTTTTCTATGTGCTGTCGGGCCATGGCAGCGTCACGATCGAGACGTCAGATGGGCGGCGTCATAGCTTCGAATGGGGGCCGCAGAGCCTATTCTCGCTGCCGCTCAACGCGTCCTATGTAATTTATAACGGTTCAGGGCGAGAGGCGGCCCGACTCGCCTCGGCGAATAATTTTCCGCTGATGATGAATGTGTTTCACAACGAGGCGTTTATCTTCGGCAATCCCTGCAAGTTTCCCGAGCGCGAAGGGCCGACGGGCTACTTTAGCGGTGAAGGCGAGCTGACGGCGATCCGTCCCGGACGCAATTTATGGGAGACGAGCTTCGTCCCTGACGTCGGCGCCTTCGAGTTGATGGCATGGGAAGCGCGCGGGGCAGGCTCGTCAAATATGCAGTTCATCCTGGCCGACGGCTGCATGGGCGCGCATACCTCTGAAATGCCGGTCGGCACCTACAAGAAGGGGCATCGCCACGGACCCGGACTGCATATTTTCATGGTGCATGGCGAAGGTTACAGCTTGCTGTGGTACGAGGGAGATAAGGATTTTCATCGCATAGACTGGCGACACGGTATGCTTTTCGCGCCGCCAGAAAACATGTTCCATCAGCATTTTGACACCAGCCCGACGCCTGCGCGTTATCTCGCTATCGGCTTTGGCTCGAAGCGCTATCCGGTTGTCTATGCTCGGCGGGCCGGTTCAGAGAACCAGCGCTCCGACGTGAGCATTAAAGAGGGCGGCCGTCAGGTCGAGTACGAGGACCAGGATCCGCGTATCCATGCCATGTGGCTGGGCGAGTTGAAGAAAACCGGCGTTAAGTCCGGTATGAGTAAAATTTTCCCTGAATCCAATTGAGAATGGATGATCAAAGCATGAACGATATGAGCGAGCCGCGCTTTTTGGTCGATGCCTATCTCGACTGGATCGCGAAAGAGAAAATCCCGGTCGTCGAGGACTTTTGCGTCGATCTGATGAAAGTCGAGACAGGCCCCTGGAGCCGTCTCGGGGCCGATGCGGCCTACGTCCACATGAAGGGGCGTGGCGATTTCATATCTATTCTGCTGATAGACTTGCCGCCGGGCGGCAAGTCGGCGCGTCAGCAGCATCTCTACGAGGAAGTGTTCTACGTGCTGTCCGGATACGGCACCGTCGTCGTTGAGGATCCGCAGGGCCGTGAGCACAGTTTCGAGTGGGGCCCGCGCAGCCTGTTTTCTCTGCCGCTCAACGCGCCCTACCGCTTCTTCAACGGCTCGGGTCGTGATCGCGTGCGAATCGCCTCGACCAACAACTTGCCGATGATCATGAACAGCTTCCGCAACGAGGGGTTCATATTTGAGAACAAGTCGATCTTTCCCGAGCGCTTCGGCAAGGAAGGCTACTTTGCCGGCGAGGGTGAATTGGTTCCGACCCACGGCGGCCGCAAGATGTGGGAGACAAACTTCGTTCCCGATCTCGGTGAATTCGTGCTGAATAAGTGGAACACCCGCGGCGCCGGTAGCGCCAATATGGTGTTCAGCCTCGCCGAAGGCACGATGCATGCCCATTGCTCCGAAATGTCTACAGGTACTTACAAGAAGGGCCACCGCCATGGTCCCGACTTCCACGTCTTTATCGTCAAGGGACAGGGCTACTCTCTTTTCTGGCATGAGGGAGAGGACATGAAGCGGTACGACTGGCATGAGGGCTGCGTGTTCGCACCAACCGACATGATCTGGCACCAGCACTTCAACACGGGCAAGGAGCCTGTACGCTACATGGCGACCGCCTATGGCAGTAGTCGTTATCCCTTCTCCAACGAGAAGCGCCGAATCAAGCTTGGCGTCGATGTTAGCGTTAAGAAGGGTGGCGCACAGATCGAGTATGAGGACCAGGATCCGCGGATTCATCGCATGTTCTTAGAGGAATTAACGAAAAATGAGGTTCAGTGCCGCATGAATGAATTCATGGACGAAAGTATTCTATTAAAAAAAGATACTTAGCACCTCAAACCCAAGCATGGTCCGAAGAGCTATCGCAAAAAAGTCAGGGAATTCATCGTCCAAGAAAAGCTGCAATAAAATTAAAAAAGCTTAGATCTAGGGAGGGCGTAATGAAGTACTCAATGATAAGTGCGTTTTATTACATCGTCGCTTTCGCCGCAGCGGCTGTGTTTTCGTCTGGCGCCGTCGCTCAAAGCATTGACTTCCGCGGTAAGCGAATCGACGTCATCATGGGTTCCGCGTCTGGCGGTGGGACCGATACCACTACTCGCTTGGTTGGACGATTCTTGACTAAGTATCTGCCGGGTAATCCTGAGATGAACTACCGCAACCTGCCTGGCGGCCAAGGCACCAAGGCTCTCAACTATTTTGCAGAATCGGCGCGGCCCGATGGCCTGACATGGATCGGCGGCAGCAGTTCGCACATCGACCCAAATAGCTTGCTTAAGCCAGCGATTCATTACGATCCGACCAAATTCAATTACATCGGCGGCGCCTCGCGAGGGGGGTCGATCATTTTCATGCGTAAGGAAAATCTGAAGAAGCTCACCGATCGGTCGCTACCGCCAGTGATAGTCGGCGAGCTCGACGGCAACCGCAGTTGGGCCCAGATGGTGTTGTGGGGGGCTGACGCCCTCGACTGGAACATTAAGTTCGTCATCGGCTATCCAGGGACTTCGTTTTTGCTGTTGGCTATCCGGCGAGGCGAGATTGATATGATGGGCACGTCGAATCTGACGCAGCTGCGCGATATGTTGAAGACAGGTGACTTCGTCGGCGTCGCTCAAATGGGCGATACTAGTTTAACTAATGGATTAGTGACGAGCCGCTCGACCTTCCCGGATATCCCGGTGATGGAAGCGATGGTAGACGGCAAGCTTGTAGGTATCCAAAAGGACGCCTTCGATTTCTGGGTTGGCCTCAATGCTCTAGACAAGTGGTACGCATTGCCGCCAGGCACACCGCAGGCGGTGATCAATACCTACCAGACTGCTTACGGCAACCTGGTCAAGGATCCCGAGTTTCTCAAACTTGCTCAGATGGTCAGCGAAGACTTCGAGCCGATGAGTGGTCCGACAATCCAACACATCGTCGCGAAGACAAGTTATCCGCCGAAGAAAATTACCGACTACATCGAGAGCATGAAGTGGAAGAACGGCCTCCCTGCGGAAGGGCTCTCCGACGAGGAACTCGCCAAGCTCGCTAGAGAAAAAGGGTTCGACAAGATGGGCTCGTTCGAAGCCGTTCTGAAGCAAGTCGGTGACGGTGGCCGCAATATCGTTTTTTCTGTCGCCGAGAAAGATGTGACAGCGGACGTAAGCTCGAGCGGTACCAACGTTATGATTGCAGGGCAGAAGGTCGAACGCCTCGCGCTTAAGGCCGGCATGGTCTGCGAGATCAGCCATCCAGGCGGCGAGAAGCAGGCTGCAACTGCTGTCCATTGTAAATGACTGTGTGGGGCGCCAGCTAAAACCGCTGGCGCCCTGTAGTTTTAGTTCGAGGCGCCAGGCCAGCACTTGATTTTTTTAAGGAGCAGAAAGTGGACCACATCAATTTTCCCTATAGATCGACTAGCCATCTAGCCCTGATGCACATCGTCGCCGAATGCGGCGCTTTTGAGCGCCAGAATTTGGATGTGGATTATGACAAGCCGATTGGTAGAGAGGACGCTCATCGTCTCGTGCCCACTGGCGAGATCGAATTCACTAGCGGCAACCACGTTTCGACCTATGCGGCACGCGTGCGCGGAGATAACTGGGTTTATCTCGGTCAGTCAGTTAGCCTTAACCACCTTAACCTCGTGGTGCGGGCCGACTCGGAGATTAACAAACTTGAAGATATGCGTAAGAAGAAGTTCGGCTCGAAGGGCCGCCACCCCGGCCTTAACGATTGGCTCTATCTCAAGCAGCATGGTCTCGATGTCGATCGTGACGACGTCGAGTTCCTGCAGTTTGGTAGCGTCACCAATGATTCGGAGCGCAAGAAGCTGAACTTGATTGAGGCGGTTAAGACTGGAGCTGCAGACGGCTGTTTTCTCTCTCAGCCCAAGCGCGAGTTCGCCGAACGCGAGGGGCTGAAGATCATTCCGCTTGAGTCTCAGCCGATGGTGTTTTTCGCAACGGTCTCGAGCAGTTTGCCGTTCGTCCAGAAGCATCCCGATATCGCCAAGCGCATGCTTAAGGCGCTGATCGACGGTATCGCCTATATCAAGACGCATCCGCAAGAGTCCATCAGGATTCTGATGGAGAAGCACACCAAGGAAGGCAAGTTGGACCTCAATACGGCGACCAAGCTCTACAACGAGTTAGCGCCTACATTGGAGCCCAAGCTCTATCCGTCGCTCGAAGCGGTCTTTAATGTCTACGAGGAAGCGAAGCGCCAGAACAAGGAGGCGGAGAAAATCCACCCGCTCGCTCTGTGGGACTTCCATCTGCTGCGTGAAATCGATGACTCCGGTTACATCGACGATCTCTATGCCAAGTACAACATGAAGGCTCAGGCGCGGGCATTCCCAGTGAGTTAGCGCATGGGCGGGTGCCCATTCACGGGACGACCGGCATGCAATAAATTCATAAGAGCGGGTAGACTGACGATCATGACACCATTGAAAATCGTGGCTGCGACCATAGCAGCAGTCGGCATGACCGTGTCGGCAGCCGCGGCGAACGAGATTAGCTTCAGGGGAAAGACAATTTCTCTGATCATTAACTCGACGCCGGGCGGCGGAACGGACACGGCCGCGCGCCTAACCGGCAATGCGCTGGCGAAGTACCTGCCTGGCAACCCGACGATCATCTATCGTAATTTGCCGGGCGGTGGCGGCCTCAAGGCAAACAATTATTTTGCCAACCAAGTGCCGCCGGACGGAATGACGCTGCTGTCGGGCTCGCGCACACAGATAAGCCCGGCAAAGCTGCGTGGGCCACAAGTCCAGTATGATCCGTCGAAGTACGAATTCATCGGCGGAGACGCCAACCTCGGCACCGTGATGTTGATCCGCAAGGAAGACGTGCCGAGTCTGACAGACCCAAAGGCGCAGCCGTTGGTCTACGGCGACATCGACGGAACGCGCTCCGGTCTTCTGATCAGCTTATGGGCCAAGGAATACCTCGGCTGGAACATCCGCTGGGTCATCGGCTATTCGGGCACCTCGACGATGCTGATGGCTTTGCAGAGCGGTGAGTTGCACATGGCCGCCAACCAGAATGCCTTTACCCTGGGCCCGCTTCTAAAGGCCGGCAGGTTCGTCGGCATGGCGCAGCTCGGAGCTCTTGACGATAACGGCAATCGCGTGCGCCGCGACGCCTTTGCCGATGTGCCTTTGCTGGACGAGTTGATCCTGCCGAAGCTGACGGAACAGCAAAAATCCGTTTATCTCGGCATGCAGGCGGATTTCGCTATCAACAAATGGTTGGCCTTGCCGCCCGGGACGCCCAAGCCGATGGTCGCCGCCTACCGGGAGGCTTACATGAAGTCTGTCAAGGATGAGGACTTCCTGGCGATGGCCACCAAGCAGATCGACGAAGATTTCACCCCGCTCAGCGGCGTGCAGGTCGCCAAGATCGTGGCTGATCTCGCCTTGATCACCGACGCAGAGATCGAATTTGTCAATCAGCTGCGGAGAAAGAACAATCTGCCGGTCGAATGACGATCTCGATTTCCTGGAGGAAAGAGCCGCAAGGACTGGTCTCCGGCTCTTTCCTCCAGGAAGAGTGAAGCCTTGCGAGACGAGAGGCGTTATCGATATGGTTGGCGATATCGGCGCTTTTCGCGTGCCTTAAAAGCGTGACCGCTGCCGTCGGACTGGGGCGTCGCCGCCTCGGCGCAGCAAGTGGCCTGATATCTCCTCTGCGTTTGGTAGGATTGCATCCATGAGCTTTCGTCCTCTTTACGATTATATTTTAGTCGAGCCGGCGCAGGCCGCGGCCAGCGCCTCGTCGGTCCTGTTGCCGGAAACTGTGCAGAAGAAGCCGCAGCAGGGATGCGTTTTGGCGATCGGACGCGGCCGGCGTGACAAAGACGGAAAGCGCGCCATGCCGCAAGTCGCTGTAGGTGACAAGGTGATCTACGGAGCCTGGACCGGTATTGAGGCCAAGATCAAAGGCGTGGATTGTCTGATCATGAAGCAAGGAGATGTGCTGGGCGTGGTCAGCGGCGCCGGCGAGGTGGTTGTCCGCGATCGCTTGGGGGCCGGGGCCAACACGGCCACGTCCTGCGTGGTCGATCATGTCCATGGCCTGGACTGCTGCGATGACTGAGAAGAAAGACGAGAGGGCGAACGCCATGACGAGCAAGGGGTCGGCGCAAAACGATGGCCGCAACGTTTCGCTGGAGGCGATGGCCGACCTGCGCGTCTTTTTGCGCGAGGCGGAACAGGCGGGCGAGTTGGTACATGTGCATGGCGCAGATCCCGAATTGGAGATGGGAGCGCTGTTCGAGTTGAGCCATGAGCATCTCTACCCCCCCGTGCTGCTGTTCGACCAAGTGAAGAACTGCGCGCCTCAATTTCGAGTCCTATCTAACGTGCGTACGGCGCGGTTCATGGTTGGCGAGCTCACGCTCGATGCAGTCAAGGCCTATCGCAACCGCCCGAAGGAAAAGAAGGCGCCGATCCCGCCGCAGGAGGTGAATTATGGCCCCGTCATGGAGAACGTGATCGAGGGCGATGCAGTCGACGTGCTGAAATTTCCAGCGCCGCGTTGGCATGCTAAGGATGGCGGCCGCTACATCGGCACTGAATGCGTCGTCATCTGCAAGGACCCAGATAGCGATTGGGTCAATCTGGGCACCTATCGCGTGATGGTGCATGACAAGACCACACTGGGCGTGTTCATCGAGCCGGGCAAGGATGGCGACGCGATCCGCAGGAAATATTGGGCTAAGGGCCAGCCCTGTCCGATGGTCATCAGCGTCGGCCAGGCGCCGATCCTCGGCGTCGTGGCCTCGGTTGCGGCGAAGAATGGCGAGTCGGAATATGCGATCGCAGGCGGGCGCGTCGGCCGCCCCATCCGCACTATCCGCGGCAAAGTGACGGGGCTGCCTATTCCTGCCGACGCTGAACTGGTGTTCGAGGGTTTCATGCCGGCGCCGGAGGTCGATGCGCGTACCGAGGGGCCGTTCGGCGAATGGCCGGGTTACTACGCGTCTGACGAGCGACCGGAGCCAGTCCTGCAAGTTAAGGCGATTTATCATCGCGACGATGCCATCATCATCGGTCAACCGCCGACGATGCCGACATATCCTGGCCGCCAGATCAAAATCCCGCGCGTTGCCGCTCTCTGGGATGCGATCGAAGCGGCGGGTGTTCCGGAGATCCGTGGCGTGTGGAAGTTGCTGGGTGGTGGTTCCCGCTTTATCGACGTGATCGCCATCAAACAACTTCATCCGGGGCATGCCAAGATGGCGGGTCTGGTTGCAGCCGGCTGTGGCCAATCCTACATGAATCGCTTGATCATCATCGTCGACGAGGATATCGACATCACGAATCCTGCCGAGGTGATGTGGGCGGTGGCGTCGCGCTGGGATCCCAAGAGTCAAACCGACCTGATCGATGGTTGTTGGACTGGCTACATTGATCCGCGGCTGTCGCCCGACAAACGCGCGAACGGCGATATCACTACGAGCCGCATGATCATTTATGCGGTTCGCCCCTATCACTGGCGTGACGGATTTCCTGAGGTCAATATGGTTGATCGCGACCTGGCTGCGCAAGTCCGCGGCAAGTGGCAGGATCAGCTTCCGTTCCTTCGGAAATAGCGGCGCAAATCAGTTCCTTCGTCACTACGATGTGACCAAAAGGGATTGTCAGGTTAAGTGTTGGGGCCGAGCAAATTCTGTGAGCGCAAAGCTCACGCACTAGCGACGGACGCGGCCATCCATCCCGCCATGGCGTCGGCCCGGAATGTGCGCAGTGTTGTTCGTGAAATCAGGTGACGCTGGAGGTTGAAGAGATTGTAGATGGCGCCATGCGTGGCAACGAAGCGCTGGGCTTCGCCCTGCGATTTGAAGCGCTGCATCTTGCGCTCTCGCCGTCGCACTGAGAGATGCGAATTCTCGGCTCGATTGTTGTCGCGCAAACGACCCGGGCGATGACGTGAACGGCCGCCCAAAGTATCGAGCGCCGCCCCGTAAGAGGCCAGCCCGTCGGTCACTATTCCATCCGGCGCATAGCCCTGCTTGCGCATTAATTTACGTAGCAATTTGAGCGCTGCGCGTTTGTTGCGGCGCTTCTGAACCAGCACGTCCAGAACTTCGCCTTCCTGGTCGACAGCCCGCCGCATGAACATGTGGCGTCCGTTGATACGGACGACCATTTCATCGAGATGCCAGACAGAACCTGGGCGAGGGCGCATTCGACGAATGTTCGCCGCAATGGCTCCGCCGAATTTCTCCGCCCAACAGCGGACCGTCTCGTAGGAGACGTCGATCCCGCGCTCGGCGAGAATCTCCTCTACATCCCGCAAACTCAGGGTGTATTTGAAATACAGCCAAACGGCTTGGCGGATGATTTCGGGTGGGAAGCGGTGTCTTTTATAGGAGATGGTTTTCATCCCGCAAGCTTATATCAGAGACAAGTTGCAGTTAGACTGACAGCACCAATGGCATTCACCTTTGCTGCAGCGCGGGGTGGTCGACCAGTTCATCGATCTCGGCGTCGGTCATGCCCGACTGGCCTTCGAGCGCCTTGAGCAGCGAATCGATATGCTCGCGTGGAATGTCGCGGGTGATGAAAACGATCTTGCTGCGGTGATCGTCGCTCGGCCATTGGTCGAGCCAAACCACCGGATGGAAGATGTGCTGCACGCCATGCAGCACCGCTGGCTGGCCCGGCCGCTCGGCAATATTGAGCAGTCCTTTCACGCGCAGCAGGTCGTCGCCTTTGTTGGCGACGAGCAATTCGAGGAACATCGTGAAGGCGACGCCGCCGATCGGCTTGTCGCGAATGATGCTGTAAGAACGAATGTGGTCGTCGTGGCGGTTCACGTCGAGGGCTGAATGGTCATGTTCGTGATGGTCATGATCATGGTCGTGATGATCGTGGCCATCGTCATGACCATCGTCATGCCCATGGTGATCGTGCCCATGATCGTGGTCGTGGTCATGCCCATGGTCGTGACCGCCTTCATAAGCTTCGGCGCGAAGCCAGGCGTTTACGTCAGCCGACTTGACCGACACGTTGTAATAGCCGGCCGACAGCAGCTTGACGGGGTCGGCCATGGCCTCGTCGGGCGTGAGATACAGCGCCGCGGGATTGAGCAGCCAGAGGCGCTTGCGCAATTCAGCGGTCTTCGCTTCCGGCAGATCGGTCTTGCTGATGACGAGACGGTCGGCGACCGCCGCCTGCTTGAGCGCCTCAGGATGGGCATCGAGGCTGGCGAGGCCGTTCACCGCGTCGATCACGGTGATCACGCTGTCGAGGGCAAAATTGGCGGCGATCAGCGGATCGTTGAGCAAGGTGTGCAGAATGGGGGCGGGGTCGGCCAACCCCGTGGTCTCGATCACCACGCGCTTGAACCAGGGCACCTGGCTTTTCACGCGCTTCATGAACAGCTCGCGCATGGTGTCGATCAGATCGCCGCGAATCGTGCAGCACAGACAGCCGCTCGACAGCTCGACGAAATTTTCGCCGCTTTTTTCGACCAGCAAGTGATCGAGGCCCACCTCGCCGAACTCGTTGATGATCACCGCCGTGTCCTTCAGCGCCGGATCGCGCAACAGGCGGGAGAGCAGGGTGGTCTTGCCGGCGCCGAGGAACCCCGTCAGCACGGTGACGGGAATGATGTCGGAGATGGGCGAGGCGGGAGGCTGTACGGAGGGGGCCACGGCGGAGTTTCCTGACGATGAAGCTGATATGGTTATATTGTAACATTCCCGAGATAAACCGCCAGAGGCCGCCTTGGGGCCGCGCAAACGGTTGAGATCGTTGCGTTCGGCGCGTATATCCCAGGCATCATGCTGGTCGATAGCCACTGTCATCTGGATTACGCCGATTACGGCACGGACCGCGACGACGTTATGCGCCGCGCGCGGCTCGCTGGCGTCAGCACCATGCTGACGATCTCGACCAAGCTGAGCGCCTTTCCGGCGGTGCGCGCCATCGCCGAACAATACCCGGACGTGTTCTGCACGGTCGGCGTCCATCCGCACGAGGCCGCCAGCGAAGGTCCCGACGCCGACACCGCCAAGCTCCTGGCGCTGGCCAGCCATCCGCGCGTCGTCGGCATCGGCGAGACCGGCCTCGACTATTATTACGAACATGCGCCGCGCCAGGCCCAGGCCGACAGCTTTCGCGCCCATATCGCCGCGGCGCGCGCCAGCCAGCTGCCGCTGATCGTCCACACCCGCGACGCCGACGACGACATGATCGCCATCCTGACCGAGGAGCAGGGCAAAGGGACATTCCCCGGCCTGCTGCATTGCTTCAGCTCGGCCCGCGCCGTGGCGGAGGCGGCCTTGGAGCAGGGGTTTTACGTGTCGTTTTCCGGCATCCTGACCTTCAAGAATGCGGTCGCCGTGCGCGAGGTCGCCCAGATGGTGCCGCTCGACCGGCTGCTGGTTGAGACCGACGCACCGTATCTGGCGCCGGTGCCCAACCGCGGCAAGCGCAACGAGCCGGCGTTCGTGGCGCACACGGCCCAAACGCTCGCCGAACTGCGCGGCCTGACGGTCGCCGAATTGGCCGACATCACCACGGAGAATTTCTTCCGGCTGTTCACCAAAGCCACGCGCCCGCCAGCCCCTAAAATCGTGTCGGCCGCATGAGGGTCACGGTGCTCGGATGCGGCGGCGCCGGCGGCGTCCCGCTGGTCGGCGGCGATTGGGGCGCCTGTAATCCGCGCGAGCCGAAGAACCGCCGCCGCCGTGTCTCGATCCTGATCGAGGATGGCCCGGATCTTGGGAGCCCTGGGGGAAACCCGACGCGCCTGATGGTCGACACCTCGCCGGATTTGCGCGAACAGGTGCTCGAGGCCGGCGTGCAGCGTGTCGACGGCATCGTTTTCACCCACAACCATGCCGACCATATCCACGGCATCGACGATCTCCGCCAGTTCAACCGCCGCCAGCAGGCGATCATTCCGGCCTTTACCAACGCCCAAACCGCCGAAAGCCTGCGCCAGCGCTTCGGCTATGTCTTCGGGCCGCCGGGCGAGCACAATGGCAAGCCGAATTATTACAAACCCTGCCTCAGCCTGACCGAGATCGCCGCCGGAGATCGCTTCGACGTGACCGGTCCGGGCGGTCCGATCGAGGTCCAGACCTTCGACCAGGACCATGGCTTCATGCGGACCCTGGGCCTGCGCTTCGGCGACGTGGCCTATTCGACCGACGTGGTGAACATGCCCGAGGCCGGTTTCGAGGCCTTGGCTGGGGTCGGGCTATGGATCGTCGATTGCTTCGCCCGCGAGCCGCATCCGACCCATGTCCATCTGGCCAAGGTGCTGCAATGGATCGAGCGGGTGCAGCCGGACTGCGCCGTACTGACCCATATGGGCACAGCGATGGACTACGGGACGCTGCTGCGCGAGCTGCCGCAAGGCGTCGTGCCGGGCTATGACGGCATGACAATCGATGTGGCGGAGGATAGCCTTAAGCTCATAAAGTAATTTTTGAGGAATAGAAGATTTTCACGCAATTCCAATTTATTGAGATTTAATCCTCTTAAATCACTCTATATTTTCCATAATATACATTATGCGATATATACCTGCCAGATAACCGACATAAATTACGCCAATTGTCCCGGCCTCCCCACCGGTTTAGAACCGCCTGACGAGCCCGCCGTGCCGCGTCCCATCACTCCCCGTCCGAGGCCGCTTCCATGATCCGTCCCATCGTCCTGTTCGCCTCGGCGGCCGTCCTCCTGAGCGCCGCGTCTGCCGCTGCGCCGGCCCGCGCCGAGGGCTACTGCAAGACTGGCGACAATTACGACGAGGCCAAGGGCCTCTGCTACACCCCGAGCGCCGCCTACAAGCCGGATGTGCCCAAGGGCGAAAGCCCGACCGGCAGCTGGATCCCGAGCCTCGGCGGCGTCACCAATTCTATCGCCGGCAAGGCCGTGTTCTGCAATTACGGCGACCGCTTGGTCGGTTCGGGCGACCAGGCCTATTGCTTGTCCAAAGCCACCAACAAGCCCTATCCGGCCGGCCGTTAGCCCATGAACGCCCCGGAGACGAAGAAACCCACTGCCGCCGAAGCACTCGAGCGGCTGCTCGGCGTCATGGCCAAGCTGCGGGCGCCCGACGGCGGCTGCCCCTGGGACCTCGAGCAGACCTTCGCCACCATCGCGCCCTTCACCATCGAAGAGGCCTACGAGGTGGCCGACGCCATCGCCGGCGGCAACATGGCCACCATCCGCGAGGAAGTCGGGGATCTCCTGTTCCAGGTGGTGTTCTACGCCCAGATGGCGCGCGAGGCCGGCGACTTCGACTTCGCCGACATCGCCCTCGGCACCGCCGAAAAGATGGAGCGCCGCCATCCGCATGTGTTCGGCCCCGATGCCGCGCGCCCGGCCACGGCCACCGCTCAGGTCGCCGCCTGGGAAGCCGTCAAGGACGTCGAGCGCACCGGCAAGCGCGCCGAGGTCGGCAAAGCCGCCAGCGTGCTGTCCGGCGTGGCGCGCGCCCTGCCCGCGCTGACGCGCGCTGAGAAGCTGACCAAGCGCGCCGCGCGTCACCGTTTCGACTGGCCCGACGCCGGCCAGGTGCTCGACAAAATCGAAGAGGAAATCGCCGAACTACGCGTCGAGATTGCAGGCGGTGCAGCAAAAGAACGCGTCGCAGACGAGCTCGGCGATCTCCTGCTCGCCGTCGCCAATCTCGGCCGCAAGCTCGAAGTTGATCCGGAAGCCGCCTTGCGGGGCGCCAACGATAAATTCACCCGCCGCTTCCAGCGCGTCGAGGCGTTGCTCCGCGAGCGCGGCAAATCCCCCAGCGAATCGACGCTGGAGGAAATGGACGCGCTATGGGATCAGGCGAAAGCAGAAGAGCGGCGCGGCTAAGCCGCACCGCCTTCCCGCCTGTTCAGCCAGCTTCGCCGGTCGCTTCCGCCGCTTTGGCGATCACATCTTTCGGCACTTTATAGAGCCGCTCGATGAGGACATGGATATCCTTGCCGGTCATTGGATTGTTCAGATCGAGCTTCTGCTTGGCGGCCAGCGCCAGCATCTCCGGATCCTTCATCAGCGCATCGAACGCCGTGCGGTAGACGCTGCCGATGGCGTCCGGCGTACCCGGCGCCAGCATGAAGGGCCGCCCCATTTCCTGCCGCGCGAAAACGAGATCGATGAGTTGCTTCTGCTCGTCGGTCTTGGCGAGGTCCGGCACCGCCGGCACGTTGGGGAATTTTTCGTGGCGACGCAATGACAGCTGCAGCAGCACATTCACCAGCTTGTCGTCGATCCAGGCCGGATTGCGCGTGATGATGCTGGAATAATGGTAGCTCGCGGTGCCCTGAAGTTCGCCGCGCTCGATCGCGAGCGCGATATCGCCGGTGCTCTTGTAACCTGGGATAATCTTGAACTTGGTGCCGAGCACGCGGTTCATCACATTGGGAAACACGACGTTGCCCGACGTCGGACCACCGCCGCCGACGATCAATTCCTGCTCATAGACCTGCTGGATGCTTTTGATCGGCTGGCTGTGCCAGGACACCACGAGGCCGACCTCGCTGTTCATGCTGCCGACCCAGACATAGTCGCGCGGATCGAAGCGCACGCCCTGCGAACCGAACATATGCGCCGTCGCGGTGCCGCCGCCGACCGTGCCGAGCGCGGTGCCGTCCTTCGGCGCCACTTCATACATGTAATTGGCGGCACGCAAAGTGCCGGCACCCGGCATGTTTTTGACGACGAAGGATGGCGCGCCCGGCAGATGCTTGCCGAAAAATTGCGCCAGCAAGCGCCCATAGATGTCGTAACCGCCGACGTCGCCGCCAGCGAAGATCGTCACCATCTGACCTTTGAAATTCTGCGCCTGTGCCGGTGCTGTTGCCAAACCGCAAATTGCCAGCAGTCCGCATAATGCGGACATGCGTCCCCCCACTCTCGACATGCTTCGCTCCCTATGACGGCGCGGCCTTTATCGACCGTCGCCTTTTTCACGGGAAAGCATAACCGAGCCGTGCGGACCGCGCCCGGCAAATTACGGCCCGCCGACGAATGCCGGCAGGCCGTTGAAAGACAAAAGATTTCTTAGGGTGACGGACGCGAAGACTTACGTCTTGTCGTCTTCCTCGACTTTCAGAATATCCTTCGTGGTGAAGAGATATTCCTTCAGCTCCTTGGCGAAGGTCTCGTCATTGCGGCGCAGCCATTCGATCAGCATGGCGGCATGCTCGATCTCTTCCTTCATATTGTGCAGAAGGATGCCCTTGAGGGCCGCATCTTCGCAATCATCGGCGCGCTGGCGGTACCAGTCGGACGCCTCCAATTCCTCCATCAGTGACACCGTCGCCTGATGCTTGGAAATGGTGGTCTTGGCAAGCCGCTCGCGCGGCGCGTGAAGGTCTTCGCTAGACATGGTTGTTCCTTTGAACGGTGTGAGGCGCTCTCTCGGAACTAACGACTAAAAGCCTAGGTAAGTTTCATTCCCGCGTCAGCAAATCGATCAGGCTGGAGGTATCCCAGCGGTTGCCGCCCCTCGCCTGCACCTGGGCATAGAACTGGTCGACCAGGGCCGCCACCGGCAAGCGCGCGCCGTTGCGCCGCGCCTCGGCCAGGCAAATCCCCAAATCCTTGCGCATCCAGTCGACGGCGAAGCCGAAGTCGAACTTGCCCTCGGCCATGGTCTTGCCGCGGTTTTCCATCTGCCAGGACTGCGCCGCGCCCTTGGAAATGACGCCGAGCAACTTCTCGACATCGAGCCCCGCCTTCTGCGCGAAAGCGACGCCTTCGGACAGGCCCTGCACCAAGCCGGCGATGCAGATTTGGTTGACCATCTTGGCGAGCTGGCCACTGCCGGCTGGGCCCATCAGAGTCACCGCCTTGCCATAGGCCTTCATCGCCGCTTCAGTTTTGGCGAAGGTGCCGCTATCGCCGCCAACCATGACGGTGAGCTGACCGTTCTCGGCGCCCGCCTGGCCGCCCGACACCGGCGCGTCGAGGAAGCCGAGGCCCCTCGCCTGCGCGGCGCCTTCCAGCTCGCGCGCGATGTCCGCCGAGGCCGTGGTGTGATCGACGAAGATGGCGCCCTTCGCCATGCCAGCGAACGCCCCGTCGGCCCCGAGCGTGATGGCGCGCAGATCGTCGTCATTGCCGACGCAGGCAAAGACGATCGCCGCGCCCGTGGCGGCGGCGGCCGGCGTCGGCGCAGCAGTGCCGCCGTGTTTGGCGGCCCAGGCGGCCGATTTGGCGGCGGTGCGGTTATAGACCGTCACCGCATAGCCTGCCTTCGCCAGATGGCCGGCCATGGGAAAGCCCATGACGCCGAGCCCGAGAAACGCGATTTTTTCGCCAGCCATTCGGATCGCTCCTTACGCATCGAATTCAGTCGTGCCGAATCATGGATTGCCCGGTCAAGCCGGGCAATGATGAAAGAGATGTCCGCGCGCAAAAAGAAAGGGGCCGCAGCTGCGGCCCCTTCCCGTTTCGTCAGGCGTTGGTTGGCTGGACTTAGAAGTCCATGCCGCCCATGCCGCCCATACCACCAGGCATCTGGGGCATGGCATCTTTCTTCTCAGGCTTGTCGGCGATCATCGCTTCCGTGGTGATCAGCAGACCGCCGACCGAGGCGGCATTCTGCAGAGCGGTGCGGACGACCTTCGTCGGGTCGATGATGCCGGCCTTGACCAGATCTTCGAACGTGCCGGTCTGGGCGCTGTAGCCGTAGTTCGCGTCCTTGCTCTCCATCAGCTTGCCGGCGACGACGGCGCCATCGGCACCGGCGTTCTCGGCGATCTGGCGGACCGGAGCCTGCAGAGCCTTGCGGATGATCTCGACGCCGACGCGCTGGTCGGCATCGGCCACTTCGAGCTTGGCCAAGGCACGGATCGCGTACAGCAGCGCAGTGCCGCCGCCCGGGACGATGCCTTCTTCGACGGCCGCGCGGGTCGCGTGCAAAGCGTCGTCAACGCGATCCTTGCGCTCCTTCACTTCGACTTCGCTGCCGCCACCGACCTTGATCACCGCAACGCCGCCGGCCAGCT
Organism: Rhodospirillaceae bacterium; assembly: GCA_947474495.1. Lineage (GTDB taxonomy): Bacteria > Pseudomonadota > Alphaproteobacteria > SMXQ01 > SMXQ01 > CAMAVH01. Next base: position 26,428 of record CANJIM010000009.1, read on the forward strand.
TGGCCAAACGTTCCTGCAGCTTTTCCTTGTCGTAGTCGGACGTCGTCTCTTCGATCTGCGCCTTGATCTGCGAGATGCGCGCCTGGATGTCGGACTTCTTGCCGATACCGTCGACGATCGTGGTGTTTTCCTTCGTCATCGAGACCTTCTTGGCCTTGCCAAGCATGTCGATGGTGACGGTCTCGAGCTTAATGCCGAGATCTTCGGAGATCACCTGGCCGCCCGTGAGGGTGGCGATGTCTTCGAGCATCGCCTTGCGGCGATCGCCGAAGCCCGGCGCCTTCACGGCCGCGACCTTGAGGCCGCCGCGCAGCTTGTTGACGACGAGCGTGGCCAGAGCCTCGCCTTCGATGTCCTCGGCGATGATGACGAGCGGACGGCCGCTCTGCACAACCGCTTCGAGCAACGGCAGCATGGACTGCAGGCCGGACAGCTTCTTCTCGTGGATGAGGATCAAGGGATCGTCGAGCTCGGCGATCATCTTGTCGGCGTTGGTGATGAAGTACGGCGACAGATAGCCGCGATCGAACTGCATGCCTTCGACGACGTCCAGCTCGGTCTCCAGGCCCTTGGCCTCTTCAACCGTGATGACACCTTCCTTGCCGACGCGATCCATCGCTTCGGCGATCATCTTGCCAATGGCGGCTTCGCCGTTGGCCGAGATGGTGCCGACCTGGGCGATCTCTTCGCTCGACTTGACCTTCTTCGAACGCTTCTTGAGGTCTTCGATGACGGCTTCGACAGCGAGGTCGATGCCGCGCTTCAGGTCCATCGGGTTCATGCCGGCCGCAACCGACTTGACGCCTTCACGGATGATCGCAGCGGCGAGAACAGTCGCCGTGGTGGTGCCGTCGCCGGCCTCGTCGTTGGTGCGCGAAGCGACTTCGCGGACCATCTGGGCGCCCATGTTCTCGAACTTGTCGGACAGTTCGATTTCCTTGGCGACGGAAACACCGTCCTTGGTGATGCGCGGAGCGCCGAACGACTTTTCGATGACCACGTTGCGGCCCTTCGGGCCCAGGGTCACCTTCACCGCGTCAGCGAGAATCTCGACGCCGCGCAGCATGCGCGTGCGGGCATCGGTCGAAAACTTAATCTCTTTGGCTGCCATTTTCTCGGATCCTTATTCGACGATGCCCATGATGTCGGACTCTTTGATGATCAGCATTTCGTCGCCGTCCACCTTCACTTCGGTGCCCGACCACTTGCCGTACAGGACGCGATCGCCCTTCTTGACTTCCATCGGGACGAGCTTGCCGTCCTCGCCACGCGCGCCGGTACCGACGGCGATGACTTTGCCCTCCATGGGCTTTTCCTTGGCGGTGTCGGGGATAATGATGCCGCCGGCGGTCTTGGTCTCAGCCTCGAGGGGCTTCACCAGCACGCGGTCGTGCAGGGGCCTGAACTTCATTGTCTGGCTCTCCATGAGAGATTGGGGAAAGAATGTTTCTCGCCGAACGGGGGCCGCCTTGAACCCTTGCCGGGGCACAGGCTGTTAGCACTCCTGCTCTTTGAGTGCCAGATATCTAGGCCCAAGCTGGCCAAGAGTCAACCCGGCTGAGCCGGTGTAAACCTGATTTATTGCAGGAATATGAGGGGATTAAGGAGTTTTCTCCGGCCTTAAGGGCTTGATTCCAAACCCTTGCGTCCTAGCCGCCCCTTGGCACTCAGTTAAACCAGGGCAGGCGCCGAATGGTCGATCTTGCTGCCGTAGAACATGTCCATGCGCGGATCGAACGGCCGGCCCTTCGGCAAGGCCTTCAGCCAGAGGCGCAGGAGGTGGCGGCGCCGCTCGGGCTCAGGATAGTCCTCGAACTCGGTGCGGGCATGCAGACAGGTGAGATTGCTCAGAAAGACCATCTCGCCGCGCTCCAGCGTGAACTCGACGCCGAAGCTGGGGCGCGTCTTGATGGCGTCGAAATAATCGAGCGCCTCTTCCAGGTCGGGCGGCAGCGGCTCGCCGCGTTCCTTCGCTGTCAGCATCATGAAGTTGCGGACATAGCGGCAGCTGACATAGCCGTCGATATTGCAAAACACCGGCGTGTCGAACGGCGCGATATCCGGCTCGCCGAGCGGCTGGCGGCCCTTGCGGTGATAGGGATAGCCCTTGTAGAGCGCCGCCATCAGATCGGGCCGCCGCTCGAGAATCTCGTTATGCACGGCGAGCGAGCTGGCGACGCGGCTGATCCCGCCCGACTTGGCGGTTTGTAGCGTCATCAAGCCGAGAATCTCGCCCGACGCGTTGTCCGTGTGGAGCAGCAATTCGCCGTTGCCATATTGGGTGCGCGGCCGCTCGCGGCCCGTCGGGTTGTAGCCCGAGTCGCGGATGTGATCGATGCGCTCGCCCGCCGCGGTCTGCGGCAAAGCCACCCCGAGATGCAGCCCGACGCCCCAGAAGGCGCGCGCCATGTCGTCGTCGGAATAGCGCGCCGGCGTGCAACCCTCGATGATGGCGACGCCCCTGCCCGCTTGAATCTCGCGTGCGACATCGGCCAGGAACGGATCAAGCGCCGGATGGCTGAAGTCGGCGCGGGTGATTGCTTCGGTCTCGATGGTCCGCGTGCGGGCGAGAATCTCGTCGAGCGCGGCGAGATGCGCAGCGGTCATGCGCAGCGTCAGCCCGGCCTTGCCGGCGACGGTGCCGCCATCGGCGACACTGCGCCAGGCCGAGCTTTCGGGAATGAGCTTGTCGTAAATCTGCATGCGGCGATTTTGCGCCTTTAGGCCGCGGCCTGACAAGAGGCCGAACGGCCTAAATTACGAGGCTTTACGCCGTTCGAAACGGGCCGCCGTGTCCGCATCCATGCCGACGGTCAACCGGACCAGTCCGTCGTCGCCATCCTTGCGGCTCAGCACATCCGCATGGTCATAGAGCCAGGCGATCGACGCGCCGTCGCCGGCCGGCAATTCAAACTCGCGCACTTCGCGGCCGATCGCGGCCCGCTCGTCGAGCAAGGCGAGCAAGGCATCGCAGCCTTCGCCGGTGAGCGCCGAAACCGCGACCACATCAGGATCGCGCGCGGTCACCGACAGCAGACGCTGATGCGCCCCTTCGTCAAGCCGATCTAGTTTGTTGAGAACTTCGACGACGCGAGCTTCGCTTTCCGCTTCGACGCCGAGCTGCGACAGCACATTCAGCACGTCCAGACGTTGCGCTTCGCTATCTTCATGGGCGACGTCGCGCACATGCAGGATCACGTCGGCCGCCAAGACTTCTTCCAGAGTGGCACGGAAGGCGGCGACCAGATCAGTCGGCAGATCGGAGATGAAGCCGACAGTGTCCGACATGATGACGCGGCGGCCCGACGGGAGTTTGACCGCCCGCATGGTCGGATCGAGCGTGGCGAACAGCAGATCCTTCGCCAGCACGTCAGAATGGGTCAGCCGGTTGAACAGCGTCGACTTGCCGGCATTGGTATAGCCGACCAGGGCGATGACCGGATAGGGCACGCGCTCGCGCGCCTTGCGATGCAGGGAGCGGGTGCGGCGCACATCTTCCAATTCGCGCTTGAGCTTGCCGATGCGCTCGTCGATCAAGCGACGGTCGGCTTCGATCTGCGTTTCGCCGGGGCCGCCGAGGAAGCCGAAGCCGCCGCGCTGACGCTCCAGGTGAGTCCAGGACCGCACCAAGCGACTGCGCTGATAGTTGAGCGAGGCCAGTTCGACTTGTAAGCGGCCTTCGCGCGTCCGCGCGCGGGCGCCGAAAATTTCGAGGATCAAGCCAGTGCGGTCGATCACCTTGCAGGACCAGGCAAGCTCGAGGTTGCGTTGCTGCACCGGCGTCAGCGAGGCATCGACGACGACGACCTGCACCTCTTCCGCCTCGACCACTTCCTTGATGCGGTCGACCGCGCCGCTGCCGAGCAGCGTATTCGGCCGCGGCTGACGCAACGGCACGACTTCCGTATGGACCACTTGAAGGTCGATGGCGAGCGCCAGGCCGATGGCCTCTTCAAGCCGCGATTGCGGATCGCGCGCCGCTTGCGCCTCTGCCTTGGCGCCGCTGCGAAAATCGGGATGGACGACGGCCGTGCGGCCGGTGGTGACGCGCGTCTCAACCTTGCCGGTCAGATTGACGTTCTGATCGGGCGCGTATGTGCCGTGAGACTCGGTCTTGCGGGATTTGGCTTTTTTGCCTTTCGGCGACGCGCCCCGGACCTCATCGGTCCGGGGGCTATGGTCGTCACGATCATCGTCGCGGGGCAATGGAATGCTATTCCTGTTCCGGCTCGAAGAGCTGGATCGGCGTGGTCGGCATCACGGTCGAGATTGCGTGCTTGTAGACGAGCTGGGAATGGCTATCCCGGCGCAGCAGCACGGAGAAGTTATCGAACCAAGTCACAATGCCTTGAAGCTTCACGCCGTTGACAAGAAACACAGTCACCGAAGTCTTGTTCTTACGAATATTGTTTAGGAACACGTCCTGGAGGTTCTGGGATTTTTCTGAAGACATTTTTGACCTCGTTTTTCTTAGGCTTTTTGCATTATTGCAAATGATGGCCGCGGCCGCCACGCACATGCCGCGAAAGGATCTCGAACTCACGAAGTTCTGAAACCTCGTGTGTCATATAGGAGCTTATAGGCTTCGCACAAGGGCGGCGAGAGCGGCGCAATCCGGTAATGTCCAGACACCGCCAGAGGCTTGAGGAATCAGCATTTCTTGCGGGATAGGTTCGCCCGTCGGCTCGCCGACGAGAAAGCCGGTGAGCCCGGCGTTGCGCGCGCATTCGAGATCCACCGCGCCGTCGCCGACGAACCAAACATTGGCATCTCGTTTAATGCCGCTACCGGCCAGCGCCATATCCACAGGTTCTATCGCCGGTTTATCGCGCGCCGCGTCCGTCGCGCCGACCAACGTCCGAAAATAGACATGCCAGCCGAGCCGTTCCGCTTCGAGCCGCAGAAATTTGCCGGTCTTGTTGCTCACAACGCCGAGATAAAAACCGCGCTCGCGCAATTCCGCGAGAAGTTCCACGGCGCCGTCCTTCGGCCGCAGCGTCTCAAGATGCACTTCGGCAAAGCTACGATAATAAATATCGCGCGCCTCGTCCCAGCGTTCCCCGAACAGTTGCGGAAAGCTGTCGCGCAAGGATCGCTGGATACGACGCTTCGCCTCGTCAAGCGACCACGGCTGCTGGCCCATGGCGATCAGCGTGCGGTTCACGGCGGCGTGAATCGCCGGCCAACTGTCGACCAGCGTATTGTCCCAATCAAACAGGATGGCGGTCGGTTTTGGCGGAACCGGCGGCATGAGTCCGCTTACGCCTTCGCCATATGGGCGATGTAATGCTCACGCAGCTTGCGGGCGAACGGGCCGGGCTTGCCGCCGCCGATCGCCTTGCCATCGATGCGTACCACCGGCATGACGAAATTGGTCGTGCTGGTGATGAAGGCTTCCTTGGCCTTTACCGCCTCCTTTAGGCTGAAGCTGCGTTCCTCGATCTTCATTTTCTCGGCTTTGGCAAGCGCCAGCACGGCAAGACGCGTGACGCCGTTGAGAATTTCCGGACCGGCCTTCCGCGTCACCAGGATGCCCTTGGCGCTGACGATCCAGGCGTTGGTCGAGGAGCCTTCGGTGACGTTGCCGGCTTGATCGACCAGGAACGCCTCGTAAGCCCCCTGCTCCTTCGCGGCCTGCTTCGCCATCACGTTCGGCAGCAGCGAGAGCGATTTGATGTCGCAGCGCCCCCAGCGGATGTCCGGCAGAGAAATCACGTCGACGCCACGCGCCACCAGCTTTGGATCCGCCGGCTTGGTGCGCTTGACGGTAACGACGACGGCGGGCCGCGTCTTTTTGGGAAACAGATGATCGCGTGCCGCCACGCCACGCGTGATCTGCAGATAGACGATGCCGTCGGCGACGCGGTTGCGGCGGATCACTTCGGCGATGACATGGCCCAGCGCCGCGCGCGACATCGGCGCGGTGATGCGCATTTCGCGCAATGAGCGCTCCAAGCGTTGCCAATGCAATTCGGCGTCGATCAGACGGCCGCCGGAGATGGCGACCACCTCGTAAATACCGTCGGCGAACTGATAGCCGCGATCGTCGATATGGACGCCGGCGCGGCGATGCTCGACATATTGGCCGTTGACGTAAGCGATGCGCGACATAGAGATAGGATACCTGATTACGGATTAGAAAAATTCGAGGCCAACGGAGAACATCTTTTCGACCTTGCGGACGTCCGCCGAGGTGGCGAACAGGACGACGCGGTCCTTCGGCTTGATGACCGTCGTCGGATCCGGGACGATGACGACGCCGTCACGCACCACCGCGCCGATGATGACGCCCTCGGGAAATCCGACATCCTTGAGGGCGCGTCCGACGACGCCGCAGGTCTCCAGCGCTTCCGCGTCGATGATCTCGCCGAACCCATCGCCCAAGGAATGCACGGCGCGGATACGGCCGCGCCGGATGTGTTGCAGGATCGTAGAGACGGTGATGGCGCGTGGGCTGACCACGACGTCAATGCCGAGCGACGAAACCAATGGCGAGAAATTGCTGGCGTTGATCAGTGTGATGGCACGTTTGCAACCTGCCCGCTTGGCCAACAATGAAGCGAGAATATTGACCTCGTCTTCGTTGGTCACCGCGATCACAGCCTCGGCCGAGCCGACATTGGCCTCATCGAGAATCTCCGGATCGAGCGCGTCGCCGTTCAGCACGACCGTGCGCTGAAGTTCGAGAGCAATCTCCTCGGCACGCGCCTTGCCATGCTCGATGATCTTGGCCGACACGCCCGGATGATCTTCCAACTCGCGGGCGATATAACGACCGATGTTGCCGCCGCCCAAAATGACGACGCGGCGCGCCGTCGCTTCTTCATGGCCGAAGGCCATCATCGCGCGATTTACATGATTCGCATCGGCGACGAAATAGACCTCGTCGCCGATCAGCATTTCGTCGTCGGCGTCCGGCACGAATCCTTTGCCGTCGCGCATGATGCCGACGATGGTGATATTAAGGTCGGGAAATAGGCCCGTCAGTTGGCGCAGCGGCGTGTTGACGATCGGTGTCTCGGTCGTGCAGCGCACGCCGATGACGCGCACTTTGCCATCAGCCAGTGGGATCATGTCGAACGCCCCCGGCACCCAGAGGCGGCGCGTCACGGCACGGCCGACTTCCAGTTCCGGCGAAATGATCGCGTCAATCGGCATGTTTTCGCGATTGAACAGGTCCGACCAGATCGGCTGCAAGTAGCTCTGGTGGCGGACGCGCGCGATCTTGGTGGGCACGTCGAACAGCGAATGGGCCACCTGGCAAGCGATCATGTTCACTTCGTCGGAATAGGTCACGGCGATGATCATGTCGGCATCGCGCGCCCCGGCCGCCTTGAGGACATCGGGATGCGAGGCGAAGCCTTCCATTGCCTGCACGTCGAGCGAATCGGCGATCTTACGGACCAGTTCGGGCGATTGGTCGATCACCGTCACATCGTTGTTCTCGGATGCCAAATGGCGAACGATGCTGGTGCCGACTTGGCCCGCGCCGCAAACGATGACTTTCATGGGAAGGCCTAAGTGGTCGGCGCGTCGCCGTTCGTCAAGCCGAGCGACTTCAGCTTGCGATGGAGCGCGGAGCGTTCCATACCGACGAACGACGCGGTGCGCGTGATGTTGCCGCCGAAACGCAGAATTTGCGCCGCAAGATACTCGCGTTCAAACACTTCACGCGCATCGCGCAGCGGCAGCGCCATCATCTCGCCCGATTTGTCCCAACGCAGCACGGCCGGGCTGATGTCGAGAATTTCGGGCGGCAACATATCGGCGCGGATTTTTCCAGTCGCATCGCCCGGTGCCATGATGAGCATCCACTCGATAGCGTTGCGTAGTTGGCGGACATTGCCGGGCCAGCTATGGGCCTGCAGCGCGGTCATCGCGTCTTCGCCGATCTCGCGCTCCGGCAGACCGGAGGAACGCGCCGCCATCTGCATGAAATGATGGACCAGCAAGGGAATGTCCTCGCGGCGTTCTTTCAGCGGCGGCACGCGGATCGGCACCACGTTCAGGCGGTAATAGAGATCCTCGCGGAAGCGGCCGGCGGCGATCTGTTCCTGCAGGTCGCGATTGGTCGAGGCGATGACGCGCACGTCGACCGCGACCTTCGTATGGCCGCCGACGCGCTCGAAAGTCTGCTCCTGCAGCACGCGGACGATCTTGCCCTGGGTGACGAGCGGCATGTCGGCTACTTCATCCAAGAACAAAGTGCCGCCATGGGCGTTCTCGAAGGTACCGGTCTTGCGCGGGCTGCCTGGCGCTTCGACCCCGGCCTCGACGCCGAACAGCGCCATCTCGATATGTTCCGGCGTCATGGCGGCGCAATTGACGGCGACGAACGGACCGGCGCTGCGGCCTGAGCGGTTGTGGATCAGGCGGGCAACGACTTCCTTGCCGACACCGGGCGGTCCGCCGATCAGAACGCGGCTGTTGGTCGGCGCCACCTTGTCGATCGTCAGGCGCAATTGGTTGGCCGACTGGGAATCGCCGACCAGCGCCAGCTCGCCGCCGGCACGCATGCGCAACTCAGCGTTCTCGCGGCGCAGGCGCGAAGCTTCGATGGCGCGCTCGACGACCAGCAGCAGCCGGTCGGCCTTGAACGGCTTTTCGATATATTCGTAAGCGCCCTTTTTGATCGCCGTGACGGCGGTCTCGATATTGCCGTGGCCGCTGATCATGACCACGGGCATATCGGCGTGATCCTTGCGGATCTGATCAAGGATTTCCAAGCCGTCGAGGCGCGAGTTGTGCAGCCAGATATCAAGGATAACCAGGCTCGGCCGACGGGCTTGAATCGCCGCCAGAGCCGAATCGCTGTCGGCGGCGTCGCGGGTTTGGTAGCCCTCGTCGCGCAGGACGCCCGACATCAACATGCGGATGTCGGCTTCGTCATCAACGATCAGGATATCATGACTCATGGGCGGACGATCTTGCGCGCAGGCTCGTGGGTGATGGACGTCGCCGCGGTATCGGCGGCGGACGGGGCCGTTTCGACGCCCGAATGTATTTCGGTGGATTTGAAAATCAAGCTGACGCGCGCGCCGCCCTCAGGGCGATCCTCCAACAGCAGTTCGCCGCCATGATCTTCCATGATTTTGCGCACGATAGCTAGCCCCAGGCCGGTTCCAGTCGTTTTGGTCGTGACATAAGGATCGGTCAGCCGGTGACGCTTGTCCGGCGGCAGGCCGAGGCCGTTGTCGGCGACCGCGACCGCGAGGCGGCCGTCGTCATGAATGAGCTTGAGCTGAATCTCGCCATCGCCTTGCCCGGGATTGACGCTCAGCTTCGCGCCCGGCCCGTCGGCCAAGCGTTCTTTGATCGAATCGGCGGCATTTTGCAGCAGATTGGTCAAGGCTTGGCCGATCTGACAGCCGTCGCACATGTGGATCAGCGGCGCGCTTGGCACGTCATCGAGATAGCGGATGGCCGGGTTGGCGCTCTGCTGCAGGAACAACGCCTGACGCAAAATCTCAGCCAGATCGCATTCCTTCAGCTCTGGCGACGGCATACGCGCGAAGGACGAGAACTCGTCGATCATGCCGCCGATACTGTCGACCTGGCGGATGATCGTATCGATGCACATGCTGAAAATATCCGGGTCCGTCTTGACCTCGGCGAGATATTTCCGGCGCAGACGTTCGGCCGACAGCTGGATCGGCGTCAGCGGATTCTTGATTTCGTGCGCCAGCCGGCGCGCCACGTCCGACCAGGTCGCCTTGCGCTGCGCCGATAGCATTTCGGTGATGTCGTCGAAGGTCACAACATAACCGCCGATGGCGGCGAGCTTACCCTCCCCGGCTTCGGCGGCGATGCGCACCATCAGCGTGCGCGGGCGGCCTTCGCGCACCAGGTCGATCTGCTCTTCATGCACGCGGTTGGGCCGGCGGCGCGCCGCCTCGAGCAGCGGCTCGACTTCCGGCAGCGTCTCTGAGAGAGGCCGGCCGATCATCGAATAGAGGTCGCTGCCAAGCAGGCGAACAGCCGAACGGTTGGGGAAATTGATCCGCGCCTGGCCGTCGAGGCCGACGACGCCCGCAGATACGCCCGACAGCACAGCCTCGATGAACCGGCGGCGCGTGTCGACCTGGCGATTGGCTTCGATCAATTCGGAGCGCTGGGCGGACAATTGGTCGGTCATGCGGTTGAAGGCGCGCGACAAAGAGCCCAGTTCGTCGTTCGGTGCCCCCTCGTCCACATGCGCCGTCAAATCGCCGGCGCGCACGCGCTCGGCGGCGTTGATCAAGGCGCTGATCGGTTTCGCGAGTTGGTTGGCAAGCGCCAGGCCGACCCAAACGGCGGCGAACAGCAGCAACAGCGCGACCATGACGAAGATCATGGCGAAGGTGATCTGCAGGCCCGAGCGCCGAGCATCCAAGCTCTCGTAGGCGCGCACCGCGTCTTGGGTGCTTTCCATATGGTTGATGACCTTGGGGTCGACGAAGCGGCCGACGTAGAGATAGGCGTCGAATAAGCCTTCGAGCTTGGTCAGGGCGCGCACGCGATCGTCGGTATCGCTGACGAAGATCACCGTTTCGCCGTTGCGGGCGCGCTCCAGCGATTCGGGCGGAATCGGCTCGAATTCCAGGACGAAGCTCAGACGCGAACGGGCAATGACGCGGCCCGATTCGTCGAAGATCACCGCCTCAGTCAGCGAGCGCAGCAACGCCTGGGTTTCCACCAGGTTGTTGAGCCGGGCCGGATTGTCGAGCAGAGTCACGCCGATGCGATTGATGTCGTTGGCCATGGCGAGCACTTCGCCGCGGATGACATTCTGATGCTCTTCTACATAGGCTTCGGCCACGGCGAGCGATTCGCGCACGGCGGTGCGGACGCGATCGTCGAACCAGGATTCAACGCCGATGTTGAAGAACAAAGCCGAGAACACGGCAACGATGATGGCCGGCGTCGCCGCAAGGGCGCTGAACAGCACCACAAGCCGCACATGTAGGCGAGAGCCGGCCGAGCCGCGCCGGCGCTCCGCCCAGACCTGCACGATACGCCGCGCGACGATACCGCCGAGCGACAGCAGCAGCACGAGATCGATGTTGAGCAGCAGCAGCAGGCTGTTGGTCGAGGCCGTGAGCGGCGATGAGCCGGTTAGCGTGAGATAGGTCGCAGTACCGGCAAGCACCGCGAGCACGGCCAGGGCGATGGCGAGCTTGCGTCCCAGGCCGACGCGCGTGGCCCATAGGATAAAGCGCTCCCGGCGGCTGGTCGGCCCCCCGGGGATGGTCTGGGGCTGGGCCCCGAATTGTGCGGGGGGCAACGCCTCTTGCGAGACCGGAATGCTCATGCGTGGGGGTGGCTCGCCTCGGCAGGCTGATGGCCGTCCGCGCGCTGCGGACGACGGTGGGCCTAACCGTCCTCTACCAGATCTTCAGGGTCCAAGGCGCCGGCAACGGTCCCACCGCGGCCAGCCCCTTGGCGCGGCTCATTTTATGCCGCGGATGACCTGGATGTCCAACTCGCGGAGTTTCTTGCGGAGGGTATTGCGATTCAGGCCCAGTAGGCTGGCCGCCTTGATCTGGTTGCCGCGCGTGGCGGCTAGGCTCAGATTCAGCAGCGGCCGCTCGACCTCGCGCAAAATCCGGTCGTATAGGCCCGGCGGCGGCAGGCCGTCGCGATGAGCGGTGAAATACTCGCGCAAATGACGCTCCACCGAGCCGGTCAGGCTTTCGGCCTTTTCCTGCTCCATCACGGGTACGGCGCTGGTTTCGGCCAATTCGGCCTCAATAACGTCGATGCCGATGGTTTCCTGGGAATAAAGCGCCGCCAGGCGGCGCACCAGATTCTCCAGCTCACGGACGTTGCCCGGCCAGCGGTAGCTTTTCAGGCGGTCCATCGCCGCATCGTCGAGACGCTTGGCCGGCAGGCCTTCGGCCGCCGCCTGGGCGAAGAAATGCCGCACCAGGGCCGGTGTGTCTTCGGTGCGCTCACGCAAGGGCGGCAGGCGAATCGGCACGACATTGAGCCGGTAGAACAAGTCCTCGCGGAACAGGCCTTGGCGGATCAGCTGACGCAGGTCGCGGTGGGTGGCCGCGATGATGCGGACGTTGGTGCGGATCGGCGTGCGGCCGCCCACGGTGGTGTATTCGCCTTCCTGCAGTACGCGCAGCAGACGCGTTTGCGCCTCTAGCGGCATATCGCCAATTTCGTCGAGGAACAGCGTGCCGCCCTCGGCCTGCTCGAAGCGGCCGATATGGCGGGTGGTGGCGCCGGTGAAAGCGCCGCGTTCATGGCCGAACAGCTCGCTCTCGATCAGTTCGCGCGGGATGGCGGCCATGTTGATGGCGACGAAAGGACCGTTACGGCGCTTGCCGTAATCATGCAGCGCGCGGGCCACCAATTCCTTGCCGGTGCCGGATTCGCCGCTGATGGTCACGGTGAGATCGGTGCCGATCAGGCGCGCCAACGTCCGGTAGATTTCCTGCATCGCCGGCGAGCGGCCGATCAGCGGCAACTGCTCTTCGCTCTCCTCAGGCCGGCCGTCGCCGCTCACCGTCGAGGTCGCTGGCACGGCCAGCGCGCGCTTGACGACATTGACCAGTTCGTTGAGGTCAAACGGCTTGGGCAAATATTCGAAGGCGCCGCGCTGGGCCGCCGTCACAGCCGTCAGCAACGTGTTCTGGGCGCTCATCACGACAATGCGCAGATCCGGTCGCACCTTGCGGATGCGCGGGATCAGATCCAGGCCGTTCTCGTCCGGCAGGATGACATCGGTGACGACCAGATCGCCCTCCCCGTCCGACACCCAGCGCCATAGCGTGGCGGCGTTGCCCGTGGTTCGCACCCGATAGCCGGTGCGGGCCAGAGCCTGCGCCAGGACCGTGCGGATGGCCTGGTCGTCGTCGGCTACGAGAATGGTGGATTCCGTCATTGTTTCACGCCGCTCGCATTACGCTGGTGGATCGGGAGGTGGACACGAAAGTTCGTGCCTTTGGTTTGGTTGGCGAATTCGACGATGCCGCCATGGTCGCCGATGATCTTGGCGACCAATGCAAGACCGAGGCCGGTGCCGTTGACCTTCGTGGTGACGAAGGGATCGAACAGATGGGGCCGCAGATCCTCGGGGATGCCGTCGCCGTTGTCCTGTACGCTGACGACTAGCGGCAGCTGCGTATGCGTGTCGCTGCCCGGCAGCGCCAAACGCACGCCATGCTGATAGGCGGTGGAAAGCATCACTTCGCCACCTTGCTGCGGACAAGCCTCGCAGGCGTTCTTCACGAGGTTAAGGAAGACCTGGATGAGCTGGTCGCGGTTGCCGGCGACCGGCGGTAGCGACGGATCGTAGTTCTCGATGAAGCGGATATGCTTGCCGAAGCCGTTCTGCGCGATTCGCCGCACATGCTCCAGCACCTGATGGATGTTCACCGCGTCGCGCTCGATATGCGGCCGGTCGGAAAACATTTCCATACGGTCGATCAAGCCGCAGATACGGTCAGTCTCTTCGATGATCAGGCGCGTCAGAGGCCGGTCGGTGATTTCGGCGTTCTGCTCTAGAAGCTGCGCCGCGCCGCGGATGCCCGACAGCGGATTCTTGATTTCATGGGCGAGGATCGCCGCCATCGCCGTCACCGAGCGGGCGACGTTGCGGTGCGTCAACTGGCGATCCATTTTCAGCGCGATCGAACGCTCGTGGAACATGACGACCACGGCATCATCACGATCATTGACCATGCTGACTTGGATCGTGAGCACATGAGTGCCGATACGTGGCGTTTCCAGCGTCACGCCATATTCGGAGACGCTACTGCCGCTTTGATGCACCTGATCGATCAGCGTGAACAGCGGGCTATCGGCCGGAATGAATTCCTGCAACGCCCTGCCTTTGAGATACCCGATGCTGGCTTGCAGGAATTGCTCCGCCGCCGCATTCACGTAATCGATGCGATTGCCCGCGCCTATGATGAGAATCGGATCGGGTAGCGCGTTGAGCACCGTCTCATGCAGGCCTTCGCCGCTGCTCGAATAAGGGCGTTTAAGGAGATTGGCGGTCATCGGGGGAATTTCTCTGCCAGACCATGAGCTTGCCCACAAAGTAGGCATATAAAAATCATGACCAAATGTTAGGCAAGGGTATCTTCGCCCCTTCGCGTTTGCAATAGAATTGTCAGCAATAAAAATTCACGGCCGGGATGAGCCAAATAGGCCAAACGCATGGCTTCGTTAACTCATCTCAGCGGAAAAAAGCCGGCGATAAGCCGCCCTATCGCTCAATTGCCGCCGATCAGGACATCGGTGACGAATTTGACGCCGGGATAGGCGAAGGCCAGGACCAGATAGGCGCCGAGCAGCACGCGGGCGAGCCGGCGACCGCCGACCCCCAACCGCGAATGCAGCAGCAAAAGTGCCACCACGACCGCAAAGGCGAGGAACGCCAGGATCACCTTATGGGTGAGCGGCAGCAGCGCGCCGCTCTCGACATACTGGTTCGCCATGCCGCTGATCAGCCCAATTGCCAGAAACAGGGCGGCGGCGGCGAGCAAGCGACTTTGCAAGCGCTCGCCATCGACAACCGCCGGCATGCGCGCCGCCAGCGAAGAGCCGGGCGGCGCCTTGCGCTTGAGCGCGCCCTCGCGCAAGAGCACGCCGACGCCGGCGACCGCCGCCAGCGTGGCAAGCGCATAGGCGAGGACGGCGGCCATGATATGCGCCGTCATCCAGGCGCCGAACGGCCCGACAAGTGGTCGTTCCGGCGCGCCGCTCCACAGCACGGCCGGCACGGCCATCAAGCAGAGATAGACGAACAACGGCGCGGCCAAGCGGCGGGCTGCGACAGAGGCGGCGGCAAGGCCCGCGTAGAGCGCAAGGGTGACGACGATGATGAGCCACAGGCTCGGCGCGAAACCCGTGCGCCAACCGGCCGCGAACTGCGCCGAAGTCCAGGCGAGACTGCCGGCCAGCGCGACGGCCCCCAGCAGCCAAAACAGGCCGGGCGCGCGCGATGTCTCCGGCCCGACCGGAAAGGCGCGCGGTGACAAAGCGTAGAGCGTGGCCGGCAACAGCGAGACAAGCGCCGTGAGGCCGAAAATGAAGCTATGGGGAGTGGCGATGACCATGAGGACACTTATACACCGATCGCGGCGGGGGCGCCCGCCCAGGCCGTTGATGGCTCTTAAAGCATTTAGGCTTGGCTTGGAAGACGGCGGCGGACGGGCTAGGTTGGCGCCGCCATGACAGATAACTCCTGCATCGCTCTGATCGTCGCCGCCGGACGCGGCAGCCGCTTCGCCCCCCCGGAAGGCGATGGTGGTTCTCCTGGCGCGCCGAAGCAATATCGCGCGCTCGGCGGCATGGCCGTGCTGCGCCGCGCCGCCCTGCCCTTTTTGCAGCATCCGAAAGTCAGCGCCGTTCGCGTCGTCATCCATGCCGACGACCACGCGCTCTACGACGACGCAATGGCCGGGCTCGATCTGCTGCCGCCAGTCCATGGCGGCGAAGCGCGCCAGGATTCGGTGCGGCTTGGCCTTGAAAGCCTGGCCGGGCAAACGCCCGCCGCCGTGCTGATCCATGACGCGGCGCGGCCCTTCGTCGATGCCGCGATCATCGACCGCAGTCTCGCCGCGCTCGCACGCTATCCCGGCGCCATCGCCGCCGTGCCGCTCGCCGACAGCCTGAAGCGCGGCGCCAACAAACAGGATGGGGCCGATATCGTCAGCGCCGCCGTCGAGCGCGAAGGCCTGTGGCGCGCGCAAACGCCGCAAGCCTTCCGCTATGCAGATATTCTCGCTGCCCACCGCAAGGTCGCGGCCGCCGAGAACATGGGCTACGACCGCGGCTTCACCGACGACGCCGCCGTGATGGAACAGGCCGGCGGCACCGTCGGCCTGGTGCTCGGCAGCGAAGACAATTTCAAGATCACCACCGAAGCCGATCTGGCGCGCGCCGAGCGGCAGCTGCTCGCCTCGCTCGGCGATATTCGCACCGGCTTCGGCGTCGACGTCCATGCCTTCGGCCCCGCAGGCGAGAAGGACCATGTAACGCTCTGCGGTCTCAAGATGCCGAGTCCGCGCGGCCTCATTGGTCACTCAGATGCCGACGTCGGCCTGCACGCCATCACCGACGCGCTGCTCGCCTGCATCGGCGACGGCGACATCGGCAGCCACTTCCCGCCGAGCGATCCGCAATGGAAAGGCGCCGATTCGGCGGTCTTCCTCCGCCACGCCGTCAAGCTCGTCAAAGCGCGCGGCGGCGTCATCGCCCATCTCGACGTGACCGTGCTGTGCGAACTGCCGAAGGTCTCGCCCCACCGCGAGGCCATGCGCGCGCGGATCGCCGAGATCGCCGGTCTTTCCATCGGCCGCGTCAGCGTCAAGGCGACGACCACCGAGAAGCTCGGCTTCCTCGGGCGCGGCGAAGGCATCGCCGCCCAGGCCATTGCCACCGTCCGGCTGCCCGCCGACGCTTTTTGAGTACCCCATGACAGACAGCACGCCCGCCCCCGAGACGCCAGCCGGCGCACCGCAGCCCGTCGTGCCACGCGGTTTGCCCAACTGGCATCCGGCCTATCTCATCGCCACCGGTTTCGGCATCGGCCATCTGCCGAAAGCGCCCGGCAGTTGGGCCTCGCTCGTCGCCCTGCCCTTCGCCTTCGGCATCTATTATCTCGGCGGCCCACCTGTCCTGCTGCTGTTCGCCCTCTATCTCTTTTGCCTCGGCTGGTGGGCGGCCCATGTCTACGTGACTCGTCGCCTGATCCGGGACCCTTCCGAGATCGTCATCGACGAAATCGTCGCGCAGATGGCGATCTTCATCGTGGTGCCGCCGACTTGGTACAATCTGCTCATCGGTTTCGCCTTGTTCCGGCTCTTCGATATCTGGAAGCCCTGGCCGGTGAGCTGGGCCGACGGTCACATCCATGGCGGATTCGGTGTGCTTTTCGACGACATCCTCGCCGCCGTCTATGCCGGCGGCATCCTATGGATCATCAATTCGATCATCGTCTTCAACATGGCCCCAAACATGGTCAGCCCATGACGTTTCCGGCCGACATTCTGCGTCAGGCCGAACAGCTGCTCGCCGCGGCGCGGGCAGGCCAACTGAAACTCGCGACGGTCGAATCCTGCACCGGCGGCTTGGTCGCCGGCGCGCTCACCGAGATTGCCGGCTCGTCGGATGTCGTTGAGCGCGGCTTCGTCACCTACGCGAACGAAGCCAAAACCGACATGGTCGGCGTGCCTGCCGCGCTGATCGTCCAGGTCGGCGCGGTGAGCGAAGAGGTCGCGCGCGCCATGGCGGAAGGTGCCCTTGCCAATGCACCAGTCGATCTCGCCGTCGCCATCACCGGCGTCGCCGGTCCCGGTGGCGGCTCGCCGTCCAAGCCTGTCGGCCTCGTGCATTTCGCCTGCGCCCGCCGCGACCGCGCAACCGTGCATGAACGTCATCTGTTTTCTGGTGACCGTTCCGACATTCGGCTCGCGGCCGTGCGCGTCGCCTTGGCGCTTCTCGAAGCCGGAACTCGGCAGGCATAAATCCCTTCTTCGGTTCCTGTCTTGAGTTGCAGGAACGAGAGTCATCACTTGTCGTTGGATAGTCTCAACTATAATTTGAGGAGTAAATCCCATGACAATCCGCAATTTGCTTTTGGCCGGCACCGCCGTGATGGCGATGAGCACGGCGTCCGCCTTTGCCGCCGATCCGGCGCCGGGTTCGCAGTCGAACGACGTGATCCGCAGCGGCACTCCGAGCGACACGATGTCTCCGTCCTCGCCGCGCACAACCGCAAACAACGCCGACCGCGCCGCGAATAGCTCGCTCACCGTGCTCAAGAACAACGACACCGTCGTTGCGCCTTACAACATCACCGTCGGCAAGCTGGAAGGCACCGATGTGATCGGCGCCAACAACAAGAAGATCGGCGATGTTGAAGACGTGCTGGCGGATTCGTCCGGCAAGGCCGTTGCCGTCTCGGTCGATGCCGGCAGCTATTTCAAGATGAACAAGAAAGAAGTCGTCATGCAGCTGAAGGATCTTCAGATGCGCGACGGCAAGCTGCATACCTCGATGACGGAAGCGCAGGTCGGCGCCCTGCCCGAACATAACGACTAATGTTGCAAGAATGATGCGGAAAGGGCGGCGCAATAGCGCCGCCTTTTTCGTTAGACCGGCGTGATCGGTTGCGAGCCGTAGAGCTTGGCCGCGCGGGTTTCGAAGGCATTGACCATGCGCCGCACAGCTTCATGGAATAACGCGCCGATCAGTGTTTCCAAAATTTTCGAGCGGAACTCAAACTCGACATGGAAATCGATCAACGTGCCGCCATCACGCGCGTTGAACACCCATTTGTTGCTCATGTGACGCATGGGTCCGTCGATATAGGCGACCTCAATGCGCGGCACGACGCCCTCGACGGGTGGCGTCAGCGTGACGCGCGACGTGAATTTCTCGCGAATCATCTTGAAGCCGATCACCAGGTCGGCGATCACCTCGGTTGGGCGGCGCTCGCGGATGCGCGCGCCGACGCACCAAGGCAGAAACTCCGGATATTTCTCGATATCGGCCACGAGCGCGTAGAGCTGCTCGGGACTGTAAGGCATGAACTTCTGCTCGGCATGAACCGGCATTGCGAGATGCCTAACCCCGTGCGGCGGCGAGCTTCTTCTCGCGCGCCTCGCGCAGACGGCGGAAATCCTCTTCCGCGTGATAGGACGAGCGCGTCAGCGGCGACGACGACACCAGCAGAAAGCCCTTGGCGCGCGCCTTGGCGGCGTAGGTATTGAATTCGTCGGGCGTGACGTAGCGTTCGATCTTGGCGTGCTTCGGCGTCGGCTGCAGATATTGGCCGATGGTCAGGAAATCGACATCGGCGGCGCGCAGATCGTCCATCACCTGATAGATCTCCTCCGCCGTCTCGCCTAGGCCGACCATGATGCCGGACTTGGTGAAGATCGACGGGACGACCTTCTTCACGCGGTCGAGTAGCCGCAGTGAATTGAAGTAGCGCGCGCCGGGGCGAATCGTCGCGTAGAGGCGCGGCACGGTCTCGAGATTGTGGTTGTAGACATCCGGCCGCGCATTGGCGACGAGATCGATGCTTTCGGGTTGGCGCAGGAAGTCCGGCGTCAGCACCTCGATGGTGGTGCCCGGTGCTTTCACGCGCAGCTTCTCGATGCATTGCACGAATTGATTGGCGCCGCCGTCCTTCAGATCGTCGCGGTCGACCGAGGTGATAACGACATGCTCAAGGCCGAGCGTGGCGATGGCGGTAGCTAGATTATCAGGCTCGTGCGGATCGACGAGATTGGGCTTGCCGGTCTTGACGTTGCAGAAGGCGCAGGCGCGCGTGCAGGTGTCGCCGAGAATCATCACCGTGGCGTGCTTTTTGGTCCAGCACTCGCCGATATTCGGGCAGGCCGCTTCTTCGCAGACCGTGTGCAGCTTCAGACCATGCAGCAGCTTGCGCGTCTCGTTGTATTGCAACGAGTTGGGCGCCTTCACCCGAATCCAGTCGGGTTTTGGCACACGCGGCGGCTTGGCGGCTGGCGTCTCGCTGGCGATATCGTCGCTCATAACGTCTCCAAAGCCCCCGCCTCGGATCCCCGCTCTAGTCTAGATGTGGATCACGCGGCCGAAGGCGTCAAGCACGCCCTCATGCATGACCTCGGAAATGGTCGGATGCGGGAAGACCGTCTCCATCAGTTCCGCTTCCGTCGTCTCGAGCTGACGGCCGATCACGTAACCCTGGATCATTTCGGTCACTTCGGCGCCGATCATATGCGCGCCCAAGAGCGCGCCGGTCTTGGCGTCGAACACGGTCTTCACCAGGCCGTCTGGCTCGCCCATGGCGACGGCCTTGCCGTTGCCGAGGAACGGGAAACGGCCGACCTTGACCTGGAAGCCCTTGTCCTTGGCCGCCTTCTCGGTCAGGCCGACGCTCGCCACTTGCGGGCGGCAATAGGTGCAGCCGGGAATGTTGTCGGTCTTGAACGGATGCACGCCCGGCACGCCGGCGATCTTCTCGACGCAGACGACGCCTTCGTGGCTCGCCTTATGCGCCAGCCAGGGCGGACCCGTGAGATCGCCGATGGCGTAGACGCCCGGCTCGCCGGTCTGGCCATAGCCGTCGACCGTCACGTGCGTGCGGTCGACCTTCACCTTGGTGCCTTCGAGGCCGAGATTTTCGACATTGCCGACGATGCCGACGGCGAGGATGACGCGATCGACTGTCAGCGATTCCGTCTTCGTCTTGCCGTCCTTATCCTTCAGCTCGATGGTGGCGGTGACATTGTCTTTGCCGGTCTTTAGGCCCTTCACGGTCGCGCCGGTATGAATCTTCATGCCGCGCTTCTCGAACGCCTTGCGCGCGAAAGCCGAGATGTCCTCGTCCTCGACCGGAAGCACGCGGTCCATCACCTCGACGACAGTCACCTCGGCGCCCAGATCGCGGAAGAAGCTGGCGAATTCGATGCCGATGGCGCCCGAGCCGACGACGAGCAGCGATTTCGGCATGGTGTTGGGCACCAGCGCCTCGCGGTAGGTCCAGATCAGCTTGCCGTCCGGCTCCATGCCCGGCATCACGCGGGCGCGCGCGCCGGTGGCCAGGATGACATGCTTGGCGGTCAGATTCGTCACCTTGCCACCCTCGCCGGTGACGGCGACCTTGCGCAAGGGACCAGCCACGCCGTCGAGCTTGGCCGCGCCGACGACGACCTCGATCTTGTTCTTCTTCATCAAGAAGGAGATGCCCTTAGACATCTGCGACGCGACGCCGCGCGAGCGCTCGACGATCTTCTTCAGATCGAAGTCGATGCCCTTGGCGCTGAGACCGTAGCTCTCGGCATGCTGCATCGAGTGATAGACCTCGGCGCTGCGCAGCAGCGCCTTGGTCGGGATGCAGCCCCAGTTGAGGCAGATGCCGCCGAGCTCGGCGCGTTCGACGATAGCGACCTTCAACTTGAGCTGGGCCGCGCGAATGGCCGTGACATAGCCGCCCGGGCCGCTGCCGACGACAATGACGTCGAAATTGGTCTCAGCCATGGTCGGCTCCTACAACACGAGCTTGATCGGATGTTCGATCAGATTCTTGAAGGCCTGCATATATTGCGCGCCGAGTGCGCCGTCGACGACGCGGTGATCGCAAGACAGCGTGCAGGTCATCACCGTAGCGACGGCAAGCTGGCCGTTCTTCACCACGGCGCGCTGCTCGCCGGCCGAGACCGCGAGGATGGCACCCTGCGGCGGATTGATGATCGCCGAGAAGTCCTTCACGCCGAACATGCCGAGGTTCGACAGCGAGAAGGTGCCGCCCTGGAATTCCTCAGGCTTCAGCTTGCCTTCCTTGGCGCGTGTCGCCAGGTCCCTCATCTCGGCAGAGATAACGGCGAGGCCCTTCTTCTCTGCGCTCTTGATGATCGGCGTGATCAGGCCGCCGGGGATCGACACGGCGACCGAGATGTCCGCCGAGTCGAACATCATGGCGCCTTCGTCGCTCCACGCGGCATTGGCGCCCGGCACCTGCATCAGGGCCAGCGCAGCGGCGCGGATGGCGAAGTCATTGACGGAGATCTTCGTCTTCTCGTCGATGGCGTTGATCTCGGCGCGCAGGTCCATGAGACGGTCCAGATCGATGTCGACGCTGACATAGAAATGAGGAACCGTTTGCTTGGATTCAACCAGGCGCTTGGCGATGACCTTGCGCATGGTGCTATGCGGCACCAACTTGCTCTTGGCCGGTGCGAAAGTCGCGCCCGAACCGAGACGCAACCCACCGCCGGCGCCGCCGACTGAGGTGCCGCCCTTGAAGTTCTCGACATCGGAGCGCGTGATGCGGCCATGCGGACCGCTGCCGGTGACGCTGGCGATATCGAAGCCCTTATCTTTGGCGATGCGTCGCGCCAGCGGCGTCGCGAAGACGCGGCCGCCAGCAGAAGCTGCGGCGGGCGCAGCCGCCGGCTTCGGCGCGGGCGCAGCGGCCGGAGCCGGCGCAGCCTTCGGTTCTTCTGTCTTCGGCTCTTCCTTCGGCGCGCTCTTGGCGGCCTCAGTCTTTGCAGGAGCCGCGCCTGACATGCCTTCCAGCGCCTTCTTGTCCTCGCCGTCTTCCAGCAGCAGGGCGATCACGTCGTTGACCTTGACGCCCTGGCTGCCGGCGGCGACCACGATCTTGCCGAGGGTGCCCTCGTCGACCGCTTCGACTTCCATCGTCGCCTTGTCGGTTTCGATCTCGGCGAGTACTTCGCCGGACTTGACCTTGTCGCCTTCCTTCTTGAGCCAGCGGGCGATATTGCCCTCGGTCATGGTCGGCGACAGCGCGGGCATCAAAATCTTGATCGGCATGGCGGGTTTTCCCTAGAAACGGACGGGACGCTGCAGGTGAGCGTCTTCTTAGCGGTAGAGAACCTCTTTCGCCGCGGCGACCACATGACCGGCCTGCGGCAAGGCGAGTTTTTCGAGGTTGGCGGCATAGGGCAGCGGCACGTCGACGGCGCAGACGCGCTTGACCGGCGCGTCGAGATGATCGAACGCCTGTTCCATCATCAGCGCGGCGAGTTCGGAGCCGATGCCGGCGAAGGGCCAGCCCTCCTCCACGCTCACCAGCCGGTTGGTCTTCTTGACCGACTCGACGATGGTCGCAGTATCGAGCGGACGCAGCGTGCGCAGGTCGATGACCTCGGCGTCGATGCCCTCTTTGGCCAATTCCTCGGCCGCTTCCAGCGCGACGCCGACCATGATCGAGAAGGCCGTGATGGTCACGTCCTTGCCCTTACGGACGATGCGCGCCTTGCCGATCGGCACGGTGTAATCGGGGTCGACCGGCACCGGGAAGCTGCGGCCGTAGAGCATCTCGTTCTCGAGGAAGATCACCGGATTGGGATCGCGGATCGCCGACTTGAGCAGGCCCTTGGCGTCGTCCGCCGAATAGGGCGACACGACGATGAGGCCCGGCACATGGGCGTACCAGCTGGCGAAGCATTGCGAATGCTGGGCACCGACGCGCGACGCGGCGCCGTTGGGGCCGCGGAACACCATCGGCGAACCCATCTGGCCGCCCGACATGTAACGCGTCTTGGCGGCCGAATTGATGATGTGGTCCATCGCCTGCAGGGCGAAGTTCCAG
Organism: Rhodospirillaceae bacterium; assembly: GCA_947474495.1. Classification (GTDB taxonomy): domain Bacteria; phylum Pseudomonadota; class Alphaproteobacteria; order SMXQ01; family SMXQ01; genus CAMAVH01. Next base: position 49,478 of record CANJIM010000009.1, read on the forward strand.
GTCATGAATTCGACGACGGGCTTGAGCTTGGCAAAGGCGGCGCCGACGGCCAAGCCAGCGAAGCCGTGCTCGGTGATCGGCGTGTCGACGACGCGGCGGTCGCCGAACTCCTGCAGCAAGCCCTGAGTGACTTTGTAGGCGCCCTGATACTCGGCGACTTCTTCGCCCATGACGAAGACGTCCGGATCGCGGCGCATTTCCTCGGCCATGGCGTCGCGCAGCGCTTCGCGCACCGTCATCACCTTGGTCTCGCCGAGATCGGTATCGTCCTGATGGCCGTAGGTCGAGGCCGGCGCGACGGGCGCGGCGGCGGCTTTAGCTTCCGCTTTCGGCGATTCGTCCTGCGTCTCGGCTTTCGCTTCCGTCTTTTTCGCGGCGGGCTTCCCCGCGCCGATCGACTTGGCGTCTTCGCCTTCGCCGAGGATCACGGCGATAGGCTGATTGACGGCGACATTCTCGGTGCCTTCCGGCACCAGAATCTTGCCGAGCGTGCCTTCATCGACCGCCTCGACCTCCATGGTCGCTTTATCGGTTTCGATTTCGGCCAGCACTTCGCCGGATTTCACGGAATCGCCTTCATGCTTGAGCCAGCGGGCGATTTTGCCTTCCGTCATCGTCGGCGACAGGGCCGGCATGAGCACTTCGATGGGCATGGAATACCTTCGTCTTCCCTGGGGAAAAAAGAAACGGCCTGTCTAGAAGGACGGGCCGCGGCTGGCCGTTAGGCCAGCACGTCGGTGTAAAGCTCTGCGGGATCGGGCTCGGCATCGGTCAACGCAAAGTCAGCCGCGTCGACAACCTTCTTTTTGACGTCCTGATCGATCTTCTTCAGCGCCGCTTCGTCAGCGAAGCCGGCGTCGATGATCTGCGCCTGCAGATGCTCGATGGGGTCGCGCTCGGCGCGCATCTTGTCGACTTCGTCGCGCGTGCGGTACTTCGCCGGATCGGACATGGAGTGGCCGCGATAGCGGTAAGTCTCCATCTGCAACACGTAAGGACCCTTGCCGGCGCGGCAATGGGCGACGGCGATCTCGCCGGCCTCGCGCACCTTGATGACGTCCATGCCGTCGACCTTCATGCTCGGGATGCCGAAGGCCTCGCCGCGTTTGTAAAAGTCCGGAGTGGAGGCGCCGCGCTTGACCGAGGTGCCCATGGCGTACTGATTGTTCTCGATGACGAACACGGTCGGCAGCTTCCACAGCGCCGCCATGTTGAAGGCTTCGTAGACCTGGCCCTGGTTGGCCGCGCCGTCGCCGTAATAGGTCAGCGAGACGGTGTTTTTGCCGCTGTACTTGCGTGCGAAGGCGAGGCCGACTCCGATCGGCACGCTGGCGCCGACAATGCCGTGGCCGCCGTAGAAGTTCTTCTCGGAGCTGAACATGTGCATCGAGCCGCCCTTGCCGCGCGAGTACCCGCCCTGACGGCCCGTGAGCTCGGCCATGACGCCCTTGGGCTCCATGCCGCAGGCCAGCATGTGACCATGATCGCGATAGGTGGTGATGACAGCATCGTCGTTGGTAATGGTCGATTGCATACCGACGACCACCGCTTCCTGACCGATGTAGAGATGGCAGAAGCCGCCGATGGCGCCCTGGCCATAGAGCTGGCCCGCCTTCTCTTCGAAGCGGCGGATCAGCAGCATGTCCTCATACATCTTGAGGAGCAGCTTCTTGTCCTGATTGCTGGGCTTACCCTTCTCGGCTTGTCGCGGCGGCGAAGCCTGCTTCGTCATGCTGGGTTTGACGGGGGCGGACTTCTTGGCAGTGGCTGCGACCATACCGGCACCTTCGCTGCGTGAGGGGAAGCGCATACGCCGCTGGGCGGCGCAGGCGTCTCATATAGCGACTTCCCCGATGCATTGGAAGGGCCGGCAAACTCCAAAAAATCCTGTTATTGCAATGCGATAATAAAGATTAACTGGATTCAAGGTGATATTACGTATTAACCCCTAATGCGCGTAATAATCGAACGCAGCGCCCTATATCGAAGACAGGAATCACCGCAGCAGCACAAAAATATGCTGCAACTGCGTAATAGCAGAACTCTAAAAATCCTAACCTATTGAATTAGATAGGTCTAATACCAGCAAGCTTTAGCGTGCAGGTGCGAAGGAGACCGTGACCTTGTTGGCAAACTCGGCCAATTGCGCGGCTTGCGCGCGAACCACCGGCAACGCATCAGCCGCGTGAGCCGCGATGCCTTTCGCGGCCGGCGCGCGGGTCGGCGTGGCTTGCGGCTCGGTCACGCGGGGCCCAGCCGGCGCGACGGGAGCCGCCCCAGGGGCGGACATCGGGGCTGCCGTGGCGGCGGCGTCCATGATGACAATTTCGTTGGGCAGCAACAGCCCCAGGCTGGTTCGCACGCGCTCGTCGAGCAAATCCGGGTCGAGATGGTCGGGCCGCAGCAGATTGGTCCGCCGCTCGAGGGCGAGACGCTCGCGCGCCACCTTCTCAAAGTTGGCGTTGGCGATCTCAGTCTGCTGGCTGAGGTGAACCCAGGCGATCAAACCGCGATCTCCCTGGATCGAGTGGTACGCAAAATAGCCGAACACCGCGATCGCCAGCAGGGGGCCGGTGATATGGCGGGCTCTTTTCTTGATTTCGCGTAACAGGACCATGGGCTTACAGAATCACAAGCGATTCATGGCCGTCAATGGTTAATCGTCAAAATCTTAAAAAAGATTCAACGGAATCAAGAATCAAAAGGTAACTGCTCTGATTGGGAATCAGACTCGCGGAGCAAGCCCCGCGAGTCCGGAGAATATTCCTATTTGCCGCCCATGGCGCCACGGAGCACAGATTTGCCCGGGTAGATCGCCGAGCTGCCGAGCTCTTCCTCGATGCGGATGAGCTGGTTGTATTTGGCGAGCCGGTCCGAACGGGCCAGCGAGCCGGTCTTGATCTGCCCGCAATTGGTGGCGACCGCCAGGTCGGCGATGGTCGCATCCTCGGTCTCGCCCGAGCGGTGCGACATGACGGCCTTGTAGCCCGCCTTGTGCGCCATATCGACGGCCTCAAGAGTCTCCGACAACGTGCCGATCTGATTGACCTTCACCAGAATGGCATTGGCGGTGCCTTCCTGGATGCCGCGCGCCAGGCGCTTCGGATTGGTCACGAACAAATCGTCGCCGACGAGCTGCACCTTGCCGCCGATCTCTTCGGTCAGCATCTTCCAGCCTTCCCAGTCGTCTTCCGCCATGCCGTCTTCGATCGAGACAATGGGATAGCGCTTCACCAGGTCGGCGTATACCTTCACCATCGCGTCGCGGCTGAGGGTTTTGCCCTCGCCTTCGAGCACGTATTTGCCCTTCTTGTAGAATTCCGTCGAGGCGGCATCGAGAGCCAGCGCGATGTCTTCGCCCGGCTTGTAGCCGGCCTTCTTGATCGCCTGCATGATGAACTTCAGCGCCGCGTCGGCGCTCGCCAGGTTCGGCGCGAAGCCGCCTTCGTCTCCGACGTTGGTGTTGAGGCCGGCCTCTTTGAGTTGGCCCTTCAAGGCCTGGAACACTTCGGCGCCCATGCGCACCGCATCGGCGATCGTCGTCGCCGAGACCGGCATGATCATGAATTCCTGAAAGTCGATCGGGTTGTCGGCATGCACGCCGCCGTTGACGATGTTCATCATCGGCACCGGCAGGGTGCGCGCAAAGACGCCGCCGACATAGGCATAGAGCGGCAGACCGGCTTCGACCGCCGCCGCCTTCGCCGTCGCCATCGACACGCCGAGAATGGCGTTGGCGCCGAGGCGCGCCTTGTTCGGCGTGCCGTCCAATTCGATCATCGTGCGGTCGAGACCGAGTTGGTCTTCGGCGTCGAGGCCCGACAGCGCGTCGAACAGTTCGCCGTTCACCGCCTCGACGGCCTTGAGCACGCCCTTGCCGCCGTAGCGCTTCTTGTCTCCGTCGCGCAGCTCGACCGCTTCATGGGCGCCGGTCGAGGCGCCGGACGGCACAGCGGCGCGGCCCATCGCGCCGCTTTCCAACACCACATCGACTTCGACGGTGGGATTGCCGCGCGAATCGAGAATTTCACGCGCCAGAATATCGGCAATGGCAGTCATGGACGGAGCTCCGTGTGGGGGTTCGCGATAGGGGAAAGGCCCGACTTACGTCGGATCGGACTTGGCCAGGCTATCGAACGCCAGCAGCGTTTCGAGCAGCTTCGGCATGTCCTTGAGATGAACCATGTTGGGCCCGTCGGACGGGGCCTTGTCGGGATCCTGGTGCGTCTCCATGAAGACGCCGGCGACGCCGATGGCGACGGCAGCGCGCGCCAGGACCGGCACCATGCGACGATCGCCACCGCTGGTGGTGCCCTGCCCGCCCGGCTGCTGCACCGAATGGGTGGCGTCGAAGATCACCGGATAGCCCGTTGCCTTCATCACCGGCAGCGAGCGCATGTCGGAGACCAGCGTGTTGTAACCGAACGACGCTCCACGCTCGCACAGCATGATCTTCTGGTTGCCGGTCGAGGCGATCTTAGCGGCGACGTTGGCCATGTCCCACGGCGCCAAGAATTGGCCCTTTTTGACGTTGATCGCCTTGCCGGTTTCGCCGGCGGCAATCAAAAGATCGGTCTGGCGAGACAGAAATGCCGGAATCTGCAGGATGTCGACATATTCGGCAGCCATGGCGCATTGCTCACGCTCATGCACGTCGGTCAGCACCGGGCAGCCGAACTTCTCGCGCACTTCGGCAAGGATCGGCAGGGCTTTCTTGAGGCCCATGCCGCGGTCGCTGGTCAGCGACGTGCGGTTGGCCTTGTCGAACGAGCTTTTATAGACCAGGCCAAAGCCGAGCTTCTTGGCCAGTTTGGTCAGCGCCTCGGCCATCTCCATGGCATGGGCTCGGCTTTCCAGCGCGCAAGGCCCGGCGATCAGCGTCAGACGCATGTCGTTGCCGAAGGTGGTCTTGCCGACTTTAACGTGGCGCTGTTTGACGGCGGCTGCAGTCTTCGGGGCTGCGGTTTTCTTGGCCATGACCTAGACCAGCCGCGACTGGGCGATTGCCGCCTGCACGAAGGAGGCGAACAGCGGATGCGTGTCGAACGGCTTGGATTTCAACTCGGGATGGAATTGCACGCCGATGAACCAAGGATGATCGGCGAACTCGACGATTTCGGGCAGATTCTTGTCGGGCGACATGCCGGAGAAGATCAGCCCGGCCTCTTCCAGCCGCTTCATGTAATTAATGTTCACTTCATAACGATGGCGGTGGCGCTCGCTGATCAGCTGCTGGCCGTAAACCTCGGCCACCTTACTGCCCGGCTTGAGGGCGCAGTCGTAGGCGCCAAGGCGCATGGTGCCGCCGACATTGGCGTCGGCCGAACGCAATTCGCGGGTGTTGCCGCGCATCCATTCGGTCATCAGGCCGACGACCGGCTCGTCGCAGGGGCCGAACTCGGTCGAACCGGCCTTGGCGATGCCAGCCAGATGGCGCGCCACCTCGATGACCGCCATCTGCATGCCGAAGCAAATGCCGAAATAGGGCACCTTGTGCTCGCGCGCGAAACGCGCCGCGGCGATCTTGCCTTCACTGCCGCGCTCGCCGAAGCCACCCGGCACCAGGATGCCGTTGACGCCTTCGAGCTTCTCGATGGCGCCCTCGGATTCGAAGATTTCCGATTCGATCCAGTCGAGTTTGACCTTCACGTTGTTGTGGATGCCGCCGTGGATCAGCGCTTCGTTGAGCGATTTGTAGGAATCGAGGAAGTGCGTGTATTTGCCAACGACGGCGATCTTCACCTCGCCCTCGGGGGCGCGGATGCGGCCGGCGATATGTTCCCAGCGGCTGAGGTTGGGCTCGGCCTGGCCGGCCGGCTCCTTGTCGAGGCCGAAATGGCGCACGACGACATTGTCGAAGCCCTGCTCGTGATAGCTGATCGGCACTTGGTAGATGGTGTCGACGTCGAGCGCCGGAATAACCGCGTCTTCGCGCACGTTGCAGAACAGCGCGATCTTGCGCTTTTCGCCCGGCGGCAAAGGCCGGTCGCAGCGTGCTAGCAGCGCGTCGGGCTGAATGCCGACGCTGAGAAGTTCTTTCACGGAATGCTGGGTCGGCTTGGTCTTGAGCTCGCCGGCGCTCGGAATGTAAGGCACCAGCGTGAGATGGACGTACATCGTGCGTTCGCGGCCGAGCTCGTTGCCGAGCTGGCGGATCGCTTCGAGGAACGGCAGGCTTTCGATGTCGCCGACGGTGCCGCCGACTTCGCAGAGCACGAACTCGGCCTCGCCCGGATCGGACAGCACGAATTCCTTGATCGCGTCGGTAACGTGCGGAATGACCTGCACGGTAGCACCGAGATAGTCGCCGTGACGCTCGCGCGAGATCACGGTGGAGTAAATGCGGCCGGTGGTGATGTTGTCGCTCTGACGCGACGAGACGCCGGTGAAGCGCTCGTAATGGCCGAGGTCGAGATCGGTCTCGGCGCCGTCGTCGGTGACGTAAACCTCGCCGTGCTGATA